>JBHENQ010000014.1:0-10135 GCA_046261975.1 Gemmatimonadaceae bacterium | reverse complement strand
GTGATCTCGTGAGCTCCGCCCTTTCCGACATCCGCGCGCAGTTTCCGGCGTTGGCTCGCCGGCACAATGGCCAACCAGTCGCGTACTTTGACGGGCCAGGCGGCACACAGGTGCCGCGCTCCGTGGTGGACGCCATGTCGAACTATCTGTTCAACCACAACGCCAACACGTACTGGGTATATCCAACGAGCGTCGAAACGGACGCGGCCATCATGTCTGCGCGCGAGGCGCTTGCCGATTTCCTGAACGCCGCTCCGGATGAAATCGCCTTCGGCGCCAACATGACCACGCTGACGTTCCATTTCTCACGAGCGTTGGGACAGTCCTGGGGCGCAGGTGATGAAGTCGTTGTCACCGAGCTGGATCATCACGCGAACGTCGACCCGTGGAAGCGGCTGAAGAGAGAACGCGGAATAACTGTCCGCGTGGTGCGAATGCTTCCGCATTCCGGCCAGCTCGACTGGGACGATCTCGAGCGAAGCATCACGTCTCGGACCAGGCTCGTCGCCATCGGCGCGGCGTCTAACGCCATCGGCACCATAACCGATGTGCAACGCGTCACCGAGATGGCTCATTCTGTTGGAGCGCTGGTCTTCGTTGACGCGGTTCATTACGCCCCGCACGAGCTCGTGGATGTTCGTCGGATCGGCTGCGATTACCTCGCCCTCTCGGCGTACAAGTTCTACGGGCCGCATTTAGGAGTGCTATACGGCCAGCGGGATTTCGTAGCGGCGCTCGACGTACCGAAGCTGGAGCCTGCACCGGAAGCTCCGCCGGAGCGCCTCGAAACCGGCACGCAGAATCATGAGGGAATAGTCGGGGCCGGCGCCGCGGTGGACTTTTTAGCTTCGCTGGCAGGCGCCCGTGCTGGCGAGCGTAGCCGAAGGCAGCGCCTGATCGAAGCTTTCAACGTGCTAGGCGCGCGGGCGACCTCGCTCGTCGCCAGGTTGTGGAACGGCCTGTCCGAAATAGAGGGGGTCACACTCTTTGGTCCACCACCTGGAATGCCGAGGACGCCGACGATCTCTATCTCGGTTGCCAATGCCACCGCTGAGGGGATGGCGCGACGGCTAGCCGGCGTCGGAGTCTTTGTTTCGCATGGTGACTTCTACGCCACTACCCTGGTAGAAAGATTGGGCCAGGCGCGCGACGGCGTGCTCCGAGTAGGATGCGCGTGCTACACGTCGGATGATGAAGTCGAGCGCCTGATCGAAGGCGTGCGCGCCATTTCTACGGGGAAGGCGTCTTCCGCCGGGAGACAGTCTTCCTCTCCAGTCCCGGGATGAACGGGTCGTAGAGCGACCCCGGGTGCCAGAGTACCCAGTCATCGAATCCCGCGTCGTACACCGCCCGCTTCTGCTCGCGCACCTGGAGCGGACCGTACGTCGGGCGGCCAAGCGAAAACGCCTGGAGCCACGCACGGACGTGTCGTTGATCGGTGATCCCCAACGCCCTGTTACGCTCGCGAGCACGGGAAATCGCCTTGTACACGATCGTGTACGGATCCGCGTTGGGGCGCGCAACGCCGAACGATCCCTTGGGATAGTGCGATGGATACACCATGGGCAGCAAAACGTCGGTCAGCGGTGCCAGAGTCTCCCAATGCTGGCCTATCTCGAGCGCCCCCGGAACCGTGGTGACGAGCCCGAAGATGTCGGCAGTGCATAGCGCTCCGAGCTTCCTGATTCGCCCGCATGAAACCTTCAGGAATTCCGCCAGCGCCTGCTGTTTCGAGCGGCCATTCGCGCCGGGGAAGTGCTGAGGAGGCAGGCTCCTGTACGGCTCCGGAAAGCGGATGTAGTCGAACTGGATCTCATCGAATCCCAGTCTCGCCATCTCCTCGGCGACGCGGATGTTGTACTCCCAGATGGCGGGATCATACGGGTTTACCCATGCAAGACCCTGCTTGTCGCGCCACGGCTTGCCGTCAGCCTTCCGCATGGTATGCGCCGGATTGACCCGGGCCGCTACCGAGTCCTTGAATACCACTATGCGCGCGATCGTGATCACTCCGTGAGCTTCAAGTGAATCGAGGAGTTCGCGCAGCTTCGGGATGGCGCCGGCGTTTCCGGCGTTCCGCTTCACCAGTGAATCCTCCGACCGGTAGTTGAGCCCGAACTCATCCTTTATGTCGATCACGAACGCGTTGATCTCCGTGGTGTCAGCAAGTCTCATCAGGGAGCGCATTCGCCTGGGACTCTGAGCCGCGAAACGGTTGACGTAGAGTCCCCGGATGATGCCCGAGTCGGGCGCCGTCGTACTGGCGCTGGTCGTCTCGCCTGGTCGGAAGGTGTGTCCTGTGCTGTCCGATGTTGCTGAATCGGACCCGGGAACGCGAGCGGCTTCGGCGCCACAAGCCGCAGCGACAAGGAAACAGGCTATTGAGCGGCGCATCTCAGATGATGTCCAGGGAAGATGACTAATGGCGCGGAATCTAATGGGAGTCACGAAGACCGGCATCGGGCAATGCTTTCCAGGGTCTTCGCGGATTCGTGCAGCCGATTTCACGGTTCTGAGTCCGGTTGGTACTTCGACAGGATAGACAGGAATTACATGATGGGTGCGGAAGTCAATGCGGCACTGTGTCTATCCTGCTCATCCTGATCATCCTGTCTGACTGTTCTACTGCGGCATATGCGCGTTTTCCGCTTGAACTGCAGCGTCCTTTTTGACCTGTCAGCGCTGTTTCACCCATTTCCCCGAAGAGCCGCTTTCTCTTCCCACACATAGTCCAACTATATTCACGATATGAAAAGCTCCCTCGATACTGTTGGGCGTCCCGTGCGAGCTTCCCAACACGAAACGTCGGAAATCATGATGCCTCAGCACGCGAACAACCTGGGTCACGTGTTCGGTGGCGTGATACTATCGATGATGGATACAGCAGCAGCCGTTGCTGCCATTCGTCATGCGCGACGAACGTGTGTCACAGTCTCGGTGGACCGAGTAGACTTTCGCGAGCCCATACACCTGGGCGATCTCGTTATCATGAAATCGTCCGTGAACTACGTGGGGCGGACCTCGATGGAAATCGGTGTCCGGGTGGAAGCGGAGAATCTGTTAGATGGCGTGCGCCGTCACACCAATTCGTGCTATCTCACGTTCGTCGCGGTGGACGCGAACGGACGTCCGGTGGAGGTACCACCGATCCTTCCGGAGACCGAAGTCGAGAAGCGGCGCTTCGCGGCGGCGAAGGAACGGCGACGGCGGCGGCTGGAGGAGCGGCGCGCCGAGGAGGTGTAGGTCGACTCAAGGCTACCGGCCCTCCAGCTCTCGCTCGCCAGGCACCTGACGCTGAGCTCGGCCCTCTCCCGGATGCGATTTCGCCTCGTGAAATCGTTCGCCCTTGAACCGGATGTCCTCCACGAATCCTTCGTATTCCCGATCCGTCAACTGACCCGCTATGCCCGGCACCAGGCCCTTCACAAGTGTTATACGCTCCGCAAGCGTCAGCGTGTTGGCTTTCTCGAGCAGTTTTCGGATTCTCGGGTGGTCCATCCAGTCTGTCTGCTTGCTCGTCGTCATCGCTGCCATTTCTCCGTTAGCTGCTAGTTACGGTACAACGGCCACCTTTTCGGAATCCTTCGTCCCATATCGCGTGAACCAACTGCGAAGATAGAGCTGAGTCCGCAAGAAGTTGGAGGGTTTGGAGCTCGTGCCGTGCCATTCGTCGTTGAAGCGGATCATCGCCGTTGGAACTCTGCGAAGCTTGAGCGCTTGGTAGAACTCCTCTGTCTGCGAGATGGGAGTCCGGAGGTCCATCACGCCCGTCATGAGCATGGTCGGCGTTTTCACATTGCCCACGTACATGAGAGGTGAACGGCGCAAATGCTCGCTCGGGTCCTCCCACGGCAGCTTCTCGAAATTGCGGTACCACCCGGAGCCATCCGTGGTTCCAACGAAGCTCATCCAGTTGATGACGGGACAGTTCGACGAGGCTGCTGCGAATCTGTCCGTGTGGCCGACGATCCAGGCGGTGAGGACGCCGCCGCCGCTGCAGCCGTAGACGAACAGATTCTTCGTGTCCACGTACCCGCGACCAATTACGGTATCGACACCGGCCATCAGATCATCGAAATCCTTGCCGGGATACGCGTTCTTGATGGCATTTCCGAACGCGCTGCCGTAACCTGTGCTGCCGCGAGGATTCGTGTACAGCACTACGTATCCATTGGCGGCATGCTCCTGCCAGCCGAAGTTGAATCCCACGTTGTACATGGCGTGCGGCCCGCCGTGGATGGACAGCATGAGCGGGTACTTCTTCTTGGGATCGAAATCCGGCGGCTTGATTACCCAACCCTGAATCTTGTAACCGTCCAGCGAGGGATACCAGATCTCCTCGACATCTCCGAGCGTCTTCCCAGCGAGAACGTCGTCGTTAACGGAGGTGAGCTGACGCAGCTCCGGTTTGGCTAGAGAGAAGGCCACCACGTCATTGGGTTTTTTCGGGCTGCTGGCGACACCAACCGCCAGCCCTGATCGGCTGATGTCGGTGACGCTGAGAATGTGCGTACCTTTTGTCACCTGGCGGACATTACCCTTGAGAGACGCGAAGTGCAGATTGCGTGATCCCTCGTTTTCGGCGTTGAAATAGATGCCGCTTCCGTCGGGCGCCCAGAACAATCCCAGCGGCGAGCGATCCATCGATGCAGCCAATACACGCGAGCCTGAGCCATCCACATTCATCACATATAATTTCTGGTCCTGCCAGGTTGCGTTAGTGGAATCGAAGCCGGTATAGGCTATGAGGCGACCGTCGCGAGAGACTGCCGGTTGTCCGTCGGGTCCCTTGCGGTTCGTGAGCTGCTTGATGACGCCGCTCTCGACGTCCGCAGCGTAGATCTCGGATTCCCGCCAGACCCAATCGGCATTCTCTACGCGCAGCGCGCTGAAGACGATAGCACGACCGTCGGGCGTGAAATGCGGTTCACCATGCTCCCAGTTGCCACTGGTGATCTGGCGGGGTGTCCCGCCGTCGGCGGGAGCCAGAAAGATCTGCCGGTACCCGTCGTCGATGAAGCCCAGACGGTCGCGCCGGTAATTCAGACGCTGTACGATGCGCGGCGCTTCCGTCCACTTTGCACCTTTGGGCGAGGCGGGCATCTCGATCTTCCAGTCATCCTTGGCGAGCACGAGCATCCGGAACGCAATCGACTTGCCGTCGGGCGACCAGTCCAGGTCCGATGGTGTCTCGGTAACTCTGGTGATCTGCGTCGGCTGGCCCTCACCATCCATCCATCTCACGAATACCTGTGTCTCCGACGGCTCGCCCTTCGCGAAGTAGGCGATGCGCAGGCCGTCGGGCGACCATTTTGCATCGGAACCGTTCACCAGGAACCGATTCCGGCTCCCGTCGGCGTTCATGATCCAGAGCGAGGATTCCCATTTGTCGTTCAGCTTGTCGATCCAACGGCGTGTGTAGATGACTTGCCGGCCGTCGGGGGAGAGCTGGGGTAACTGTACGTCCTCGAAGTCGAGATACTGGCTGAGCGTCAGGCGGTTGTTCGGTTGCTGCGACTGGGCCGGCGCGGCTACGAACGTCGTGAGCAGAACCGCGATTGGGATGTTTCGAGCGCGCATGGGACTCCTTTGACGCTGACGGATTGGGGCTTGGTGGCGACATCGAAGAATACGAGATGACTGGGGTCGCGGCAATACATCAGGTGACAGGTCACGGGTCACAGGCGACAGGTCACAGAGGACAGGTCACAGGTCACAGGGGACAGGGGACAGGTGACGGAAAAGGCGGCGCTGGTGTCGCGTAGCTGAACAGGCTATATCCGATGCTGATGAATAGAGACCTTCACGACCCGGTGAACGGCTCTTCGCCGCACGGAGCACGCAACGCACCTTCAAGCGATCGCGCGGCTGCAATAGCGACTGCTTCCATAGCGTCACCTCTCCCACTCGTCGGGCGTGCGCGCGAGGTTGCAATGCTGGATCGGCTGCTCACCTCGGCGGAATCCGGGCGAGATGCGACGCTGTTCCTCGGCGGCGAGGGTGGCGTCGGGAAAACGCGCCTCGCCATGTCACTCGTCGAACGCGCATCTCAGCGCGGTTGGACGGTGGCGGTTGGACGAGCATATCCCGTAGAGAGCGGAATCCCCTACGCTCTATTCTCGGACGCGCTCCTCCCCACGCTCAAGAAGATGGACGAAGGTGTTCTCGCAACGCTTACCCGTGGTGGAAGCTCTGAGCTGGCTTATCTCTTCCCCGAGCTCTCCGGGCGCGCGAGCCGCACCGTTTCGAATTCTGAGGATCCTGCAGAGTTCAAGACCCGGCTCCTGTGGAACTTTACTCAATTCCTGATCCGGTTCGCGGCCAAGCGGCCTCTGCTCCTCGTTCTCGAGAACTTGCAGTGGGCGGACGCATCCTCGCTGGAGCTGCTGCATTTCGTGGCGCGGCACGCGCCCGGCACGCGCGTGGTGTTTCTCTGCACCTACAATAATGAAGAGCGCGAGAGCAATGCTCAGTTGCTGGCAGCCGAGCATTCGCTTGTCTCTCTTGGTGTCGCTGCTACGCACGCCCTGGAGCCTTTGTCGCGTGCCGCGACGGGTGAGCTGGTGCGCCATCTCTTCGACGCGGCCGACACGGTAACACGGGAATTCTCGGCTCTGCTCTACGGATGGACGCGTGGGAATCCCTTCTTCGTGGAAGAAACACTCAAGTCATTGGTGGAATCAGGGCGCCTGTATCAGCGAGAGGGTACATGGCTCGGCTGGGAAGTGGAGACGCTCGAATTGCCGCGCTCTGTGCGGGAGGCTGTTCTCTCTCGCGCGAGCCGACTCTCGCCTGACGCTCGTACTATCGCGAATTTCGCCGCCGCGATTGGATCGCGCTCTACGTACGACGAGCTGGCAGCAGTGAGCGCGCTGCCTGCGGATCGGCTGTTGGAGGCAATCGATGAGCTGCGCCGTGCTCGGGTGCTGATCGAGCGAGCGGAGATCGAAGGCATCGTGTACGATTTCGCCCATCCACTCGTGCGCGACGCGCTCTACACAGAGTTGGGCCTGGCTCGTGCGCGACTTCTGCACGCATCAGTTGCCGAAGCGCTCGAAGCTCACTACGGCCAGCGTGCAGCCGAGCACGCCGACGAGCTGGCTTACCACTTTGCCCGCGCGGATGCTCGGTCTCTGGCAGCGAAAGCCGTGAAGTATCTGGCAGCTGCGGGCCGCAGGGCGCTTGGGGGATATGCCAATCGCGAAGCGGCGGACTATCTGGCCGCCGCCGTGGAGCACGCTACCGAAGCAGGTGATGGCGCGAGCGAGCACCCACGAGCTCTCGTGGCCGATCTCGCGCGAGCTCGGCAGCGGTTGGGAGACTACGATGCCGCGATCGCACTTTGGGGCCGGGCTCGGGAGCTGGCGGAGCACGACGGAGCCCACGATGCGGTGGCGACGGCAATGCATCGTATGGGACTGGCATACTACTGGAGCGGACGCTATGTGGAAGCGCTCGCCTGCTACGACGACGCACTGGCAGCTGCCGAGCGTTCCGGCGCCGGCAGCGATGCCGCGAAGGCGTTGGTGCGTCTCGCAAAAGGAATGTGCCTGCAGGAGCTGGGCCGCGTTGGGGATGCCGAGCGGGAAGTCGATGCTGCGCTGGCACTCGCGGAAGGCATCGGGGAACCGGCTCTACTGGCTCGAGCCAATAGAGCGAAGATGCTTGTGCACGTCTGGACGGGACCGCCGCACCTTGCGCGAGAGCACGGCGCGCGGGCGGTGGAGTTGGCTGCGCGTTGCGGTGACCGCGTCGTAGAATGTTCGGCACACTGGGCGCTGGCAACCGTGGCCGGACTCACCGGAAATGCCCCCGACGTCGCGCGCCACCTGGCGGAAAGCGAGCGGTTGGCCGACGAGCTGGGCTCACCGGTGCTGCGCTTGTGGTCGGACGAGATACGAATCGAATACGCTTCAGCAACTGGCGACTGGGAAGAGGGTATAGCGCGGGGAGAGCGTGCCATTGCATTGGCTCATTCCCTCGGCCAGCGAGCTCTGTTGCCGCGAATGCTGGTGTGGACGGGGCTGATCTACCTTGCGCGCGGTGACCTCGTCCGAGGTAAAGAGCTCGTGGACGAAGCCTGGTCCATTTCTGGTGCGGACGCACCCGGCGACCGACCTATAGACGTACACTCGGTCGTGCCGGCTCATACGGGGCTCACGGGTTACCACCTTGCACGGCGCGATTTCACGGAGGCGATGCGCGTGGGGGAAAGAGGGCTCGCAATCGCCGACCGCACAGGTTACGTCGTGTGGGCGATTCACCGGTTGCTTCCCATGCTCGCAGAGGCGGCGCTGGAAGCGCGTGACCGGCCTCGAGCGGAAGTGATCGCGGCGAGACTGAGGCGTGACTCCGAGCGCCTGGGGCAACGTGCCGGCCTTGCGTGGGCATACGCAACCGAGGCGCTGATCGCAAAACTGCGGGGAGAACATCAGCAGGCGATCCGGCTGCTTCGCGACGCGGTCGAGATGCTTGAGGCAGTTCCGGTGGTGTGGGATGCGGCACGGGTGCGCCGCCAGCTCGCGGACACATTAGATGCGACCGGCGATCGCGAGGGAGCGATCAGAGAGGCGCGCCACAATCACGAGATTCTCGCGCGTCTCGGTGCGGCAGTTGAGCTGGAGGAGACACGCAAGCAGCTGCGATCGTTCGGGACCCGCCCGCCATCACGGTCGTCTTCGGCTGCGGGAACTGGAGGGTTGACCGGTCGTGAGGCAGAGATTGCTCGCCTGGCGGCGGCTCGAAAGTCCAACAAGGAGATCGGCGCGGTACTCAAGATTTCTGCGCGGACGGTTAGCACCCACCTGTCGAATGTCTTTGCCAAGCTGAATGTGTCGTCGCGCGGTGAGCTCGCGGACTTCGTGCGGGAAAAAGGATTGCAATAGCGACCCTTTCAGTTTACCACTTGACCCGCAGTATCCCACCTGCACACCATCCAGCTACAATGAAATCCTTCACAGTCGAAGATGCCAACCGGACCCTGCCGCTGGTGAGCCGCATCGTTCAGGACATCGTCTCCCAGTATGCCAAGTGGCAGGTTCGCGTTGACGAGTTCGCAATGATGACCGCCGGAGCCCGGGCCGAAAAGCCCGACCCGAGGGCGGAGACTCTTCAGCTTGAGGTGCAGTCTCTGGCAGCTGAAATTGAAGGCTACGTGAAGGAGCTCGAGCGGCTCGGCATCGAATTCAAAGGCTTTGACACTGGACTAGTGGACTTTCCAGGAGAGATCGAGGGCCGGCCCGTCTACCTTTGCTGGCAACTCGGTGAGTCGTCCGTGCAGCACTGGCACGAAAAGGACGCGGGGTTCGCCGGACGGCAGCAGCTCTTGCCACACCAGATAGCACGAGAAGAAGATGCGAACGTTTGACTCTCCGGATGCTACCCGTTGGCGCGTGGAGGTGACGATGCCGGGCGCCAGCAACGCGATGGTAGTTTTCCATCATCCCACGGCAGGCTCGGGGCGCCGGAACCGTTACGCGTGGTACAACGCGAATGTTCCCGAAGCCCGTAGCGTCACGGCACGTCTCGACCCGGATGATGTCCTCAAGCGGCTCGAGGATCATGACATCGCGCGACTCTTTCGACGCTCGATGCCAATCTCGGCCGCCGACAGTCCACTCGACACAACGGTTTCTCAGTGATTCAAAGAATCTTCGGTTTCCTGACTCTCGTGTCGGTCGCGGGAGCCTGTGATGCAAAGACTATCTCGACGCCCCTGGGTAGTGGCGTCATTCGGACGCGAACAACGAGTCTGCGCGTTGGAGACACTGTGACAGTCGAGGCAGGAGTTCTGTACAGGGACGGACGTTTCGTGCCATTCGCCTCGCCAATTTACAGCACGCTAACGCCGGCGGTGGCCACGGTCCATTCGAACACCGGACTCGTGCGGGGCATCGCGGCGGGAACCGCTCAGATCGTCGCCACGCAGCAGGGTCTGGCCGTGATTGATACGTTGTTTACGGTAACTCCCTAAAGGCGGGTCTGGGGTCTAGCGTCTAGCAGGTTGCTGAAATAAATGACATTGAGTACCAAACTGTGTGTCTCAGCGGAAATGTCCACGGGTGCGAAAGTGCCTCAGCCTCTTTGGCGTAGCTCTGCGCTGCGTTCGTTGGAGCTTGATGCCAATGCATCTCAC
>JBHENQ010000013.1:0-24314 GCA_046261975.1 Gemmatimonadaceae bacterium | reverse complement strand
CGGTCCAATATCTGGGGTCTTCAGAAAATGGGAGCCCAGGTGGCTGTTTGCGGCCCGAGATCGCTCATGCCGACGGCCATTGCAGACCTCGGCGTTACCGTTTTCAAGCGGATCGAGGAGGCCATAGAGTGGGCCGAGGCTCTGAACGTGCTGCGGCTACAGCTCGAGCGAATGACTGCCGGCTATATTCCCTCACTGCGTGAGTACAACCGAGTATTCGGTGTAACACGCGAGCGTCTTTGCCGGGCACCGCGCGACATACTGATCCTTCACCCGGGGCCGATGAACCGCGGTGTGGAAATTGACTCCGATGTCGCGGATGGCGAGCATAGCGTGATCCTGGACCAGGTCACCAACGGGGTGGCGGTTCGAATGGCTGTTCTCTACCTGCTCGCGGGAGGGCGACCGGAGTTGGCTGAGGCAGCCAAGGGATCGGCGGCGGACCGTTGACGCGTTCCATAGTTCTCACCGGCGGGCGGCTGCTCGATCCGTCCCAGAGTCTCGACGAACGCGGCGATCTTCTCATCGTGGACGGGAAGATCGAGCGCACCGGCGGCACGATCGAAGCGCCGCCTGATGCGGAAGTTGTTGATTGCAATGGCGCGCTCGTTTGCCCCGGATTCATAGACGTCCATTGCCATCTGCGGGAGCCGGGCCGGGAGGATGTCGAGACGATTGCTACAGGCGCGCGGGCGGCTGCTGCGGGAGGCTTCACAGCGGTTTGCGCCATGCCCAACACCGAGCCGGTTACGGACAACCAGGCCGCGGTTGGGTTTGTTTTGCGACAGGGTAATAGCGCGCGCGCGGCACGGGTCTACCCCATCGGCGCGATTTCCGTTGGGCAGAAGGGCGAGGCGCTTGCCGAATTCGGTGAGATGGTAGCAGCCGGAGCGGTGGCCGTGAGCGACGATGGCAGGCCGGTCGTAAGCGCGCATTTGATGCGAACCGCATTGGAGTACGCGCAGACCTTCGAGATTCCGGTAATAAACCATTGCGAGGAACCGACGCTGGCTGCCGGCGGTTCCATGCACGAAGGCCTCGTGAGCGCGCGACTCGGACTGAAGGGAATCCCGGCGGAGGCGGAAGAGATCATGGTGATCCGCGACATTCTACTGGCGCGGCTCACGGGAGGACATGTGCATCTGGCCCACATGAGCACGCGCGGATCAGTTGAGCTCATCCGCTGGGGCAAGGACCGCGGTATTAACGTTACAGCGGAGGTGACACCTCATCATCTGACGCTCACCGACGAGATGACCGCTAGCTACAACACTCATGCGAAGATGAACCCACCGCTGCGCACGGCCGCCGACGTCAATGCGCTGCGCGAGGCCGTGCGGGACGGGACCATAGACGTTATAGCGACGGATCATGCTCCTCACCACTACGATGCCAAGGAGCGCGAATTCGCCGATGCGCCATTCGGAATCGTCGGCCTGGAAACGGCGCTCGCTCTCATTCTGACGGACCTCGTTCATCCAGGGCTCATGGACCTGCCGACCCTCGTCGAGCGCATGTCCTGCGCGCCCGCGAGGCTCTACCACCTGCCAGGAGGATCGCTGTCCGGCGGTACGACGGCTGATGTGACTATCTTCGATTCGGAGCTGGAGTGGCGGGTGGATCCCCAGCGGTTTGTCTCGAAGGGACGCAACACTCCTTACGCCAACCGCATATTGCGCGGACGAGCGCAGTGTACGATAGTCGGCGGATGCGTCGTGTACCGAATGGATGACCGCGAGTGACCGGTCTCATCTCGGTACGCCGGGACGTCGTTGAGGTGTGCCGGAAGCTGTACGATCGCGGTCTGATCTCCGGCACGGAAGGGAACGTGTCCGTTCGGATACCAGGCAACCGGATTCTGGTTACTCCGGCTGGTATGGCCAAGGCTGACGTTCGACCGGATGATCTGGTGGAGGTGACGCTGGACGGAAAACGCGTCCGAGGAGCTCGGCCACAATCGACGGAGATCGGGGTACACTTGCGTTTGTACGCTCGTCGCGCGGATGTTGGAGCCGTGGTGCACGCCCATCCCCCAACGGCTACTGGTTTCGCTGTTGCAGGCGAATCTTTCAGCGCGTGCGTGCTGCCCGAGGTTATTTTTCAGGTCGGATGGGTGCCGCTGATTCCCTACGAGACGCCTGGGACCATGGAGCTGGCGGACAGATTCGAACCGTTCTTGGAAACGCACGACGCGTTCCTCATGGCTAACCATGGAGCGGTTACTTGTGGTAGAACTCTATCGGTTGCGCATCAACGGATGGAAAGTCTCGAGCAAGCGGCCCGGATAATGCTCACCGCGCGATTGCTGGGACGTGTAAACGAGCTTACTTCAGCTGACGTGACTAAACTGATCGCAGCGCGCACACGGGCCGGGCTGCCGGAGACTCACCCAAGGTGCGGAACCACCAGGCGTCGAATGGACTGACTGATGACGAACTCTACAGCTAGCACCGAGCAGACTGTCGCCGCCATAGTAGCGGAAAGACAAAAATACGAGGGTTGGATCGCGGCCCTGGAGGCCAAACGCGATTCGACGCCGCCACACGTGTATGAGCGCGTGCACGCGGATTACACGGCACGGATGCAGCGGGCAAGCGAGCAGCTCGTAGGCCACCGGGCGGCGGTCCAGGATCTGGCAAACGACCTGTCCGACCGTCTGGCCTATCTGGACATTGAGGATGTCAAACACCGTGACGAGCTTGCTGAGGCGCAGTTGCGCTCCGCCGTTGGAGAATTCACTCCGGAGTTCTGCGAGGATCAGATCCGGAAAGCGGAGCTGGCGCTAAAGGCTCTGGACGACGAGCGCACTTCGCTCAGCCACCAGCTTGCCCGGTTCCGCAGCATTCTGGATATGACCCAGCCAGCGGTGCCTGCGCCGTCCACCCTACGCAAGCCGCGAGTATCGGACGATGCGACCCCGCATGCTCCGCAAGCCGAGCCGGTAGTGCGAAAGGACTTTGATGAGCTGGCGTTCCTGAAGTCCGTGGTCACCCGCACAGAGGAGCGAGCCGAGGTTAGTCAGCCGCGGCCTATACCAGCTGCCTCCGACCGAGCTCGGAGCCAAGCCTCTGGATCGGCGAGCAGTAGCCGCGATCAGAGTGGCCCGCACGCACCGCCAGCCGTGCCTCGACCCCCTAAGCCAGCGCCGTCGGCGGAAACAGGGGTGACTTCCAGCGAGACTGTACCCGATGACGGCCCAGGAGTGGATGCTAGGCGTTCGAGCGCAAAGGAGATGCGCGGTACGGTGCCTTCTTACCTGAAGGATGTCCCGGCCGAGCAGATGAAAACGCTGAAGTGCCAGGAGTGCGACACCCTCAACTATCCGACAGAATGGTATTGCGAGCGCTGCGGCGCGGAACTGGCCGCGCTCTGAGCTTAGCTGGCCAGCTTGCTCTTGTGACGGGCGGCGGCGTTGCGGTGGATGAGCCCCTTGCGAGCCGCGCGATCCAGAAGACTAGTAGCTTGTAAACGTTCGGCGGGCGTGGCGCCTTCAGTGCGAGCTCTCTTGAGGGCGGTTCGCAGGGCGGAACGCTGGGCGCGGTTGCGCACTGCCGCGGAGCGGGACTTCCGCATGTTCTTCTTGGCTGACGCAATTTTCGGCACTAAGATCCTCTAAATCACAGGTATTTCTGGGGCGGATGGTAGGTGCGGAAGCTAGACTTCCAAGTGACCGATGTCAAGGCGCTGCTTGGCTTTGACATAGCTTGCGAGCGTCACTAGTTTTCGCGCCGACAGAGCCTGCGTGCGGGAGTCTTCTCTCCAGCCCCAAACCGTTGGACAAGTACGAAGCCATTCTCTTGTGGGCGCCGGTGCTACTCTTCTCGGTCATCGCCCATGAGTACGCACACGGATACGCCGCGCTCCGCCAGGGTGATGCCACAGCGTATCAGCTCGGGCGTCTCACCTGGAATCCCATCAAGCACATCGACCCGTTTCTAACGGTGATTCTGCCACTGATGACCTATGTATTTGGCGGATTCATATTCGGTGGTGCGAAACCGGTTCCGGTGAATCCTCGGAACTACAGGAAGTACAAACGAGGGGATATCATCGTCTCGCTGGCGGGCGTCGTAATAAACTTGCTGATCGCCGTCGCATGTGTTCCTCTGATAGTCTTGCTCGGACAGCTGGGTCGGGCGCTACCGATTCTTGCTCCCAGCCTGTCGATTGCGCAGCTAATGCTCGATTACGGGATAACACTCAATCTGCTTCTGATCGCGTTCAATCTGCTACCCATTCCGCCTCTCGATGGGTCGCACGTGGTGAAGCATCTGCTTCCTCCGGCATGGTCGCTCAAGTACCAGCAAATAGGACAGTACGGATTTCTGATCCTCATAGTGCTGCTTTCAGTGGGCCGGCCAGTCCTTTACGCGTGGATGTACCCCTCGCTGTATCTGGGTGACGCTCTTCACGCACTCGTGGCGGGCTTCGTGCTTCCGGGACCTCTCACGTGATACAGGAATCGAGATCCTACTCGCTCGAGGCTGAATCGGAACCGTTTATCGTCGAGCTGGACCAGTACTCGGGCCCTCTGGATCTGCTGCTGACCCTCATCCGGGAAGATCAGGTCGAGATCACTGACATTCCAATAGCGCGGATCGCGGAGCAATTTCTGCTTCGTATTCACTCGCTTGGACTCGGCGAGGCTGCGGAGTATCTGGAGATGGCCGCCCGGCTTCTGCGAATCAAGATTCAGATGTTATTGCCGCGCACGGCCAACGATGAGGAATGGGAGGATCCGCGCTCCGAGCTGGTGCGACGCCTGCTGGAATACCAACAGGTTCGCGAGGTCGTGGACGTCCTCGATCGCTATGGCGAGAATCGCCGCAACCGATTCGCGCGCGGCTATTTGCCCGAGGAGCGCGTCGCACAGGCCTCCCCGCTTGTCCTGTCTCTGCCCGAGTTGATGGCCGCCGTCGACCGTGTGATGCGGATAACACGCGAGCCGGCTGTGCACAACATCGTCCCGCGAATGCTGGACGTGGACGGCTCGATGGCAGCGATCCGGTCCATACTAGCGATGTCGTCGACTGCACGATGGACGGATCTTGTGAGGCAAGATGCCGAGCCGTGGGAGATTCTCTCAGCCCTCCTGGCGCTGCTCGAGCTGGCGCGCCGCGGGGAGCTGCGACTCGCCCAGTCCCGTCCGTTCGCCAACGTGGAGTTTTCGAGTGACGCCGCTAGCCAGGCTGCTTGAGGCGGCTTTGTTCGCGAGCGGCCGGCCGGTTCCTGCCGAGGAACTCGCCGCGCTGGAAGCGGAGGCATCGCCGGCTGCGATAGCGATGGCGCTCGATGAGCTGCGGCTTCTGTATGAGTCCGAGGGACATGGGATCGAGCTGGTGGAGCTCGGCGGCGGCTGGCAGATACTGACGCGGCCTGAGTACACGGAAACGATCGAGCGCGCACAACTGGCATCGCGTCCCGCGCGCTTGTCGTCGGCCGCTCTGGAGACTCTGGCGCTCGTCGCTTACCGGCAGCCCATCGGGCGAGCCGAGATCGAGGAGATCCGCGGAGTTTCCGTCGGCGGCATGCTGCGCACTCTCACGGAGCGTGGCCTGATCGACGTGGTTGGCCGGGCGGAAGGCTTGGGGCGTCCGCTGATGTACGGTACGACGACTCAGTTTCTGGAGCAGTTTGCCCTGCGCCATCTGGAGGAACTGCCGCGAGCGGACGAGCTGGCGATTGCGCTGCACGCAAGCTCTCGCGCGCCGTAATGGCTCCGACGATGCGGATTCAGCGCGCGTTGGCGCGCTCTGGCATAACATCGCGCCGACGGGCCGAAGACCTCGTGGCGGCCGGTCGCGTGAGCGTGAATGGCGCGGTGGCCAGCATAGGCCAGATCGTCGACATCGCTAGCGACAAGATCACCCTGGATGGAAAGCGAGTGCAGCCGCCGGCGGATGCCCAGTGGATCATGCTCAACAAGCCCGCCGGAGTGATGACCACGCGCGCGGATCCCTCCGGCCGCAGGACCGTGTTCGATCTCGTTCACGATGTTCCGGGCCTGACATACGTTGGCCGGCTGGACTATCTCACCGAAGGTCTCCTGCTACTCACGACTGACGGTACGGCGGCTCACTTGCTTACACATCCCAGCCGCCAGGTCGAGCGATCCTATGTGGCCACCGTCAAGGGTGATGCTCCTGGCGCTGCGCGCGCCCTCCTCGAGGGCGCTGACCTGGAAGACGGTCCTGTTATCGCGCGGCATGCCTCAGCGGAATCGCTGGGCGGTGGCAGGTGGTCGCTCACATTGACCTTGGCTGAAGGAAGAAACCGGGAAGTCCGACGCGCGTGTCAATCGCTGGGCCTCAGCGTCGAGCGTCTCATTCGCACGCGCTTTGGCCCCATCGTTCTCGGCGGGCTCGGTACCGGTGATACGCGGCGGCTCACGTCGCGTGAGGAGCGGGCGATCGCGGCGCTCGTAGGCGCGCAGGACCGCTGAGCATGGAGCTTCGCGGCTCGACGGCGCTACTACTTGGTGGAAGCGGCCTGGTAGGAATGGCGATTGCCCGCCGTCTGGTTCCGCATGCGCCTCGGGAGATCATTATTGCCGGGCTGGTACGCGATGAAGCCGAAGCTGCGGCACGCGAGCTTCGCTCGGAAGCAAGTGGAGCAAGCATCCGGGCCGTCTGGGGGAACATCTTCTTTCCCGAGGATCTGAGCCAGCTTCCTCGCTCCAGGGTTCTCGGTGATCCCAGCATGAGGCGCCGTCTGGTGGAGGAGTTGCTCGCGCCAGCTACTCCGGAGGTACTGCAGCGCAATCTTCTCTACACATGGTTGGGCCGGTTCCGACCCGATGTCGTGGTGGATTGTGTGAATACGGCGACAGCACTGGCGTACCAGAACGTTTTTGCGGGTTCGTCTCATCTGCTCGAGATGGCAGATCGCGGCGCGGTCGATGTGGAGGCGGTAGAACGACACCTACTCACGCTTCCGGTGCCACAGCTGGTTCGTCACATGCAAATACTGGTCGAGGGCCTGCGCCACGCGGGCACAAAAGCTTACGTCAAGATCGGAACGAGCGGTACTGGCGGCATGGGGTTCAACATTCCCTACACGCACAGCGAGGAGAAGCCGTCGCGCACGCTCATGGCAAAGTCGGCAGTGGCTGGAGCGCAGAGCCTCTTCCTTTTCCTGCTCGCTCGCACGCCCGGCGCGCCGGCCACCATTGAGATCAAGCCGTCAGCCGTGATCGGCTGGCGCGAGATTGGTTACGGTCCGATTCGCCGCGGCGGCCAACCGCTCGAGGTCGTGGATTGTGAGCGTCCACTGCCGCTCATGGATGCCTTCAAGCCTGGCGCGTCTGGTTGGAGGCGCACGGGTCAAACTCTGGACAACGTTTTCGTCAATGTCGGAGAGAACGGCGTGTTTGCCCGCGACGAGTTCGAGACAGTCAGCTCGCTGGGCCAGATGGAGCTTGTAACTCCGGAAGAGATAGCGGACGTCGCTCTGATGGAGTTATGCGGACACTCTACAGGCAGGAATGTTGTCGCGGCGCTCGACGGGGCGGCAATGGGTCCTACATATCGCGGAGGATACCTTCGAGCGGTGGCGATCGATATGCTCGACAGGTTGGAAGGAAAGCATGGCGTGAGGTCCATCGCTTTCGAGATGTTGGGGCCGCCGCGACTCACGAAGCTTCTTTATGAGGCGCACATCCTGAGCTGTCTGTTTCCCAGCGTGCGAGCGCTTGCCTCCGCTGACCCCGGAGCGATGGCAAGCGAGGCGGAGCGTCTCTTGCGCGAGCGAGACGCGGGCCTTCGCTGCCAGATACTCTCGGTCGGCCTTCCAATCCTGCTGGCGGATGGAGCATCGGTGCTAAGGGGCGAGAACGTCGTCGTTGAGCCGGATGGCTGTGGTTCAGACATGGCCTCACGTGGGTGGGTGGACCTTCGTCCCGCGAACATGGGACACTGGATCGCCCGCGCAGCCGCGATCACCGCGACGCGGCGCGGCGAAGGAACCGGATCGGGCGCACCTTGGAGCGTGATAGACCTCGACTCCGCCATCGTGCCATCCCGGATGGCCGTATGGATCTTCGAGCAGGAAGATGGAGGTTTCAGAATAAAACGGTAGAATCCGGGGTACTGACTCCCTAGCCCCTAGTCCCTAGTCCCTAGTCCCTAGAACGTCATGGCAACACGAACCGCTCCCTCGCAGTCCGCGGACAACCTTCTGGTTTCGCGCATCGTCGAACAGGTCGGTCGGCGCGTCGTCGGGCAGGATTACATGGTAGAACGGTTGCTGATCGGGCTGCTCACAGGTGGACACGTCTTGCTGGAAGGGGTACCAGGCCTGGCCAAGACGCTCACGGTCAAGACCCTCGCCGAGACAATCAGCACGACGTTCCAGAGAATCCAGTTCACTCCGGATCTTCTGCCTGCCGATGTGCTGGGGACGATGATCTTCGACCAGCGTACCGGGGAGTTCCGCCCGAAGAAGGGACCGATCTTCGCCAACATCATCCTGGCCGACGAGATCAATCGCGCACCCGCAAAGGTTCAGGCGGCATTGCTCGAGGCAATGCAGGAAAAGCAGGTCACTCTGGGTGGGACTACCTACACACTGGACGAGCCTTTCCTCGTGCTCGCCACGCAGAACCCTATCGAGCAGGAAGGGACCTACACGCTGCCGGAAGCGCAGGTCGACCGTTTCATGCTCAAGCTTCACGTGGGCTACCCAACGCGTACGGAAGAGAAGGAAATCATGAAGCGCATGTCGGGCGGGCAGCACATTCACGTCGATCACGCCGCGACTCCACAGTCAATTCTGGAGGCTAGGCGGAGAATTGCCGAGCTTTATTTGGACGACAGGATCATGGATTACATCGTGGACATCGTGCATGCCACGCGCAATCCTGCCGAAGTTGGGCTCAAGGAGCTCGTGTCGCTCGTAGAGTACGGCGCCAGCCCTCGAGCCACGATTTTCCTGGCGCAGGGAGCTCGAGCGCACGCTTTTCTGCGGGGTCGCAATTTCGTCACGCCGGACGATATAAAGGCGGTCGCGCCCGACATTCTGAGGCATCGAGTCCTCACCACCTACGAAGCGGAAGCGGAAGAGGTCTCGAGCGATGAGATCGTGCGGCGCATCCTGGCCGCGATCGAGAGTCCGTGAGCGCTGCGTCCGTCGCCGCCGACAGGCGGCCGGCGCGGGTTCCGCCGGAGGTTCTGCGCCAGGTCAAGTTGCTCGAGCTTCGTACACGTGGGCTCGTCAACTCTCTCTTTACAGGCGAGTACCACTCCGTGTTCAAAGGCCAGGGCATGGAGTTCTCCGAGGTTCGGGAATATCAGCCGGGCGATGAAGTCCGCAGTATCGATTGGAACGTCACTGCGCGCATGCAGGAGCCGTACGTCAAGCGTTACATCGAAGAGCGCGAGCTCACCGTCATGTTGGCTGTGGACCTTTCCGGATCGGAGCGATTTGGTACGACATCGCGTTTCAAGAGCGAGCTCGCGACGGAGCTGAGCGCTGTGCTCGCGATGTCCGCGATCCGGAACAACGATCGGGTAGGCGCGCTGCTTTTTACGGACCGGGTCGAGCACGTGCTCCCTCCCAGCAAGGGAAGGCGACATGTGCTCCGTCTGATCAGAGACTTGCTGGCGTACGAGCCTGAGGGTCGCGGGACGAACATTCCCGGCGCCATCGACTACCTGGTGAAGATGCTGCGACATCGCGCCATTGTTTTCATTATCTCCGACTTTCAGGATGAGGACGTGGAGCGGCCGCTCAAGATCATCGCGCAACGTCACGACGTGGTGGCCATCACGGTGGAGGATCCCCGTGAGCGTTCCCTTCCGGACATCGGTCTCGCGAGATTCACCGATCCTGAAACGAGCGCAACAATCAGCGTCGACACGAGCGACACCAGGGTGCGAGCGCACTTCGAACGCCAGATAACCGCGGAACGTGATTCGAGGCGGTCTCTCTTCAGGCGGCTTGCCATTGACGAGATCGCGGTGCGAACGGAGGAGAGCTACGTGGAGCCGCTGCTGCGCTTTTTCCGGTCGCGGGAAACGAGGAGACGCCGGCGGTGATTGCGCTCCTCGTTGCAGCGGCTCTGCAAGGCTCCGTGGCGCAGACGGTCCAGGATGTCAGCCTTGGCATCAGCGTACGCCCGGAGACTGTGACAGTTGGCGATCATTTCGTCCTCACAGTCCGCGTGCGCGCTCCTCGAGGAGCCACGCTCGCCTTTCCCGTTGGCCCCGACACCGGGGGATCCATCGAGTCCGTCAGCTCCCGCGGCGTTGCATCGGCTACACCCGCTGATTCATCGTTCATCGAGGAAACCGCCAGCTATCGTCTCGTCGCGTGGGACACCGGACAACTCGCAGCAGGTATCGGCCCGGTCGTCGTTTCAACGCGCGCTATGCGGCGCACAATACCTCTCAACCAACTCGGCGTCTTCGTCCGAAGCGTATTGCCTCGTGACACCACGCTTCACATTCCGAAGCCTGCTCGCGACATAGTTGTGGCCGTTCGGCCTTGGTGGCACTGGCTCCTCGCGGCGCTCGCGGTCCTCGCACTGATCTCCTTACTGGTCTGGTGGTGGATCCGGCGCCGACGGCGGGTGATTCTGCCGCAACGGATCGATCCATTCGTTCATGCAGAGAAGGAGTTCGCGCGCATCGACGGGCTCGCGCTGATCGAGGCAGGAGAGCGAGGTCGCTATGTGGCGCTGAACGTGGAAGTCTTGCGGGACTACCTGGCGGCGAGGGTGCCCCTGGCCGATCGCTCGCTCACCAGTACGGAGCTTGTGGGGGCACTCCGCTCGCACGACGAATCACAAGCTGAGCGGCTTTCGATCGTGCTTTCGGAGGCCGATCTCATCAAGTTTGCAAACCGCCCCGTGAGTATCGAAGGAGCCAGGCGGATCGCGTTGGAGTGCAGCGCGATGGTACGCGATGTCGAGAGAGCAGCGGTGGCCACGGAGACTTCCGCGCGACAGAAAGCCGCATGAGCTGGCTACCGAGCTTCCATTTCGCGAGCCCGTGGGCACTTCTGCTTCTGCTCGCGCTGCCCCTCTGGTGGTTCTGGCGCCGTCGTCGCCGTGGAACCGCGATAGTATTTTCGCGAACTTCTGTCCTCGCACGTGGGCCGCGAGCCGGCCGGGCAATATCTCGTACTCTCATCGTGCTGAGAAACCTGTTCGTTGCGGGCCTCGTGATTGCGCTCGCGCGGCCGCGCACAGGAGCCCGCTCTGAAAACATTACCAGTGACGGAATAAACATTGCGCTCGTGGTGGACATATCTAGCTCAATGCTGGCAGAAGATTTTCAACCGCAGAATCGTCTGGAGGTCTCGAAGGAGAAAGTCAAACAATTCATCATCAGCCGACGGACTGACAGGATCGGTCTCATCGCTTTCTCCGGCGAGGCTCTGACGCAGGTTCCGCTTACCGTCGATTACCCGGTGCTCCTGGCTGCCGTTGACAACCTTCAGCCTGGACAACTCGAGGATGGCACAGCGATAGGAACGGCGATTGCAACCGCTGCCAATCGGCTGCGGGACGCACCCGGTCCTTCCCGCGTCATGATTCTCCTTACCGATGGCGAGAACAACCGCGGAGCGATCGATCCTCGCACAGCTGCAAAAGCCGCGGCGGCCGTAGGCATAAAGATTTATGCCATAGGCGCAGGCACCGAGGGAATGGCGCCTGTTCCTGTCGGTCGTGGCATCACGGGCCTACGCTACGAGTACCGGCCGGTACGAATCGACGAGCCACTTCTGCGCGATGTCGCGGCTGCCTCGGGCGGGCGGTATTTCCGTGCGGTGGATGCCGCCGCCCTCCAGCGAATCTACGAGCAGATCGATCGACTCGAACGCGTACCGGTGAGGACCAGTGTGTACGTCCGATACTCTGAACAATTCCGGTGGCCGCTCGTCGTCGCGCTTGTCGCGCTGGCTTGCGAGGCAATACTGCTCGCCTGGCGAGCACCGTTGCCATGATTCCATACTTCGACCGCCCCCTCCTCTTGATCCTGGCGCCACTGCTGGCGCTGGGTGTAGCGACGCTTCTTGTTCTCGCGTTCCGAAAACGGAGGCAGCGGCTCGCCAGGCTAGGGACTTCGAGCGTTGTCGAGCGCCTCGTACCACCGACTACGATGCGCACTCCGTGGATCCGCGTGACGATCCTCGCGGCGGCGGTGATCCTGGCGGGAATTGCGCTTGCCGGGCCGCGGTGGGGCGTTGAAGCCGCCATCGTACGCGGTAGTGGTGCGGACATCGTCCTCGCGCTCGACGCGTCGCTCTCGATGCTCGGAACGGACGAACGCCCTAATCGTCTCCAGAGAATGAAGCAGGAGGCTCGCCGGCTGCTGGCAGCGTCGGACGGTGACCGGTTCGGCCTGATCGCCTTTGCCGGTCGAAGTTATATTCTAACTCCGTTAACCGTGGATCGCGGCGCCATGGAGCTCTTTCTCGACAACCTCGATCCATCGGTCGTGGGCCAGGCAGGCAGCTCCCTTGCGCGAACTATTCGCCAGGGCACGGATCTCCTCGCGTCGACCAACACGGGCGCGGATCGTGCCCTTGTGGTCATGAGCGATGGCGAGTCGTTCGAGCCCGAAGATGAGATCGTCGCCTCCGCCCGACGTGCAGCTGAGGCTGGCATAACGCTCATAACCGTCGGATTCGGCACCACGGGAGGGTCCACGATTCCTGTCAGGACCCCTCAGGGAACAGTCTCGAAAAAGGATGATGCGGGCGAGGTCGTGATCACACGCTACCATCCGGAAATGCTAAGTGCGGCGGCACAGGGCGCCAGCGGTCTCTTCATCGAAGCAGGCGCCACCGACAAGGCCGCTCGCATTCGTCAGGCACTGACATCCTTGCGCCGGAGCGAAGGCCGGGCCGAGAGGGGCCGGGACCGGCGTCCGCAGTTTCAGCTTTTTCTCCTGCCAGCGGTGCTTCTTGCGCTGATCGATACGCTCATCTCGGAACGACGCGGCCGCCGCAAGCGAGCTCCGGCGGCAGCTGCTACAGCGGCTGCGGTCATCTTATTGCTGGTCCTTCCGCGAGCCGCTCTTGCTGACGAAGGCGGTGAAGGGGATCGACTCTTTCGAGCTGGCCGGTTCGAGGAAGCCGCAGCGGCGTACCAACGCGCGGTCTCCTCGGGTAGTGAATCGCCGCGATTGTTGTACAATCTCGGCACCGCACTCCTCGCTGCTGGGCGCGGAGACGACGCCGTTGCACCCCTCCAGCGTGCGGCGGAGTCGCGCGATCTGGCGCTGCGCTACCGAGCTTTGTTCAATCTTGGACTGATCTACCTCCGCAGGGGCCTCGGCGCACGCGATGAAGCAGCAGAACAAGCGTTTTCCGCAGCTCTCGAAGCGTACAAGCGGGCGTTGCGCCTTCGCCCAGCCGAGCACGATGCCAAATGGAACTACGAGTTGGCCAATCGCAAGCGCAAACAGTCTGGAGGAGGGGGTGGGGGCGGCGGCGGCGAGCAGAAGGAAAGTCCGAGCGCCCAGGAGCCAACACCGCGCTCACAGCAGCCGCGCCCCGGTTCCCTTAGTGAGGAGCAGGCAGAGCAGATTCTGAACAGCGCAGCCCGCGAAGAGCGCGATGTGCAAGGGAAGAAGCAACGGCAGAATCAGCCGGAACGGCCGCCGGGAGGCAAGGACTGGTGACTGCTGCCTCACTTCTTCTCGCGATTGCGGGACAACTTTCCATTAGTGTCGCCGCTACCGATACGGTACCAGAAGACGGCATTGCGGAACTGCGCGTGAGAGTCGTTGCTCCGCGCGCACGCGGTGTGGAGATCGTGCCGCCATCGTTTCGCCCATTCTTGCTGGCACGATCAAGTGCGCGCGAGCGCGTCGAACGGGACGCGCGCGGCGTCCGTCGCGCGGTTGTGGAGTACCGGTACGCCCTGGCGCCCACATCCGACGGCTCATTCCTCATTCCGGCCTTCAGGGCACGATCCGGACAGGACAGCGTTGTATCTCAACCCGTGACAATAGTCGTGCGCCGCGGTCCGCGAGGCTCGCTCCCTCCTGCCATCGTCTCAATGGCCACGATTGACACCGGCGCCCTCGTCAATTTCCGCGTACTGGCATTTCCGGATACCATCTATGTGGGCCAGCAGGCGAACTACCAGCTCGGCGTTTTTTTGGAGCAGAGCGTTCGCGACAGGCTGAGGCGCATGGAAGCGATCGCGCCCGAGATGCGAGGCATGCTCGCTTACGAGCCGCCCCCGCCGGCTTCGGGATTCCCGCTGCGCACCGCCGGCGCTCGCCGCTACGACGTTCACGTTTATCAGAGGGCCGTGTTTCCATTGGCTCCAGGACGTCACGTTATCCCGCCGGCCCGGCTCATTTATTCAATGCCACTCTCGTATAGTTTTTTCAGCCGGGAGGAAGGTTTTGAGTTAACAAGCGACAGCGCGGTACTTGAGGTAATCGAGCTGCCGTCGACTGCCCGCCCAGGTGCCTTCAGAGGCGCGGTAGGCAAGTTTGAAGTCACCGCACGGCTCGACACCGCTGGTGCGCGGGTGGGAGATCCACTGCCACTCACGGTGCGTGTGTCGGGAACAGGCAATGTGAAGCTCCTTCCCCGGCCCCCGCTCTCTGTGCCGTGGGGGCTGGTCGTGTCGGGTGGAGAACGAGTTCAGATAGACCGGAATTCGAGGCTGGTTCGAGGATCAAAGGAATTCGACTGGCTTCTCACGCCACAGCGATCTGGAAAGCAGGTGTTGCCGGCAATCATCTATGCCTACTTCGATCCGGAGTCGGCGCGCTACGATTCTGCCGTCACTTATCCTGATACGTTCCTGGTGGCCGAAGGGGCACTTGCGGCTGCCGACAGCGGCAAGCAAGGAGCCACCAAGAGTCTAGCCCTTCGCTCCATCTACCGCGGTGAACTCGCAACTCCGCTGTATACGAGGCGGGGGTTCTGGTTTCTGATGGCAGCAGCGCCTCTTCCGGCAGCTTTTCTTGCGGCGCTCCGTCGGTCCCCCCAGAGGAGTTCTCGGCGAATGAACGCGGCACGCTCGCTCCGTCTTCTGACGCGCCGCCGGCGCACGATGAAGCATTTTTCTCCGGAGCTGGCTCGCGGTGTGAGGCGCGCGTTCCTATACGCTATCGCCGAGCGTCTCGGAGTGGCTGCGGTGGGGATTGCGGAGCCGGAAGCTCTGGCTAGGGTAGCACGACTGGCTGGCACGACTTCGGAAACCGCGGAATCGGCATCGGCACTACTGGGTGAGTTGAATCACGCCTCCTTCAATCCAGGGGCCAGTTTCCCAGCTCAGCTATCAGTACGTGTGCACGACGTCTATGAACGAATCGATCGCGAAGCATGCAGGCCGGCTCCTAAGGGGAAAGGATACGGCATTCCAGCGCTGGCCCTCATCATCGCCGCAACCGCCTCGATCGCAAGCGCTGCCGTGTCTTCGCCCGCCGCTGAGATCTTTTTCCGGGGCGTCGGGAAGTTTCAGTCGGGACATTTTCGGGCCGCGATGAAGGAGTTCTCGACTGTCGTGGGGCGTGCGCCGCGCGCGCCTGACGCCTGGGCCAACCTAGGCACATCCTCCTGGGCCGCCGGTGACACTGCCAGCGCCGCAGTCGCCTGGCAGCGAGCTCTACGGCTGGAACCCGCAGCGCGGGACGTGCGCGCCCGACTCGAGTTTCTTGCTGCGTCCACCGGTGGACGTAACAGTACGGTGCCTGCCCTGCCGGTGGAGCCGGTAGCAGTGGTGGCTGCCATTCTGTGGTTGATTGCGTGCTCGCTTCTGGCGATTTCTCGGGTGCGCCGGGAGGCCGGATTGAGTTCACCGGCGTTTTGGTTGTCTGGCGCGGCGGTAGTTCTCGCAGTTGCAGCAGCGTCGGGGGATGCCGCGCTGGCCTCCAGACACGCCGCTGTGATCGAACGCGGTGGCCCACTGCGAGTCTTGCCCGCATTGGGAGGCGAACGCTCAGCAATGTCGTTCACTGGCGAAGTAGTTCGCGTCGTCGAGCAGCGCCCTGGCTGGGCGTTCGTGACGGTCGAGAGAGGACGCGATGGATGGATAGAATCTCCTCTTCTAACAACGATAGCGCGCGACTGACGCTCTGCGCGGTCGGCAGGTAAT
Source organism: Gemmatimonadaceae bacterium (assembly GCA_046261975.1). Taxonomy (GTDB): domain Bacteria; phylum Gemmatimonadota; class Gemmatimonadetes; order Gemmatimonadales; family Gemmatimonadaceae; genus JBHENQ01. Next base: position 8,248 of record JBHENQ010000013.1, on the reverse strand, counting down.
TTCACTGAATGGCCCGAATCGCGGTTCTTGCCAGCTCGGTTGTCGATCAAATCGCCGCGGGTGAGGTCGTGGAACGACCCGCGTCGGTTGTGAAAGAGCTGGTTGAGAATTCATTCGATGCGGCCGCCACGTCCGTAGATATCGCGATCGAAGAAGGCGGACGCGCGTGCATTCGCGTGGCTGACGATGGAGCTGGAATGGACCGCGAGGACGCGATCCTCGCGCTCGAACGGCATGCCACGTCAAAGATTCGAGGAGCCTCCGATCTTGTTGGCGTTGCTAGCTTCGGTTTTCGCGGCGAGGCGCTTCCTGCTATTGCGTCGGTGGCGCAGCTGGATGTCGAAACATCTCTCGCGGACGGAACCGGTACGTTGGTGCGCACTCTTGGCGGTGCGATGGTCGATGTCGCGGACGCCGCTCGCCGGCGTGGAACCACGGTTACCGTCTCGCGCCTCTTCTTCAATACACCGGCGCGTCAGAAGTTTCTGCGCTCGACGCGCTCCGAGTGGCGCGGGATTGTGGATGTCGTCACTACTCTGGCACTGATACGCCGCGATGTACGAGTAGGCCTGAGCCATGACGGACGAGTATCTCTCGCGCTGCCGGCAGCCCCGACTCTGCGGGCACGGCTAGCCGCGATATGGGGCAGCCGCACCGCGGAACGGATGGTAGCGGTGGACGACGTGCACGGTGTGATTCATGTGTCGGGTCTCGTCGAACGGCCCTCGGACGTGGGCACAGCTACTCGGCGGGTGTTCATTTCAGTGAATGGCCGCGCCATCCGGGACGCCGGAATCGTTCGCTCAGCCGAGGCTGCCTATCGCTCGACTATCCCTTCCGGTGCACGCCCTTCGATCTTTCTGGATCTTATTCTTCCAGCAGACAGTGTCGACGTGAACGTGCATCCAGCCAAGGTCGAAGTCCGATTTCGCGATCGTTGGCAAGTCGAGCGAGCAGTAGAAGGCGCGGTGCGTCGTGCGCTTGGCACTCGAGAGAGTGCCGCGGGGTTCGGCGCCGGGCGCCGACTGTGGACGAGTGCGGAGCCTTCTGACAATGGCGTGCCGGTAGGGCTCGAGGTGCTCTCTCACAGGCCTTCGAACGCTGATGGACCGTTGCTCGAGAGCGTTGGAGACACGTCCGCAACCCTCGAAGGCACGACTGCAGCTCACGCTGAGAACGCCGTCGAAGTTCCACCACTTATACAGCTGAGACATACGTATCTCATGTTCGAGCACGCTGACGGACTTGTGCTCATCGATCAGCACTCAGCCCACGAGCGCATACTATACGAAAGCTTCATGCATGCGTTGGAAAGCGGAACCTTACCGTCGCAACGCCTGCTTTTTCCGCTCACTATTCATCTGAGTGCTGCGGAGGGCGACGCATTCGATGAGCATCGCGCGTCGCTGGAACGCCTCGGATTCGAGATTGAAGCCTTCGGCGGTAACACGGTGATTGTGAGCAGCGTCGCAATGCCACATCCACGGTTCGACGCTGAGCGCTGCCTGCGCGACACCCTTGCAGCGCTGGCCGGCGATAGAATAACCGCATCAGCAGGCCGGCATGAGAAGCTCGCGGCGACCCTTGCGTGCAAAGCCGCGATCAAAGCCGGCGAACCGTTGTCGCCAGCCGAGATGCGCGCTCTCTACAGCGCGCTGGCACGAACCGCGCTCCCAGCTCACGATGTACATGGCCGCTCGACGATCGTCCAACTTGCCTGGGAGGAAGTCGAGCGCAGGTTTGGGAGGAAATAGGGGGCGATTGGCTGTATATTGTGTCCGCCTGAGAATTGGAGCCGCTTGAGGTGAACGAGATCCCCGAGCACATCAGGAAAGCTGTCGCCAGCCGCTACGCACTCGACCGCGAACTGGGTCGCGGCGGAATGGCGATCGTTTATCACGCCCGCGACCTGAAGCACGACAGAATCGACTTCCGCTGCCCGATGTGCTCCGGATAGCACGCGCGGTTGCTGATGCGTTGTACTATGCGCACGCAAATGGCCTCGTTCACCGCGACATCAAGCCGGAGAACATACTCCTCTCTAACGGCCACGCGGTGGCGTGCGATTTTGGAATTGCACGCGCGATCCATGCCGCAGGAGGAGGAAGTGGCAAACGCTCACAGACACGGGCGTCGCTATCGGAACGCCGGCCTATATGAGCCCTGAGCAGACGGTGGGCGAGAGCGAGATTGACAGTCGGAGCGACGTATACAGCCTAGGCTGCGTCGTCTACGAGATGCTGGCTGGGATGCCACCCGGTACCGGACCAGACGGCGAAATCATGCTTGCCCGGCGATTCACTCATCCTCCGCCGATGCTGAGTGACGTCCTACTCGACGTCCCGGCAGCCGTGGACCGCGCCGTCACCCGGGCTCTTGCACGAGACCCCACCGACCGTTCGCCAACGCTCGTGAATTCTCTGAGGCGATTTGGGCGGAGCCCACAACGTCGCAGCGGACGGCCCCGTCGCGGTGAAATCCTCACCTGCTTACAGTGAGTCTGAGCGAGAGACCCAACAGAACGCATTGCATTGGTCCTCCGAAGTGGTGAATGACGGGACAGATCATAGGCCAATTAGATTGTTTTCGCAGTCCGATTGCGAGACCCACGCATCATTGGCGGAGCAAACCCATGTATCTCGTATCTCGAAGCCGGTTTACTCGTTGGCGTGCGCTCTCATGTGCCGCGGAGTTCGCCGCTATGACTATCCTTACGGCAGCATGCTCGCCGGGGAAAACTTCAAGAAGTGAGAGGCAGCCAGCCGATAGTGCTTTTCACGCATTGCAAGCTCGGGGCAAGGTGGCAATGGGTGTCGATCAGTATTCGTCGTCGCATCGGTTTGAGCCGCTGGCAGACGGGGGCCGCATTGAGCTTCAGACCGACACCGAAGACTCAAGTGCGGTGGCAGCCATAAGAGAGCATCTGCTGGGTATCACGAGATCGTTCAAGGCCGGCGATTTCGCGACGCCGGCTTTCGTGCACGCAGGCAACGTACCCGGCACTGACGTGATGCGCGCTCGTAGCGAGAGCATCACATACACATTCAAAGCGTTGCCTCGCGGCGGCGAAGTGCGCATCTCGACTGCGGACCCTGCTGCGCTGGCAGCCATTCAGAGCTTTCTTGCGTTCCAGCGCGATGAGCACCATGCCGGTCACACCGGCGTCAGTCCCTGAGATCGAAGTCGAATGGTAACTGCACCCACATCTTCACGCGGCAGCCATCGATTGTCCCGGGTTCGAACCGGTGTTGAGGAAGAACCTTCACAACTTCCTGCACGAAGTCCTGATAGTTGGCGCGCAGCACCTTCACGGTCGAAAAGTCCGGTGCACCTGAGGTGTCAATGACGAACTGGACGAGCACATCTCCCCTTATTTTGGCCTGAATCGCAATCTCCGGAAAACGGGGCGGTGGATTGCCGCGCTTGGCCACCGCCGGGATGTATGGTCTGAGACATACAAGTCCAACCGCAGGGAGTCGCCGGCAGATCAGGAAGATGTGTCTGCGTGAAGTGAAGCCAGCGGGACGCGAAAGACCCCAGCGATCGCTGCTTGTTCAACAGCGAGCACGAGAGCCGAGTCCAATCCGGTTTTTCCGAAAGTGCGGTCAGCCGTAATCTTTCCAACGGCACCGTCGGCGCGGATCACAAGAATCACCCGCGACCAGAGAAAACATTGTTGCGACCCGTCCATCCTTGTCCCACCGCAAGCTGTTGAGCGGAAATTGCGAGTCCGGAGGTTGTGGGGCAGGTATCGTGATGTAAGGCTTGAGACCCCTTAGCAGGCGTTCGAGTTCTTCCCGATGACGCTGGGGCAAACGTCGCTTGTTTTCTGCGAGATACCAGCCACCAGGAGCTAGGAGGCCATAGGCCATTGTCTCAGACGAATCTGCCGTCGACCAATCTGTCTTGCACTGCGCAGCAGGCTCTGGATTGTCTTGCGAGAGTAGTAGCGATGACCAAACGCAAGCCAGGAGCACTGACGCAGCCGCTCGGCTGAATTCAGTCACTGGTCCTTCCCTTCGCTCGTTACGATTTCGGACTGAAGGGCACGAACACCCGCGTATCGTCCCACGACATGCTGAGAACCCCTCCGGATCCGCTCGGCTCCAGCGAAATCGTGAACTGCTCGACCGGGACTGCCAACGTCTCGCGGCGCATTTCAATGCGGGCAAGATCCTGTTTCACGTCGTACTCGGTGCCCCACTGACCGGTCTGCTTGTTGACGACGAGCTTCCATCCGGACTGCGAAGGAATCGTCCACAGCGTGTACTTACCCGCGGGAATCGAAACTCCGCCCATGACGAGATCCACATCGGTCGTGAACCCGGTGGCGGCATTAGCACCCGTGCGCCAGACAGTGTCCCAGGGTACGATGCCTCCCAGCACCTTCCGGCCACGCTTGAACGGCCGTCCATAGTTAATCGTAACCCGCCCGCTGCCTACCGCTGCGCTGACTGAATCGCGTGGAGACAATTGACCCATTGCGCGGCTCGCGTCGCGTGATGCGAAAGTCGTCACCAGGGCCTCAATGTCCGCGGTAGCTACGCGCTCCACCTCCACCTTCTGTGTGGTGGAGAGGCCCTGAAGTCCCAGAATCCGGCCCGATTCATCTATGCGAGCATATATCGGATAACCAAAGAACCATATGCGTACGGAATCAGGCGCGATTCGCTTGATCGGCAGGCGGGCGGACTGTTGACCGCCGATGGGTAGGACAGTAACCGCCGAGCTGTCCCCGGGCGTCGCGAGAGCGCGCATCACGGCGAGCTCAATGAGCGCATAGGAGAAGTTGAGGAACGGGACGGCACCCGCAGCAGACACACGCAGGGTACGCGTGCTGTCCCCGGTCTTCATGGTCACGTTTACGGTGTCGGCGCCGAACAGGATCGTCGCCGCCTGAGGCGGCGCGCTTCCGCTTGGACGATGCCCTTGAAAATCCATGCTTGTAACGCGCCCGTCCGGCCCGAATCTCACGACATAATGACGAACTGCAGTCTGCGGGCTCCGCATAACCGCGTCCCCCACGAGACTGTCTTCGGTACGCGTGTAACGCTCCACGGAGAGTGTATCGGTGCCAAGTCGAACAACAAAAGCGCCGGTGATAGCGCTTACCGGTGCCGGAGTTGGGTCGGCGATTGTCTGTGAACCCGTTGCACAGCCCGCCGCCGTGGCGGCGAGCACAACTGCTGGCAGACTCTTGCGGATTTGATGCGGCATCGGAATTGATCCTCTGTAGATGATCATGCGTGTAGTCCCAGCCCCTAATCCCTAGTCCCTAGTCCCAAGAATCTCACCGCCTTACCCCGGGCGGGCAAGCGTCGTTAAATTCGCGACTTCATTAGAACGAGTCATACATCTCTGGGGGAGCGCCCAAAGCTTCGCGTCATCTGCGGCCCGACAGCAGCCGGAAAATCGGCGCTGGCAATGCTGCTTGCTCGGCGTTTCAACGCCACGATAATCAGCGCCGACTCCAGACAGGTGTACCGCGGCTTCGACATCGGAACGGGCAAACCTTCGCTCGCGGACCGCGATAAAGTTCCGCATCGTGGGGTAAATGTGGCCGATCCGGTCGAACGCTATTCCGCCGCTCGGTGGGCAAGAGAAGCCGCAACGTGGGTCGCCGAAGCTCGGTCCCACGGCAGCACACCGCTCGTTGTGGGGGGAACGGGCTTCTACATTCGCGCTCTGATAACGCCGCTGTTCGACGAGCCTGAGCTCGATCCCACTCGGCGTCAGCAACTGGAATTGTACCTTGGCAGCCTGCCTACGGAGACCTTGCGTCACTGGTGCGAGCATCTCGATCCGGCACGCGCACATCTGGGTCGCGCTCAGCTTCTGCGGGCGATTGAGGTCAGCATGATGACTGGTCGCTCCATCTCGGACTGGCACAGTACTAGCCCGCGACAGGCATCTAACTACTCCGCGAAGTATCTTCTGGTGGATCCCGGTCCTGCCCTGCGGAGGCTGGTCGCGGACCGGGTTCAGCGGTTCTTTGCGGCAGGGTGGGGAAGCGAGGTCGAGTCGCTCCTCCGAAATGTTCCTGAGGACGCGCCGGCCTGGAACGCCACAGGCTATGACCTGGTTCGCGATTGGGTGCGCGGTCTGGCGACACGCGCGGAAGCCACCGATCGCATCACGATCCGCACGCGGCAATACGGCAAGCGCCAGCGAACCTGGTTTCGGCACCAGATTCGCGGGAGCCTCGTCACAATTCTGGATCCGTCGCGCGAAAATGCGCTGGAAAGGGCAGTGGACTGGTGGGAGGATACCAACGACACGTGAGAATAGGAATCACCTGCTACCCCACCTACGGCGGCTCCGGCGCGGTGGCAACAGAGTTGGGAGTCGCGCTAGCATCGCGCGGTCACGAGGTGCACTTCGTAACCTATCAGCAGCCGTTTCGCCTGCCCGCATTCCTGCCGCGGATCTACTTTCACGAAGTGGACGTCGTTCGATATCCACTTTTCGAGTACCCACCATACGATCTCGCGCTCGCGGTTCGCATGCACGAGGTTGTCCTGAAACACCGGTTGGACCTGCTTCACGCGCACTATGCCATCCCCCATGCCACGAGCGCGTGGATCGCGCGGGAGATGCTTGAGGAGAACGACGCGGAAGTGAAGATCATCACCACCCTTCACGGCACCGACATTACCCTTATCGGCCAGGATCCAAGCTTTCACGCCATCACCAAGTTCTCCATCGAGCGCTCCGACGGCCTCACCGCTGTGTCCGAATACCTGCGACATGAGACTGTGCGCACCTTCGGCTGCACAGGCTGCACGGTTGAAGTCATCCCTAATTTTATTGATCCCGAGGTATACGATCGCACGCGGTATCCTCAAACTCTCAGGGAGCAGATTGGCCAAGGCCGGCGGATTCTCATGCACGTCTCCAACTTCCGGCCGGTAAAACGAATTCAGGACGTAGTTCGCGTTTTCGCGAAGGTGACCCGGGAAATTCCGAGCGCTTTGGTGCTGGTGGGCGACGGACCGGAACGTGCCAACGCCGAGAGCGAGGCGCAAGCTCTCGGAGTTGAGGACAGCGTGTACTTTCTCGGGAAGATCGACACAGTAGCACCTTTGCTGACCTCCGCCGATCTGTTCCTGCTGCCCAGCCAGAACGAATCATTCGGTCTGAGCGCGCTCGAGGCGCTCGCTTGCGGCGTACCGGCCATCGCGTCCCGCGCGGGCGGTCTTCCCGAAGTCGTGCAGGATGGGATCACCGGAATGCTCTGTCCGGTCGGTGATGTCGAGGCTATGGCGGCCGCCGCTGTCGATCTTCTGAGCGACGATAACCGCTGGCGCGCCATGAGCGAGGCGGCGGCTGCGGACGCGCGCGCGCGGTTCGCGCAAGACGATATCGTCGCCAGATATGAAGACCTGTATGATCGCACGATCAGTTAGCGGCTTCTTCGCGCTCGCGCGTTGGCGTAACGCCCTTATGGCAGCGCTGGGTGTTCTGGTAGGAGCATGGTGGTCGGCCGGCGTAGTAGACGGGGGTGTCGCCTATGCGTCACTCGCCGCTATAGCACTCACAGTGGCGGCCAACATCTGGAACGACGTTGCCGACATCGAAATCGATCGGGTCGCGCATTCGGAGCGGCCTTTGCCCAATGGCGCGGTTTCAGTCGGAGTGGCCAGTGCCGTTGCCTGGACGGCAGCGGTGGTGGCGCCGCTCCTCGCCTGGATAGCGCGGCCCGCGTTGGGCGCGTTGAGCGTCTTGGTTCTCGTGCTCATGTATGCTTACAATACAGCGCTCAAGTGCCGCGGGGTCATAGGTAACATCACTGTGGCGATTCTCGCCTCGCTGCCTTTCCTATACGGTGCCTGGGCGGTCGGACGGCCGCGCGCCGGCCTGTTGCTCACTTGTATCGCTGCGCCGCTTCACTTCGCGCGCGAGATGTCGAAGGATCTAGATGACGCTGGCGCCGACGCGAGCACTCGTCAAACCGTTCCGGTCGCGTTCGGTCAGCGAGTTGCGCGTGTCATGCTCGTCGTTTCACTAGTGTTGTTCGTCGCGGCGCTGGTTCCGTTCGGCGTGCAGCAGCCATGGTTCTCGATGGCAATTGCTCCCACCGTCGCAATCTCCGTGGCCGCTGCCTGGATTGCGCTCCGCGGCCAGCGCGGAGCGCCGGCGCTTTTCAAAGTCGCCATGCTGTGCGCCATGGCGGCCTTCGTGTTGACCTCCGCGAAGTCGCGATGACCGTTTTCCAGGCCATCGCACTTGGCATAATCCAGGGACTGAC
>JBHENQ010000012.1:0-8901 GCA_046261975.1 Gemmatimonadaceae bacterium | reverse complement strand
CTCCTCGAACGGCAGCCGCAGCTCGTGCAGCGGCGGAATCCTGCCCCTCGATTCGAACTGGAGGCGTGCCTGCTCGCGCATTCGCTCGTAACTCTCGCGGCCACCGCGCTCTGGCTTGAACGGTAGCGGCATGGGAAGCTGGGCGAGCTCTGCGAGCGTTCTCACATGTCGTGATTCCAGCTCGTGTCTCTGGATGCGGGAGATGCCAGCGACAAGGGAGAGATGATCGTCCGACCGCCACCGCTTTGCGCACTCGCTGTGCCACGCGCAGATCTCGCAGTGATCCACCGGCTCCGGATAGTTCGCGGCGGCGACGGCGTCGTCGTCCAGCGCGATCATCTCGAGCATCTGGGCGCGGATCAGACGAAAGTAAGCGGCGTAGTGGTCGACCCGGTACTTGTGGACGGGAGTGTCCGGGTCCGGCGTGACGACGTAGAAGTGTTCCGGCCGAGCGCCCTGGGTGCTGGCGAGCATCTCCGAGTAGAGCCCGAGCTGGAGGATGGTGCCAGCGCGGGTCTCTCGAGCGAGCTTGGTGTCGGAGATCTCGTAGGACCAGGCGCCGAGTGCGCTGGGTTTGTCCACGCGTTGCATGACGTCGGGCCGGCCGAACCACCAGCCATCCTTTAGGGCGCCCTGGACGATGACGTCCGCTCCGGCGCGCATCGCGGCCAGGGTTTGGTCCACAGCCCTATCGGGGTCCTTCTCACCCTCGAGGTTGACGATGCGGTGGCCGTTTTTCTCGAGCGATGCGACGTATTTTTTTTCGTGTTCGGTGCCGCGCTTGAAGAGGAGCTCGAGGAGGGGGTCGTCGAAGTGCGGGCGTTTATGCTTCCCGTGAGCCTCGGCCATTTCGAGCGCTGTGCGGTGCCGGCAGCCCAGGAAGTTCGAGAGGTCGGTCGCGGAGAGTCGAAGATTTGGGCCGAAGGCTTTCATCAGGCTGTGAACATAGCGGTCGTGTGTAAGTGTCGAAACACGTCCCCCCGATGCGGTGCTCAATAGAAAGTTATGGGAGAGACTGACAGTCACCGCCGAGTGCGAGACCATTGCGGCGCGTTGTCAGGTGTAACGGCCTGGCTGTCAGAGACCCCGTGTGGCATGATTTGCCTCTCCGCACGAGGGGTTGTTCAGTGTCAACATTTGCCTGGCTCGACTTCACGGATACCGAACGCGATCGCGCACTCGAGCTGATCGCGTTGTTTCGCGACCGAGACACCGTCGACGAGCTCGGCGTCCTGTCAATTTGGGAGGCAATTGCCGATCAGCTTCTCCCGGGCCTCAGCACCATTCAAACTCGCGCACGCTATTTCTTTTTTGTCCCGTGGATCTATCAACGGCTAGAAAAGGATCGCTTCGAAGGCGCTGAGTTTAGAGGCGAAGCCAGGAAGCGTGAGATCAAGCTCATCGACCATTTACTTGAGTCCGATGACATCCAGGGCACGATCGGTCAGCTATCGCGAGCCACGCTGAAGCGCCTGCCGAGTGCAATTTACTGGTCTGGACTTGGCATTCTAGGATTCAGGAAATTCGATGGCGGCCAAGCGAGATATTTTCGGGCACTTCGCCGCCTGTACATCGCGAAAGACCAAGCTCGGCCTCGCACTGACGGTGACGAGCTAGTCGAGACGGTTCCGCGCATGTGGCCTCCGACGCTACCGCTGCCGCCAAAAGGGTTTCCTACAGGAGCCTCGCATGCGCTCACTCGAGTCGAAGCCGAGTTCTTCCGGGATCGTGTTATTCAGAGCGCACCAAATAGCCTCTTCGCTTTTCTTCTTGATCGGGGGGAGGTGCCTCCGCCTAGTGACTTCCCGTGGGAAGTGCCTGGCCTAACGTCAGCGTCGCCTCGACTCGTGGAGATACTGGAGCACGCGCGTGCCTTCTCTGAAGTGATGCACGGTGCCCAGTTGACGTACAACTTGATGCTCGCGGAGAAGCGCGCTCACAAGGAGTGGACGAGCGAATACCGTGAACTGCTTGCGGCCTGGGCCAGTTTGATGAAAGCGCGCCGCACCGAACACAAGGCGTGGGACCGATCGCATTTCTGGTCGATAGTCGCTCGAGCCGGGCGCCTGGTCCCGATGCAGACGAGACTGTTCGTGGATCTGTGGATCGGCTTGGCACTTGGGATTGACCCGAAGGCGGTACCCGACAGGCCAGAGGTGCGAAAGTTGATCGAGGAGCGCGAGCGACTCTTGAAGCGGGAGCAGGCCCGGCTCTCGAATCAACGTGCTCTCGAGACGTGGGGCGGCGCCGCGGGAACACGGCAATTCGAGTACCGGTGGTCACGACCCGGACACCGCATTGTCAGCGACATCCTGCTGGGACTGACTGCCTGAGTGCTGGAGCCCAACGATCGCTCGACGTTGCTGGAGCTCCTGCGGCCTCCCGACGATTACGAGCTCGATTTCGCGATCGGCACAACATACACGCTAGATCTGCTGAGCGCGCTCACGGCGCCCGTAGGATTCACACTTCTCGAACTCCAGTCAAAGCGGGAGGTCTCCGGCGACTCGGCGGACCGCCTGACACTTTTGCGGACCATTCGGGAATTCGCAGACCGAATGGTCATCTTCTGTCAGGCAGGAGCCATCGCGGTTCCCGCCAAGCATCAACCGCTGTTTGCTTATCTGGAAAACACGGTCGTGGAGGTCAGAGCGCCTCGTCCAGGTGGGATCTTCCACGCGAAGATGTGGGTGCTCCGATTTCGGCCGGTCGCAGATGCAGATGCTGCAATGGCCTACCGCCTGATCGTCCCCAGTAGAAACCTTACTTTCGATCGCTCCTGGGACACCGTGCTGACCCTAGATGGCTGGTTGAGCTCGGAGCGCCAACGTGGCTATTCCGAGAACAGAGGTCTCGACATTCTCATCAGGGCGTACAGGGACAACGCCACAAGAGACTTGCCGACCCACGCGGCGGAGAAGCTTGCAACTATTGCAAGTGAAATTCGGCGCGTTGGTTGGGATCTCCCCGACGGCTTCGACGCTATCAGGTTCTGGCCTATAGGATTAGCGGGACAGCCAGCCTGGCCTTTTACAGGCAGGATCGATCGGCTACTGGTCGTAAGCCCATTCCTCACACAGAATTTCTTCAAGAAGGCCGAGAAGCTCAAGGAAACCACGCTCATTCTCGTCTCGCAGGTGGAGGCGCTGCAGCAGTTCACATCGCTGGCGCTCGAGCCTTTCTCGGAAGTGTACTCCATGATGGCGGAGGCTCGCAGAACCGACTCTGCTGATGCACCGGATTACTCGCTCGACGGATGCAACGGTGGCCTGCACGCAAAGCTGTATGTGGCAGATGCCGGCCGGAACGCGGCCGTCTGGACCGGGTCCGCAAATGCGACGAAGGCAGGATTTGGTCTCAACGTCGAGCTGCTGGTCGAACTCACCGGCGCGAAAGGAAAATGCGGGGTTGATGCAATTCTCAACGGTAACGGCGACGCCTCATTGAGGTCGCTTCTCTTACCGTTTACTGCGCAAGAGGCTGTTGTGGAGGATCCAATGGAAGCACTCCGCTGCGATCTTGAAGCGGCTCAGACCGCGATAGCGGCCGTATCCTGGCGCGTGGTGATCGGTGAACCCCAGGAACACCTCTATCTCGCCTCGCTTCAGATGATCGACCGCGGAGGAAGGGTCGAGGTCCCTGTTGGCCTTACCATCTCTTGCTGGCCGATAGCGCTGAAACGCGAGACCGCCGGGCGAGAGCCTGACTTCAAGGCCGAAGTGGTTGCGGAGTTCGGTGAGTGTTCCCTCCAGGCTATCACTCCCTTCATTGCCTTCGAACTGAAGGCGGAGCGAGAGGAGCGTTCCCTTGCAAGGTCGTTCGTCATACGCGCCGAGCTCGAAGGTGCTCCTGCCAATCGGCGAGAATCCATTCTGGCGTCCTTATTGGCAGATCGCTCCGACTTCCTCCGCCTGCTCTTGCTATTGCTGGACACCGACGAGTTGGCCCTCCCTGCTGATGGAACAAGTGGGCTGAACGATGCGAAAGGAGTCAGCGCTCCATGGCGGACCGGATCTTCGGGCCTGCTCGAAGCGCTGATGCGTGCATTGGACCGTGATCCCAACCGGCTGGACCATCTACGAGGCCTCATCGACGAGCTTCGCAGAACGCCCGAAGGAGCGTCCGTCATACCCAGTGAGTTCGACGCACTCTGGGCTGCGATGTGGGAAGCTCGGGAGTCCGCTCGTGATTAAGGTGAACTTCGACCGTCCCGATGTCGAAAAGATCCTTGGAACGCTCAAGGATTTTCAGCGAGCGACCGTCGAGCACGCGTTTCAGCGTCTATACGTTGACGATCCCTGCGCACACCGCCTTCTCATCGCGGACGAGGTAGGCCTGGGCAAGACCATGGTGGCGCGCGGCCTCATAGCGCGAGCAATCGATCGGCTGTGGGACAGCGTAGATCGCATCGACATCGTCTACGTCTGTTCCAATGCCGACATCGCACGACAGAATGTCAATCGGATGAACATCACCGGCCGACGCGATTTCGGCATAGCTTCGCGCATTACGATGCTGCCCCTCGAAGTGAACGAGCTTCAAAAGCGGCCACTGAATTTCGTGTCATTCACTCCCAGCACCTCCTTCGACCTGAAATCGGCCGGCGGCCGGGTAGATGAGCGGGCCCTGCTCTATTTCCTGATCAAGCGGGCATGGGGGTGCGAGGGTACGGGTCCGAAGAATCTGATGCAGGGCTACGCAGGTACGGAGCGCTTCCGGCAGTACCTCAAAGGCTTTGAGGAAGACAGGATCGACGAATCCCTGGCCGCGGCATTCAAGGCCGACCTGAAGCGTGCTGCTACCAACGATCCTGGGCTGCGCGACCGGTTCGATGATCTGTGTCAGCGCTTCCGCTATGATCGCAGCGTGCCGGCCGCTGATCGCAGGCAACAGAACGCCTTGATTGGCGAGCTTCGCGGCATTCTTGCGCGCACGTGCATAGAATCTCTGCAGCCAGACATTGTCATACTCGATGAGTTCCAGCGATTCAAACATCTTCTGACCGGCGAATCAGAAGCCGCCCAGCTTGCGAAGGCCTTGTTCAATTACTCCGACAGCCAGGGCAGGGCGCGTGTTGTCCTTCTGTCCGCTACGCCCTACAAGATGTACACGCTGAGCGATGAGAACGACACGGATGATCATTACGCCGATTTCCTGCTGACGCTTCGTTTTCTACAGCAGGACGAAGCGGTGACTGCGCGGGTGGATGAACTGCTGCGCGAGTTTCGCCGCATGTTGACCATGATCGGTGTTCACGACCGCGCAAGAGTCATCGCCCTGAAGGGAGAGATTGAAGCGCTGCTGAGGAAAGTCGTTGTTCGAACCGAGAAGCTGTCAGCAACGGCGGATCGCAGCGGCATGTTGAAGGAGCACTCTCCACGTGATCTGAGAGTCGAAGCGCGTGATTTGTTGTCGTACCGCAGGATGCAGGTGATCGCGAGGCTGCTCGAGCGGGAGGAGACACTCGAGTATTGGAAATCAGCGCCATTCCTCCTGAATTTCATGGACCATTACCAACTCAAAGCCGCGTTCAAGACTGCGGTGGAGAATGCGCCCGACATCCTGCTGCCAGCTTGCGTGAATTCAGGCGAGACATTTCTGGCACGCGGGGTTCTGCACCGGGCGGCACCGCTCGATCCGCCGCATACCCGGCTGCGGTGGTTGATGGAACGCGTCATGGGCGGAAATGAGTTCATGCTCCTCTGGGTTCCGCCCTCGTTGCCTTACCATCGTCTGGCTGAGCACTTTGAAGCGGCGCGCACCAAGGGACTAACCAAGCATCTACTGTTCTCGGTTTGGAAGGTTGTGCCGAAAACCATTGCCGCGCTGGTCTCATATGAAGCGGAGCGCCGCATCCTGTCCCCTGACGACCCGAAAACTTCATTGAGCGACGCGCGGCTGAACACGGTTGGAATGCTGCGCTTCGCGAGGTCTGAGGACCGGCTGGTAGGCATGCCACTTCTTACGCTGCTTTACCCGAGTGTTGTCCTTGCTCGAGCTGGCGATCCGCTTGGTGAAGCTGGCAACGGAGACGCTCATCTCTCAGTCGAGGCTCTCGTCGAGAGTGTGGAACGTCGAATCGTGTCCTTGCTGGAGCCGCTAATCATTGAGCGCGCAAATAGCTCACGCGTGCCGGATGAGGCATGGTACTGGGCGGCTCCTCTGCTGCTGGATGATCGTGAGGGATTGGCACAGGAGTGGTTGAACCGGCCCTCCGTCAGTTCCTTGTGGCGCTACGGTCCAACGCGTGACGTTGATTCGGCCGATGAGGATGACGGTAGCGCGTGGTCAGAGCACGTGGCGCGCAGCCGCGAAGTTCTGAACAAGAGGGAGAAACTGGGAACACCACCAGCCGATCTCGCCCGTGTGATCGCGTTGGTGGCTATCGCCAGCCCGGCGGTGACTGCGTTGCGAGCCTTGGTGCGCGGAACGTCCGAAGCGATCGTCGACCCCGCGGTTCGCGACGCAGCCGGCTCAATCGCGTTCGGTTTCCGAAGCCTCTTTAACCTTCCGGAGGCAACCGCAATAGTCCGTTCATTCCATCCTGGGGAACCCTACTGGCTGCGCGTACTGGAGTACGCTGCTGGCGGCGGCTTGCAGGCGGTGCTCGATGAGTATTTTCACGTGCTGCGCGAATCGGAAGGACTCTCAGGCAGCGATGCGGCGTCGGCGGCATCGGGCATCGCTAAAGTCGCCGTCCGGGCTCTCGAACTGCGTACAGCCGCCGTCGGCGTGGATGAGATACGCATCAACGAAGCGCGAGGACGAATCACCATCGAACCGCGGCGCATGCGCGCCCATTTCGCTGCGCGCTTCGGCGGGGAAGAGGAAGCGGAGGTCGGGAAGACTCGCACGCGCTCCGACCACGTGAGGGAGGCCTTCAATTCACCTTTCTGGCCGTTCGTGCTCGCCTCCACCTCCGTCGGTCAGGAAGGCCTCGATTTCCACCAGTATTGCCACGCGGTAGTTCACTGGAACTTGCCTGCGAACCCAGTCGATCTCGAACAGCGCGAAGGCAGAGTCCACCGCTACAAGGGACACGCCGTCAGGAAGAACCTGGCTACGCACCTTGGCATGGTAGCAACTTTGGGCGGCGATCCGTGGTCAGAGCTGTTCGCCGCCGCGAAGCGCGCGAGACGTTCGGGTGCGACGGATCTATTTCCATTCTGGATCTATCCGATTGAAAACGGCGCACGTATCGAGCGGCATGTGCCTATGCTGCCGCTGAGCAAAGAAATCGAGAAGCTTTCTGCGCTCAAGCGCGCGCTGGCCGTCTATCGCATGGTGTTCGGACAGCCACGGCAAGAAGAGCTGGTCGAATTCCTCCAGAGAAACGTTCCTGAGGACCAGATTCCCAATCTGATGCAAGAGCTTCGCATTGACCTCTCGCCAGAGATGAGGACTTCACAAGAGTGAGCCAGCATCATCATCTAGTCACCGTCTGGAATCCGTCGTACGGAACGGACGTCGTTGAGTCGCACATTCGTATTCTTCGCGCGTTTGCCGAGAAGTACCGCGCCAAGCAGATAGATGAGGACGACGTCTACGTGTGGTGGGGGAAGATCCGTTCCTCGCGCCGACTCCAGCCCTTGCCGCATCTCGACCAGATTCTGGCGCTCGAGAGCGAGCTCACCCATGACGGAGAAGAGCTTGCTCGCGAGCTTCAGCTCTATCTGACTGACTACCGCTCGTTATATGTAGCACACGTTGGGGAGATCACCGGAGACGATGTGCGCAATGAGGATGAAAATGAGCACATCCCGCCCCTTTATCGCCAGGAAGGCATTACCTGCGACTGCTGGTTCCGCGTCCTTGACATCCGCCGGCTCATCTCTGACGACACGCTGTCGGTCGTCGAAGAGTTGTCAAAGCTTCGGAACACAAGGTACTACGGAAATCCCGTGTCGATCTATGGAGGAATGGTCGAGCTACCGCTGATCGTCACGCGGCCGGACGGCGCCCGTTACTTCGAGCTCTCTATCCGGCAGCAGCTCACCGAGGGCAGGCACTGGGTGGAGTTTGATGCCGAGCGTGGGGGGATTGCCGCGACTGAACGCGATCTGCGCGAGAACTGCTTCGGCGAAGAGGCCTGGTCCAGGCTGGATCCCGGTACGAGAACATTCGTGGCTACGGCGGAGAAGCTATATCGTGACCACCGTTCCGACATGGCCTTCGATTTCTCCCCTGTTCTGATAGACTTTGCCAAGGCGTTCGAGGTGCAGACGAACAATCTCCTGAGACGAGCGATGGAGTTCGTGAAGCCTCGTAACCGCATGGTCAATCTGGATGGAAGAAGCGTGGACGTCGGCACCGCCGGGCTGTTCATGCTTGCAGATCTCGCACACATCATCGGGGATTGTCGGGAGATCAACACGGCGCTTAGAGATAAGATCGCCGCGCCATCGCAGGACTGGGTTGTCACGAGCCTCCCGGCAATCCTGCGCGATCTTAGCTCAGTCCGGAATCCTGCCGCACACTCGGCGCAACTCGATCGGCGCGATGTGCAACGTCGCCGGAATCAATATCTCGGTGTGGGTTGCGAGGGCGATCTGATAAAGCTGGCGAACGTGCGGGTGGTTGCTCGTCCGTAAATCAGAGTTACAGAAGTATGAAGCTGACGCGGATTGCATTCGTCCTTTACCTTGGCGAGCAGGCCGCGCAGCTTACGCCTTGAGTGTTAGGTCGACAACCGGTCCTTCAGGAGCGCGTCAGCGATGACCCAAGTAGGCGGCGTTGATGGCTGTTCCGCCGGATGGCTGTGCATCCAGCGTTCAGCCGACGGTAACCTCATTCCAATGGTCTGTCGCTCGACGAAAGACCCCCTCGAGCGCACCACAATGCTCGATCTGCTCACGATTGATATCCCGATCGGGCTACCAGACGACGGGCCACGTTCCGTCG
>JBHENQ010000011.1:0-9146 GCA_046261975.1 Gemmatimonadaceae bacterium | reverse complement strand
CTGAAAGGAATTGGAACCGATCATCGCGTCGGCGATGTTCTCCTTGACGTACGCGTTCATACCCTGAATAATCGCAACCACCGCGACCAGGAAGGCCACAGACACGATGATGCCGAGCAGGGTGAAGAAACTGCGCAGTTTGTTGGCGCGAATCTGTCCGAGCGCTACGGCGAGTACATCAGCGAACGACATCAGGGCTAGGGACTAGGGATTAGGGATTAGGGAATAGGGAATAGGGAATAAGGACTAGGGATCAGTCCAACTGAAACACGGAGGAGCGAGGCGGAGGGAACGGAATCTAAGGCGAGCGAGCGATGTAGGCTTACTTGCCACTTTCTGTCCGTTCCCTAATCCCCAATCCCCAATCCCTAATCCCTAATCCCCAATCCCTAATCCCTAATCCCTAGTCCCTAGCACTATTCGTGTCTGAGTGCCTCTACAGGGTCCAGCCGAGAGGCTCGGGCTGCTGGCAGCATGCCAAACACGATTCCCGTGAAGGCGCTCGCGATGAGTGCGGCGACGATGGCCAGAGGTGGGATTGAAGCGGGAATCGGCGTCGAGGCTCGGACGATCACTGTGAGCAGGCCGCCTATAGCGAGACCTACCACCGCGCCGACGACCGTCAGGGTTGCAGCCTCGACTAGAAACTGCCAGAGGATAGTGCCCCGCGTCGCCCCGAGCGCCTTTCTTACCCCGATCTCTCGCGTACGCTCCGTGACGCTGATCATCATGATCGCTATCACCCCCACACCACCCACAAGCAATCCGATGCTTGAGAGACCGATCATGACGATAAAGAATGCTCCAACGATCTGGTTGTAGGCTTCCATGAACTTTTCCGAGGTCACGATAGCGAATGAATCGTCCTGGCCCGGCCGCAGCCCGCGCATGCCTCGAAGCACGGCTGTCACGTCACCCATGGCGTCCTGCTGGTCCACTCCTTCCCGGGGTTTCACGGTGATGTCCATCCAGTCAGGCTGGACATTGAGCCGACGTCGAGCGGTCTCGAATGGAACAATGGCTCTGCCGTTTTCGCCACCGCCCGAAAGGAAATCGCTGGCCGCGTGATAAACGCCGATTACCAGGAATGGGGCGGCGTTGATGCTGATCACCTTGCCTATCGGATCTGACTCGCCAAGGAGCCGCTCCGCCATCTTGTCGTTGATTATCACAACACGAGCCGCGCTTGAGTTCTCCGCGTGCGTGAAGCTCCTGCCGGGAGAGATGTCGCCTCCGTCCACGTCGGTCCACTCGGGTGTGAAGGCTTCGATTCCAGCATTGCCCAGGTGGCGATTCCTGTATTTGAAGGATGCTCCCCAGCTCACGTGCGCCGTGACACCACGTATGGTGGGGAGACGCGCTATCGCGTCAGCTTCCGTTATACGGAGAGCCGGGTTGCGCATCCATGGGCAGGTTCCCTCGCTCTCGTCGCAAACCTGAAAGCCGATGGGCGCCTTGAAGACGTAGAACGTGGTTGGGCCGGCTGCCTCCAGAGAGCCGGAGACCGCCGCGTTGATGCCGTGGACCGCGGCCGACATCACCACCACGACGAAGACTCCTATGGCAACGCCCATGATCGTGAGCCCAGCCCTGGCCTTGTTCGAGCGAATGGAATCGAGCGCGATGCCAACGCCCTCCATGGTGCTCACGAGCCGCTGCGAGGCACTCATGTCTACTCCTGCCTCAGGGCCGCTATGGGATCGAGCCGCGCGGCGCGGCTGGCCGGGTAGAGGCCCGCTCCGATGCCTACGACCGTGCCCAGCACCACTGCAACCGCCACCGACCATGGTGCCACGCTGGCAGGAAGCGGAGAAACGGCGGCAACGAACTGCGACAGTCCGATTCCGAACAGAATGCCCAGTGCTGCACCCGCGGTGCTGAGCGTGGCGGCCTCGACGAGAAACTGCGACAGTATGTCGCGCCGGCGCGCCCCGAGAGCTTTCCGGATGCCGATTTCGCGTGTTCGCTCAGCCACGGCGACCAGCATGATGTTCATGATGACGAGCGCGCCTACCACCAGGCTGATAGCGGGCAGAACCACGCCGGCAAGGACGAGATATTTCTTGATGTTAGCCCAGAACTCCAGCGCGGACGCCGATGTCTCGAGCGCGAAATCGTCCGGTTCCGACGGCCTCAGCTTGTGACGCCCGCGCATGACCTGGCGCACGCGCTCCATGGTAGCGTTCATTGCTTCCGTGCTCGGCGCCTGGACGAGCATGGAATTGATGACTCCCGGTGGATACAGTCGTTCCAGCGGGGAACGCTGGGGAGCGATCACGAACTTATCCAGCGAGATGCCGAATAGATCGCCCTGCTTTTCGGCAACTCCAATGATCCGGTAGGGAATGTTGTTGACACGAACTTCGCGGCCCACGGCGTCCATGGATGGAAACAATGCCTGCGCCACCTCGTCGCCAATGATCAGAACGGACATGCCGTGCTCTGCTTCCTGTGGCGAAAACACTCGGCCACGCGCGATGTCCACCTTCTTGATCGCGAAATAGTCTCCATCCACCGTCGTTACGTCTACTCTGCGTGGACGACCCTGCCGAGATGTGATGGTCGCATTACCTGTCGCGCCGATAGTTGCCCACCTGACTCCAGGGGAGGGCAGCGCGGCGGCGATCGGCATCACGTCCGACGCGCGAATCTCCGGGCGGCGATCCCACTCGCGTTGCGTGGCGTCGGTTACTTCACCCAGCTCGATATCCGGCGTGCGCCTTACATGAAAGGTGTTAACACCCATGAAACGCGCGACGAAATCGTCCTCGATGAACCGGCCCATCCCCTCCACGATGGAAACGACAGCGATGAGAAACATCACGCCGATGCAAACACCCAGCAGCGTAAAAAAACTCTTGAGCTTCTGAACCCGGATCTGCAGCAAGGCCAGCCGGATGGCCTCGACGAACTTCACGTTTACACCGTCGCGTGAGCGACGAACTTCTCCCTGCGTGTATCGGACAGTATGCGCCCATCGTGCAGTTGAACCACCCGCCGGGCATGAGCGGCGATGTCGGCCTCGTGCGTAACCATGATCACCGTCTGTCCGTGTTCCGCCAGTGACTCGAACACGCGCATGATCTCGGATGACGTGGTTGAATCCAGATTCCCGGTGGGCTCGTCTGCCAGAAGGATGGCAGGGTTATTGACGAGGGCGCGCGCGATGGCGACTCGCTGCCGCTGCCCGCCCGAGAGCTCGTTGGGTCTGTGATCCATACGGTCGGCCAGCTGAACCCTTTCAAGCGATTCCCTGGCCCGCCTCTTCCGTTCCTGCGACGGAACGCCGGCGTACACCAGCGGAAGTTCGACATTGTGAAGTGCCGTCGCACGCGGGAGGAGGTTGAACGTCTGGAACACGAATCCGATCTCGCGATTGCGCACACGAGCGAGCTCGTCGTCCTTCATGGCGGATACGAGGGTACCATTGAGCCAGTATTCTCCCGCGCTGGGAGTGTCCAGGCAGCCGATAATATTCATGAGCGTCGACTTGCCCGAGCCTGAGGGGCCCATTATCGCAACGTATTCGTTGCGGCGAATGGCGACATCCACACCGCGTAGCGCGTGAACTATCTCGCCGCCCATGTCGTAGTCGCGCCTGATGCCACGAGTGACGATCACCCAGTCCTCGGACGGGGCCGCGCCCACCTCCAGGGTCACTACCTGCCGTTCGGCAGTCGTGCTCACAGCACCGTCATCTATCGCCGCGCTCATGCTTTCTGATCCTTCTTCTTGGTGTCGTCCTTCTTCGACTCTCGCACAAGCGTGCCTTCCTTCAACTCGCGAATGGCCTGATAGCTGCCGGCGACAATCTTCTCACCGTTCTTGAGGCCGGTTACCACCTCGAAGTATTCGTCGCCGGCGATGCCGACCTTCACCGGGCGGAACGTGACCTTGTTGTCCTGACCTATGATGAACACGCCTTCTACATCGCGTTTGCCTACTTCACGGGTTACGGGCCTGCCAAGCACCACCTGGGCCGAGTCCCTGTTTTCCAGTTTCTCGTGCTCTCTGACAGTCAGGGCGATGATCGGTATCGCCAACACGTTACGGCGGATATCGGTGACAATCTTCGCCGTAGTGGAAAAGTCTGGCCGTGACTCGCCCGGCGGGTCCAGGAGCTCGATCGTCACCTCGAAATCCACGGCCTGATCGGTCTGGCCCGCTGCGGCGCCGGCAGTGCGCACCGAGCTGTTCGATATCTCCACAACGCGGCCCACAAACGTCGTATCGGCGAACGCGTCAATTTCCACCACCGCCGAATCCCCGAGTGAGATTCGAGCCACGTCAGTCTCGTCGACCTTCACCTTGGTCTCCAGAACGCTCATGTCGCTTATAGTCAGCAACGTGGCGGCGTCCTTGTTGAAGGTTCCGGGCACTGCCGTTTCGCCTTCCTCGACGATCAGCCGCGTAATACGACCAGCCATCGGTGCCTTGATGGTTGTCTTACCGCGCTTCGACCGGGCATCGCGAACGGAAGCCTCTGCCTGGGCTACGTTGTAGCGCGCCGCCTCGAAGAGTGCCTGCTGCACTTCAGCACCCGTTCGAAGTTGCTCCATCTGCTCATCGGAAATCAAAGTTGCATTCGTCTTACGAATTGCCTCAGAACGTTGGAGGTTACTCTTAGCCAACTCGTAATTGGCCCGAGACTGAGCCATCGTGGCGCGCGCAGAGGCCAGGCCGGCCTCCATCTGCTGTACAGCCGCCATGTATTCCTCCGGGTCGATCTCGAGGAGGAACTGACCCTTGCTGACAACCTGCCCTTCCTTGACGGCAAGCCGCACGATCCTGCCGCTGATATCGGAAGCGACATCTACCTTCGTCCGTGCGCGCACCTGCCCGCTCGCGGTCACGGACGCTACCAGATCCTGCGCAGACACCTTCTCGACGCGAACCTCCGTCGCCTTGTTTCCGCGCTTGGCCGCGGCGAGAGCGATCGCAGCCACCAGCACGACGAGAATCGTGACGCCCAGCCCCAACTTTGTCCGCTTGCTCATTTATTTCCCCGGTTAACGCAGTGGACGGCCCACGGCGCTCTCGAGCGCGGCGAAGGCCTTGTGGTACTCGTAGATAGCAGTTATCCGGTCACTCTCGGCCTGCTCGTATGAGGCTCTCGCGGTAGTGACGTCCAGGAAAGTCGCGGCGCCCGCGCGGTAGCGCTCCTGCGCCAGGCTCAACTCCTCGGCAGCCTTCTTCGAGTTCTGCTCCTGTAGCGCGACGGTCCGCGCCTGAGTCATGACAGTGAGGTACGCGGCAGTGACGTCGGCCGTGACCTGAAGCTCACCCGCGCGCGCACGATGACGCGCGGCATCACGCTGCACTTCAGCCTCCTCCACCCGCTGTTCCCGGAGAAATCCGTTGAAGATCGGCAGCGAGACGCTGGCCGAGAGCGACATTGGTTGCCTGGTGAAATCGAACGGGAACTGGTCGTTGCCCGCTCGCAGCGATGCGATTGCAGCGTCGTTCAACAAGAAGTTATCGCATCCTCCCAACGGCTGGAGACCGGAGCCGAAACGGATGGAATCGGTCGTTATGCAATTGGCGCGAAGACCGAGGCCTTGTGACTGTGCCTGGCCAACGATGAAATCAGGATTCGTGAACTCGTACGTGTAACCGCCCCACCCGGTGCTGAGCGAGAGCGATGGGAGATAGTCCGCGCGGGCGACACGCACGTTCACGGTCGACGCCTTGTCGCGCGAGCGGAGCGCCTTGATCTGTGGGTTCTCGCGCCTTGCGAGCGCCTGCAGTGAATCGAGGGAAAATGTCGGCTCGCTGACCGCGAACTGGGAGGTGAGCCGGACCGACGCCGGTTTCGGCACACCCATGGCCTGAAACAGGCGCAGCTTGTCTATCTCAACTTGATTGTGAGCCTGGAGGGCTGCCACCCGCTGCTGCCCTAGCGTGACCTCGGCGCGCGTGATGTCGAGCTGGGTGCCGGAACCGACCGCCGTCCTTGCCCTGGCGAGCTCCAGCTGAGCCTCTGCCGTTACCACCAGCGTATCCTGAAGCTGGGCACCTGCCTCCGACTGAAGGGCCGTCAGATATCGCTGCGTAACAAGGGCGCGCAGGTTCTCCTGCGAGCCGACAATGTCAGCTTCGGTGGCATCCACATTGGCGCGCTGGGCACGTGGTGACAGGAAGGTTCCCGCGTCGACCTGATACTGCAGTCCGAGCCAGTAACTGGACTGATAGACGTCTGAAGACGTGCTGAAGGTGACGCCGTTGATTGGCCGCACGCCGCCCTTCTGGTACTGACTGCTGAACTGAGCGCTGGCGCTCGGCAGAAGCGCGCCATAGGAACTTCTAAGGGCTGCACCGGCGGAACGGCGCAGGTCGATTACTTGCCTGTGATCGGGATTGAACCTGGTGGCCAGTGAAATGGCTTCCTGTACGGTGAGGACGGCCGCTGTAGAGTTGTCCTGACGCTGCGCCACGGCGTCGACGGGGAGAGCGGCCAGAAGCGCGCAGAAAACCGTCAATCTGAATCTCATCTTCAACTTTCCTCTCGTGGTGGAGTCTGCGAAAAACTACGCCGAGCCGGTTCCAATGTTTCAGTCGAAAAATAAGGTTCTTCACGGAATTCCGGGAACTGCAGGGCGGATCCTACACAACTACCTCGCCTCATCGACTGCATCGCTTCGGAAATCTCGCCACGGGCTTCAACTCGAGTACGATTCTCGGCAGCGGATTTCGCGACTTTTAGCTGGTTCGCGCGTGATGCCCGCCAGCTCGAACCCTTCCCACTCCTCAACAGCTTGATGAGATCCTCGTCTGCCATCGGCACCCTCCGTTACCGATAGCATGGGGGGCTCACTCGAAGTCGGCATCAAATGCGGCTGACGTTCACAAATCGGTGAACCTTCGGGTTTTGTGTCCCAAAATGGTATACTGATGTCCCAATATGTCCATTTACGAAATCAGGTCATGACATGATCTTGACGATTGGTGCCTGAGCAGCCCCGAGCAGACGCTGGGAAGCTGAATCAGCCTGTAAGTGACAAAGCTTCCGGTTGCTGCCATGAGCGCAATGAGGCCCACGTTTCACGAGGAAGTCAAGGCCAGAACAATCGAACGCGAGCTGGGCGGGCGGTCCGCGCCGTTCCCATCGGCCGAAAGTCCGGCAATGATCGGGGTCATGGATCGAATCGAAGCGTTCGCACACCACCCGTGGTATACGGTACTGCTGGAGGGAGAGTCCGGCACTGGCAAGTCGTACCTTGCGCGTTACCTGCACGATAGATCGCCGAGGAGGACAGCACGGTTTCAGAGGATATCCGTCGCCACTCTGAGTGAGACTCTGGCTCAGTCGGACCTGTTCGGATACGTAAAGGGGTCGTTCACGGGGTCGACAGCCAATCGTTCGGGACACTTTGTGACCGCTGAAGGCGGGACGTTGTTCCTGGATGAGATCGGTAGCGCGTCCACTGTCGTGCAAGGTGTGCTCCTCACCGTGGTTGAAGATGGGGTATTCTACCCGTTGGGCGTGGACGATCCGGTGAAGGTGGATGTGCGTATCATCGCGGCGAACAACGTGCCGCTCGCGTCTCTCGTAGCGCAGGGCCGGTTTCGCGAAGACCTGATGTATCGGCTCTGTGGACTGCGCATCGTGATTCCACCGCTGCGCCAGAGACGGGAGGACATCCCGCCGATCGTGAACTGGTACATCGCGAAGCATGCCCGCGACGCTGGCTATCAGCGTACGCTACCGGTCGTGGAGTCGGGCCTGATGTCGCGTATACAGGGCGCTGAGTTTCCAGGCAACATCCGTGCTGTGGAGAATCTCGTGGTGAGGCTTCTCCTGACAGCAAGCGGCGCTCACGTCATCACGGAGAAGCATTGTGTAGGGGAGGACGCGTACCTTCGCGTGCCGGTGACACGGAAGCGCAGAGCGGCGCCGAAGATTGAGCGTGTGCGAGATGCGATGACACTGGCCAACGGGAAGAAAGTCGTCGCGGCAGCACGGCTCGGCTGCGCGAGAACGACGCTGGACCGCGTACTCGCTTCGAACATAACAACCGTGACTGCGGCTAGCATCGAAACGCCTGTATCTTGACGACGTGTTGCTGCATGCGGTCTGCCCGTGCTGCCTGCTGCTGGAGCAGTTGGTAGTTTAGAGATAACGGACAATGTGGAAACGCCACATTCGACCGTCGATAGCGCTCACAGTCGCCAAGAACCGAGCCGGCAAAAGAGCCACATTGGCTCAAACCTGAAGCTGTCTCTCGAATTGGGGAGCACAGCACTCCGTGTCTTGATCAGTTCCACCCATACCCGTGCCTGAATTCAATGCGGCAAAAAACGCTATGACCTGAGCGTGGGTCTCACTTGGTAGGTGAAGTTGACCCGGCTGTTTCAAGTGGTCCCTGCACCAGTAGCAGCGATAATCTTCCTCCAAAGCTACATGGTGAGGAAAGTCCCATTTCAACATAGATCAAACACATGGACCGGTGACCACTTGAAACGCCGTGTCAAGTCCAAAACACTAGCTGCAACGACTCTGGACTAGGGAAGGTCTGTAATGGCTCGCCATCCTCGCGGTAGGGTTCGAGAATATCGATGTAGCCGTCTACCACGTGCAACAAGAGATGGATGACAACTCCGTCGGCGTCCTTGGCAACCGCTTCGACAGCGACACGAGCCTCTACAGGAGCTGTTCCAACTGTCGGATCAATAGAAAAGACCATCGCTGGAACGCCCTTCGCTTCAATCCAGCTCACGCGGGCCGACTCAACCTGAGCGGCCAACGCATCACGTCCGGGAAAATCTACCGACAGTAGCTTTCCCAGTAGAGCGGCCTCAGCTTCAGTCGGCGCATGGAGCTCACGGGTCCGCGTATTGATCCGAGACATCATCTATTCAGCCCGAAGCCACTGGCAGGAAAGTATGTACCGACGTTAACAACGTTGGTCTGGAGAACGTGGGTACGGTACAGTATCCACTGCCCGCTCACATTTACCCACTGCTGCCAAGCAAGCGCCGTACCCGGTGTATAAACGCTCGTCAAGTTGTCCCGCCTCAGTTGAAATGTGACTCCTACCGCCCCCACACTATGCAGTGGGAGCACGGAGGAGTCTATGAACGAATCGAGCGGAAGGAACCGACGGCGTCGGCAGTTCACACCTGAGGAGAAGGCGACGATCCTCCGG
>JBHENQ010000010.1:0-11414 GCA_046261975.1 Gemmatimonadaceae bacterium | reverse complement strand
ATGGGATCGAATCCCGCGAACGAGTGGTAGCCACCGGTCTGCCCATTATGCCACACGAGGCTGCGGCCGCTTCGCTCCAGCACGTGCCATCCGAGCCCGATGCGAAGCGAGGGACTGCCTGCCGGACGTCGCGGCGCGACGGCGAGGGCGATAGCCTTTCCAAGCGATCCCTCTGGAGGACTGAGGTTGGCCGCCAGAAATCGAAGCAGGTCGTTCACGGAGGATCGCCACGCACCCGCACCAGCGAGTGTGGGGATATCCCAGTTTCTCGTAGGCGTCATATCCGCTGTGTGGCCCGTTGCCAGGCGCGAGCGCATATCACTCGTGAGCACGATGCGGGTGTCCGTCATTCCGAGCGGTTTGAGAATGCGCTCCGTGACCAACTGCGCGTACGACATGCCGGCACGCAACGCGAGCGCGGGGCCAAGAAGCCCCATCCCGAGGTTCGAGTACACGTATTCCGCTCCCGGTTCTCGGCGGAGTGCATGGCCGGAGAGAAAGGAGTACATGTGCTCGACGGCGTAGTCGGCATATGGGTTATCGAGGTCCGCAAGAGTGAAGTCGTCCCGAAGCCTGGGGAGCCCCGAGGACGCGGTGGCGAGATCGAGCAATGTGATCGCGCGACCGTTGCGGGATGGTATCGTCACGACTTTCGGCAGGTATTTCTGGACCGGGTCGTCCAGGCTGACCTCGCCCCTGGACACCATCTCGGCGAGAAGTGTTGTCGTAAAGACCTTGGACACAGAGCCGATCTCGAAGATCGTATTGCCGTCGAGCGGGCTGGGACCCTCGCCGGCTTGCCGGCCCACTGCGACGATCCGTGGAACACCCCGCTCAATTACACCCATCACTACTCCTACGCTACCCCCGCGCTCGGTACGGTCGGTGAGAATTCGTCGCAGCGTGTCGCCGGATGGCGCGCTCCACTGTGCGCAGAGCGGCAGTGCCGGAATAGCGCTCATAGCGACGAGCACGACAGCGCGACCAGAATACGAGAGACGAGGCACTACGGGGACTCCGAGAGGTGGCGTTCAATTCGAAATCAGGATGAGACTGGTTCCTTGGAGATTACAGCACTAACTTGGCTCGTCAATGGAGCTACTCGTCGTCCGGCACGCCATCGCCGTTGACGCGGACGAATTCGCGTCTACCGGTCAGAGCGATGATCTGCGGCCGCTGACCCCGGAAGGTGCGACGCGGATGCGTGCTGTGGCACGCGGCCTTCGATCCATCGTTCCCGGCGTAGAGCGAATTGCCACCAGTCCACTCACTCGCGCGATGCAGACGGCCGCGATCCTGGCCGATGAGTACGATCTGGAACCGGTGTCGACCGATTCGCTGAGGCCGGAGGCACGATACGAAAGCCTGCTGCGCTGGTGGAGCTCCAAGCCGGGCACTTCGGTTATGGCTATCGTAGGTCACGAGCCGCACCTGAGCGGGCTCGTGAGCTGGCTGCTCGCCGGTTCGGATAGTCCTTTCATCGAGCTCAAGAAGGGCGCGGCTTGTCTCCTCGAGTTCGAGAGTACCCCGTCTGTGGCCAAGGGGACACTTCTGTGGTCCCTTGCACCGGCTCACCTTCGCCGACTCGGCGATTAGTGGACAGTCGAAGCGCCTAACGACACCCGGTGTTCAGCGGAGCGATCGCGCCGGCGGCACGAGATCCGCTGCGGCCCGGCGTTCCAGTCGTGTCGTTATTGCCTCGACGAGAGAGTTCGCGATTCGCTGGTTCGCTGCTTCCGTTACGTGACCAAAACGATCGATGAACACTGTCTCGCTCGAGTCGTCGAACAGCGAAGCGTAGGACAAATAGTTCGTCCCGGACAGTTCCGCCAAAGCGGAGTCGATCGCCACGGCACACTCGCGCGAATAATTGAGAATCCGTGGGGGCGGCATGAACGACCGCTCGAACGCGGTTAGCTGCTTTCGAGTTGTTGCCTGGATGGGTTGCTGAACGAAAAGAACCTCGAAACCCCACTGCTTGCCCAACGCAACGGCGTTCTGGTGAACGTTTCGGAAGTACCCTCCCAGCCTCTGGCAGTTGCCAGGTTTCTGTGGTGGAATCGCCCACTCATCGTTGAGGCCGAGCGCCAGAATTATTCGACTGACGAGCTTGGAGCGTTCTCCGGGAGTAACCAGAGAGCCGAAAAAGCCGCGCTGTGACTCGACTTCGTAGAGATGGCTGAAACGCTGCTCGAAGAATGCGTGCCCCGGCTCCTGATAAAGCTGGGTGGTCCGGATGTCGTTGACGCCGTCATAAAAAACAGCGATCGCAGGCGTGCGACCTTTGTTGAGCTCCTGAACGAGCGTAGCCAGCTCGTGCCCTACCGTATAACCGGGTTGAGCCAGGTTGACGACCGCAACATCGGTAATACCGGCCGAGTGCAGTCCGGCAGCCACGAGCGACGGTATCGTCAGGGAATCGCGCGAAGTGAACCCCCACATCGCGGAGCCGCCAAGAAGGTAAACAGTCCGACCGACTGTGGCGACTCGCTCCACCGGATGAACGGTCAGCCGCTGTGCGGTGGAGTCGATGTTGAGATAGCGACTCGCGGTGGCATAGGACCAGTAACCACGCCAGGGATCGAACTTCTCCCGAACCGTTTCCCTGGCACCCAGAAAGTCTCTATACCAGTCTTGCCCTGCGTAGGGATGACCGTTCTCTTGGGCCTCGCGCTCGGAGTCAGAGCCAAACCATGCCGCGCGAATGGCGCGCTGGGTAACATAGGCGGCCTCGAGCGCGGCGAAGGCCAGCAGCGCGATCCCCAATGCGATCCAGACATCGCGTATCCAGCCAGCGGCAACGAACGCGCGTTTACGTGGCTCCACCGTTCACCTCACAGTTCAACCCGGCCACGCAACAAAGTGTTGGTTCCGGCGACAGTCGAGACTAACTTTGAGCGTGTAGAGTCGACCGGTCAATCGAGTACGTATCGAACAGGTGCCGAAAGTCGTCGGTCGAAAGAAAACCCGTTGAATTCGAGGTCGAGGCCAGTGTCGGCCCGCCAATACAACCGTTCTCTAGGTAGCGTCTCAAAGGCAACGCGCATGCCACCCCCTCGCCAGGCCCTCCTTAGGCGGCTTAAGTCTTGCACCCACCACGCGAAACACCCCCATAGGATAAGATCCGCCACATGACGGCTTCGACACCCGTAAACATTCTGGGCCTTTCTGCGTTTTACCACGACAGCGCGGCCTGCTTGCTTCGGGACGGCGACATCGTCGCCGCGGCGAATGAGGAGCGGTTCACGCGAGTCAAAGGGGATGCGTCGTTTCCCATCAATGCCGCGCGGTTCTGCATGCAGGAGGGTGGAATCGGGGTCGACGATCTGGCCTTTGTCGCGTTCTACGACAAGCCTCTGCTGAAGTTCGAACGAATCCTGGAGACATACCTCGCCATCGCCCCTCGCGGATTTCGGTCGTTTCTTATGGCCGGACCGCTCTGGATGAAAGAGAAGCTCTATCAGGAACGCGCGATCAAGGAAGCGCTGGATTACCACGGCGAGGTCCTGTACGCCGAGCATCATGAGTCTCACGGCGCGAGTGCCTTTTATCCGTCGACGTTCGAGGAGGCGGCAGTTCTCACGATGGATGGCGTTGGCGAATGGGCAACAGCGACGATCGGGATGGGTCGGGGCTCGGACTTTTCGCTCATCCACGAGCTTCGCTGGCCGGATTCACTGGGGCTTCTCTACTCGGCTTTCACTTACTACACTGGCTTCAAGGTGAATTCCGGCGAGTACAAGGTGATGGGACTCGCCCCGTACGGTGAGCCAACGTACGTTGATGCGATCTACCGCGAGTTGCTCGACCTCCATGAGGACGGGTCATTCCGCCTGAATCAGAAATACTTCAACTATCTGGGCGGGCTGACCATGACGAGTCCGGAGTTCGACCGGCTCTTTGGCGGGCCGCCTCGGGTTCCGGAAACGAAGCTCACCCAGAAGGAGATGGACCTCGCGCGCTCTGTCCAGGTCGTGTGCGAAGAGATCATGCTCCGAATGGCAAGAACGGCGCACCGCGAAACAGGACTCAGGAATCTCTGTCTCGCCGGAGGAGTGGCTCTGAACTGCGTAGCGAACGGTCGCCTTCTCAGGGAGGGGCCGTTCGAGAACATCTGGATTCAGCCCGCGGCAGGCGACGCAGGCGGATCGCTTGGCGCAGCGCAGCTGGCATGGCACCGCCACCTCCGAAAGCCACGCAGAGTTACCCCTGGAAAGGACTCGATGAAGGGAGCGTACCTCGGACCAGGGTTTTCCCCCGATATGATCAGCAAGTTCCTGGATGGAATCGGTGCTCCCTACAAGCGATGTGAGCACACATGCCTCATCGAGCAAACCGCACAAA
The DNA here is from genome assembly GCA_046261975.1 of Gemmatimonadaceae bacterium. Classification (GTDB taxonomy): domain Bacteria; phylum Gemmatimonadota; class Gemmatimonadetes; order Gemmatimonadales; family Gemmatimonadaceae; genus JBHENQ01. The sequence goes on along the minus strand of JBHENQ010000010.1, from coordinate 7,070 downwards.
TGCTCGCGTCGGAACGAGTTGTTGGGTGGTTCGACGGCCGAATGGAGTTTGGCCCGCGCGCGCTGGGTAGCCGGAGCATTCTGGGCGACCCTCGCAGTCCCAGAATGCAGGCAGAAATGAACATCAAGATCAAGTTCCGGGAGGGATTCCGCCCGTTCGCGCCCAGTGTGCTCCGAGAGCGCGTGAGCGACTATTTCGAGCTGGACTGCGACTCACCATACATGCTGCTCGTGGCGCCTGTGAAAAAGGAGCGTCAGATTTCCATGACCGACGAGCAGCGACGCCTTTGGGGGATCGAGCAGCTAAACGTCGTTCGGTCGGACATCCCCGCGGTAACTCACATAGACTACTCCGCCAGGATTCAGACAGTGGACCGGGAAACGAGCCCGAACTACTACGATCTGATCAAGGCTTTCGAGCAGCTCACCGGCTGTGGGTTGGTCGTAAACACATCGTTCAATGTTCGGGGCGAACCAATCGTCTGTACCCCCGCGGACGCCTACCAGTGCTTCATGCGTACCAACATCGATGCCCTGGTGCTTTATCCCTTCTTGCTCCTCAAGAAGGATCAACCGGAGTGGAAGGAGACTGAGGAGTGGCGCACCACGTTCCAACTCGACTGACGCCCCAGGAAGGCCGCCGTTTTGCCCTGACGGTCGGGATCGCGTTCCTTGCGCTGGCCGCGATCTCACGCTGGCGCGGTCATGACGTCGTACCATGGGTTCTTGCCGGCGTGGGTGCCGGGCTGGCGCTTGCTGGGATCGTGATCCCAGGCCTGCTCGGTCCTGTCTATCGGGGCTGGATGGCATTCGGACTGCTACTGTCCAAGGTCACCACACCGATCTTCATGAGTTTGCTCTATTTCGTGGCGATTACGCCATTAGGACTGGTAATGCGGGTATTCGGCCGCAACCCGTTGAATTCGACTGCGCATAAGAAAAGCTTCTGGGTGCAACACGAGTCGTCGTCGAATAAGTCGATGACTCGTCAATTCTAGCTTCGAGTCCGGCCAAACCGGCCAGAGGGATTCGTGCGACGGAGGAGTCTGTGGCTCGTTCTGTGATGTCAGAACTTTGGTCCTTCATGCGGGCGCGGAAAAAGCTCTGGCTGCTTCCGCTGATCATGCTGATGATGCTAATCGGCGGGCTTCTCGTGTTTGCGCAGGGGTCGGCGCTGGCCCCGTTCATCTACACGATCTTCTGAGTGGACCTGGCCGGCGCACGCGCCATCGTGCTCGGCGCGAGCGGATTCATTGGGCGGTGGGTGGCTCGGCGGTTGACGCTGGAGGGAACAGCTCTCTGGTGCACAGCCAGAGATCCAGTGGGAGCAGCCCGGATCTTCGAGCAGTACGAAGTCACCAGCACTCTCTGCCGCCTCGACGTTCTCGCGACGGACGACTTGGCTCACCTTCTCCGCGAAGTCAGACCGCACACCGTCTTCAACCTTGCCGGCTACGGAGTAGACCAGAGGGAGCGTGACCCGGATCTAGCTCGCGCAATCAATCAGGAAACGGTTCAAACACTTGTAGATCTTGTGCCCAGGCTCTGCGACCCCGCATGGCGCGGACTGTCTCTCGTACACACCGGCTCTGCCCTGGAATACGGAGAAGCTGGCGGAGGGGGGGATTTGAGCGAGGAAACCGCTCCCAATCCGACCACGGTTTATGGGAGGACCAAGCTTACAGGTACCGAGATCCTGGCTGACGCCGAGCGGCGTGGCGCCATCAAAGCAGTCGCAGCCAGACTTTTCACGGTTTATGGACCGGGCGAGCATGCTGGACGGCTGCTCCCCACGCTCCTCAAAGCCGCCGGCAGCACCGGCCGCGTGGCATTATCGTCTGGCACCCAGCGACGAGACTTCACTTACGTGGAGGATGTCGCCCTAGGACTCAGTCGCCTGGCAGCCGCGAATCGGCCAATGCCGGCGATCATGAATCTCGCCACGGGCAAGCTTACTGCAGTGCGAGAGTTCGTCGCGCTCGCGGCTTCCGCGCTTGGCATAGCGAACGAGCGGCTAGGCTTTGGCGACGTCCCTCAGCGCCCAGAGGAGATGCAACACTCTGCCGTCTCGGTTGATCGACTCCGGTCAGCGCTTGGCTGGGTGCCAGCAACGCCGATTCCGGCCGGTGTCCAAGCCACTGCCCGGTTCGTAGCAGAGCGCGGCGTGACTTGAGAGAGCCAGTACCGGGCCTTCTGGTTCAAGCAGGATGGAACGAAATGATCCAATGCGGCAAGCATGAAAGGAATGTCAATGGCAAGTGGCAGTGCGTCGACCGCCGTTACTGGCATGGGTAGCGATCGTATCCTAGGAAGTAGCGAAGAGATACAATGGCTGGCGTGGCAGGCTAATTTTGGTGGTAACAACTCAGAATGAGTATGGCAGACTCGATCCGAGCTCCAGTGCGCCAAACAGAACAACCAGACATCTCCCTCGTTATGCCGTGCTACAACGAGGAGGAAAGCCTTCCGTACTCGGTGCCCAGGCTGTTGCGAGCATTCGAGGGCGCCGGCTATCGACTTCAGCTAGTGGCGGTAAATAACGGCTCCCGAGATCGGACATGGGAAGTAATCAACCGGTTCGCTTCGGAACATCCTCAGATCACTCCGGTCATGGTCGAAACCAACACCGGTTACGGCAATGGCATCCTCTCGGGACTGACGCACGCGACCGCCACCTGGGTCGGAACCGTGGCGGCAGATGGCCAGGTTGATGCCGAAGATCTGGTGCGGCTTTATGAGGCGGCGGTCGGGACTGATGGTAATGTCCTGGCGAAGGTCCGCCGCCGCTTTCGCATGGATGGCTTTCTCAGAAAGATCATTTCAATCGGCTACAACGGGTTTGTCTGGCTGCTCTGGCCCGGGATCGGCACACTCGACGTCAACGGCCAGCCCCGCCTGATGCGCAGCGAGAAGTGGCAGGCAATGGACCTCTGCTCTACCAACTGGCTGCTCGATCCGGAAATGATCATCAAGGCGCACTATATGGGACTTCGGATTCTCGAGCTCAACGTCTTCGCCAGGATGCGAGGCAACGGGCTGTCTCACGTACGGTTCACGACGATCTGGGAGTTCTTCATTCACCTGCTAAGGATGCGATTCTCAGGGGAGCTCTCGGCGTGGCGGGGGCATCTCCCTGTGGTCGAGCCCAGGAGGAGCAACACGCCGGCCTCGGTCGGCTGAGGGCGAGCCGCTTCGAGCGCGAGATTACCCGGCCAGCGTCCGCGCTTCGGCTCCAAGACTCGGTGGCTCAGAATCCATGCGGCCGCTGATCGTGGTCTCCACCGTGCCGAGAAGGATGTTGTCCACGGCTTCCACGCCTTGCATCGCCGAGTGATCCTGGTTCGACACTTCGTATTTCCAGGCTCCGAAACGTCCGCGACTGTAGATCCCGTCAGCGGCTAGAACAGGCTCGACCTGCGCGAGGACATCGTCGCGCCCCAGCCACGGCGTGGGATAGCCGTGCTCCAGACGCGCGTTCCACCGGGATGCAATCCGAGTGTCTGGGTCGATCAGCCGCGCTGCTCGGAAGCCCGCAATCACCTCGTCTACTACCGTGCGCGAATCAACGGGCTTTTCCGGCGACTCACTCACCTCCGCCATCAGGGACCACTGTTCACCCGGCCGCGGAACGTTGTTCGGGGAGTAGTTGCTGAAAACGGTCGCGCGGTAGAAGGGAGTGTTGGGTTCAGGAAAGTACATCCAGCACTTCGTGCGTAGAGCGTCGGGTACCGGTCCCTCAAACCCCACGCCGACGATGTGACTCGACGAGTGCACGAACCGTCCTGCGAGCCTTTGCAGGACCGGCTGCTCAGTGAGTAGGCTCAGCAGATGGTCCAGAGGCATCGTCGAGACAAGATGGTCGTACCGCTCGTCACTGCCGTCGGCAAACAGCACCGTGTGCGCGCGGCTGTCGACGCTGACAGCTCGGCGGCCCAGCATTACCCGTTCGGCGGGGAGTTGACGATGAAGACTCCGCCAGATCGCGCCGGTCCCACCGTGGAGCGGGAAGCGGAACGTAGCGTTGGGTCCCCAGCCGGCATCGTCTCGCTTGAGCTCCACGTTGCGCTTCACGCGCTCGACGTCCACCTTCGCGACGCGCTCCCCCATCCAGCCGACGTCGAGCGCCGCGGGGTCGTACGCCCAGACCTTTCGATTGTATGGCAACATGAAAAGGTCGCACAGTCCGCGTCCAAAGCTCTGCAACAGCCATTCACGGAAGTTCTCCGGAGTCCTTTCAGTCCTCGCATGGGCAGCAGCTACCAGACCGTCGATGGCCATCGCGACGTCTTCGGGAGGCAGCCGCCACAGGTTGTTCTGAAATGGGTATGGCACCCAGCGCTCCTTGATCCACACCCACGCTTCGCGTTCGTGCTCCACCCAGGCGTCGCCAAGCGCCTGCGTCATCAGTCGGTCGAAGTAGCGATAGTGTGAGAACAGGACGTGGCCCCCGTGGTCCCACGTAAACCCTGCTGCATCCACAGCCGAAGACGCGAGGCCGCCCGCATGGTCCGCGGCATCCACGAGCAGCCAGTTGTCGTGGCCGTGCTCGACGAGGCGCCACGCGGCACCGATCCCAGTGGGGCCGGCACCGATGATCAGGATGCGCGGTCCCACGCTCAGTTGCGCATCCTCCGACGGAACACGACGAGCTGCCGAAAAGCTCGGGCGCAGAACTTTACGAGGCGCCAGCGCCGGATCGAGACGACGCCGGTCTGCCGCTCCCGGTGCGGCACCGCGAGCTCGGCGACATTGTATCCCCTCGCCGCGGCGAACACGGCCAGGAAGAGCGACGGGGCAAGCGTGTCCTCGGGGATCAGCGAGCGCGCATCTTCCCATAGCCGCCGGCGCATGAGCTTGAAGGGCACATTCGCGTCCGCGAGGCCGACACCGAAGAGCAGCGGCAGCGTGCGACGGATGAAGCGTGTGAGCAAGAGCCGAAGCACGGGATCCTGGCGCCGTGCGCGGACTCCGAAGGCAGCATCACTTCCGCGGCCGACGGCATCCCAGAGTGGCGCGAATGCGCTTAGCGGGATCTGCGCGTCACTGTCCATGAGAAAAAGGTGCTCGCCGCGTGCGGCCTCGAGTCCGGTACGCAAAGCCGGTCCGTGTCCGCCGTTCGTTCTGTGAATAACGCGGACCCGGGGATCGCTCGCGGAGACGGAATCGAGGATGGCACCCGTGCGGTCGCGCGACCCATCGTCAACCACGATCAGCTCCGCGCCAGCGATTCGGTCGAGTACCCACTCGCGTACTTCCGCAACGGCGGCCTCGATCGCGCCTTCCTCGTTATAGGCAGGCATGATGACAGACAATGTCGGTGGCTTCTCAGTCACGGAGCGCTCCGCACCACCTGATAGCGTCCCAACGGTCCGGTCGTGTCGCCGGCAGCGACTACTGTTAGCTCACGTGGCAGCTGGTCTCGTATCATGCCCTCGCTTTTCGAGTCGCCCGCGAGTACCCAGACCTGGTCGCCCGCAGTCACCGGCAGGCGCTGGATTGTGCGAAACTCAGGACTTTGCCAGCGAATCGACATGAGACGTGCACCGCCCAGCGTCATCCACGTTTCGGTGTTAAACGGGTTTCCAGGCTTCCGTGAGATGTACTCCGCGCCGCGCGCGTGCGCGTAGTAGTGAAAAACGTGTCCGTTCCATCCTCCCAGCAGGACCGCGACGGTGCGGCCTCTAGCTTCACCCGATGCAACCTGCGCCAGGCTGGTGTCGAGCGCGTGCTGCGTGCCGTTCAATTTCCCGAATCCCGGCTGTCGCACCGACCGACCCAGGAAGCGCGGTGTGAAGTAGCTCTTGTAGAGGAAGGCGCCGGTCCAGAGCGGGCCTATCTGAGTCTCGAACTGCGACTGCGTAAGAAGGTTCCTGAGAGATCCGGGAGTGAAGTGGCCGAGGCCGACAAACAAGTGAATGGTCGCGAGGAGCGCGAGCGCCGCGATAGTCAGACGCCAGCGCGATGGGCGCACCAGCGACGCCAGCGCCACGAAACCAACAGCGGAACAGAGGGCCACCGGGAAGGCGGTCGACACAAAGTACCGGGGCGAGGTCGTAGACCCGAAGTAGAACCCGAAGAATGGCAGGCCCCAGGCGGCCACGTAGCCCAGGAGCCGGCGGCGACCGGTTAATAGCTCGCGCGCGCCAAGCACAGCAAATACCAGGATGAATGGTGACGTGGACCAAAGGAGATAATCCCAGAAGCGCGTTGGAAACGCCGGATTCGTGAGGTGCGTCGTCACTGCCTGAACGGTCGACGCCATTTGCGGGTCGGTGAGGAAAAGAACTACGTAGACGCCAGCGAGTGTGCCCAGAAGGGGTGCGATTCGGTAGAGCATCGCTGGCCTGAAGCCATGGCGCACATGGAGCAACAGCGCTACCACCGGGAACGCCAGGATCGCATCCGCGCGTACGAGCACCGCGGCGCCGTATAGGGCTAGCGCGGCCACTTCCATTGCGCGGCCAGGCAGGTTAGAAAGTATGGTAACCGCCAGAACGACGAGAGCGGTGGATGGCATGGCGGTGTTCCCATACGTGCTGCTCATCCACAGAATCGGATTCACGGCCAGCAGCCCGGCCAGAACCCACCGCTCCGCGCGTGTGAGCAGGTCAGGGAACGCAACGAGACCACACACGGGAATCACGGTGCCGGCCACCGCGGATAGCGTGATCATGATGATGGGGATCGACCGGAGATCTCCGCCGAGCAGAAGGGTCAGTCCCTCGATCAGGCGATAGTATCCGACCTGCGGTCCGTAACGGTAAACGCCCCCGATGCTGTCGCGTGCGAGCGCGGCGACGCCGGCGGCAAGCGAAACCTCGTCAAGCTGGAAGAACGCGACAAAATGCGCGCCGAGGAGCCGCGCACCGAGCAGCGCCACGGCAAGTGCGGCTATCAACAGCGGTCGCGACGCGATGGGGAGGTGGGGGGGGTGCGCCAGCACGCCCGAACTGGACGCGGGCGCTGTCAACGTCGTCGCCGCCTCGGGCCTTCGGTAATAGCTGCAGCGTGAAGCTGAATGCGCAATGGGAACACAGTCTACCGGGCTAGAGGTCGTACTGGCCTGAGGTT
>JBHENQ010000009.1:0-24564 GCA_046261975.1 Gemmatimonadaceae bacterium | reverse complement strand
CGGACCCGGACGGATACAAGATGGACTTCGAAAGCTACACGAACGTACCCGAGGAGACGGAGTTTTCAGAGCGCGAAGGGTGAATCAGCGACGATTCGCCTGATTCTTGCAACCGCTAATCGCGCTGAGGTTCAGTCAGATTCTCCCGGCTTGCTCAAATGATCTCGTTCAAGCTCGTCCAGCGCTGCGTGATGCACGTCGTGGCCGCGGTGTTTGTCGCCGCTTGTGGCGCCTCGGCGAAGCTCGCCGTATCTGAAGGTACAGGCCCAAGCCCCGTCATCCCGTCTCCCAGCAAATCGCTGATTCCGCTGGTGAACGTAGTAACGGCCAAAGGTTGGCCGGCCGGCGCCAAGCCGGTTGCGCAAGAGGGAACGACCGTCACTGCCTTCGCTCAGGGACTGGACCATCCACGCTGGCTTCACGTGCTTCCCAACGGCGACGTACTCGTCGCCGAGACCAATGCGCCGCCGAGGCCCGACGACAACAAAGGGATCAAGGGTTGGTTCTTCAAGCATTTTCAGAAGAAAGCTGGCGGCGCAGTGCCAAGCGCCAACCGCATCACGCTACTGCGCGACACAGATGGAGACGGCGTCGCCGAAACGCGCTCGGTTTTTCTGGCCGGTTTGAATTCGCCATTCGGCATGGAGCTCGTGGGGAACGTTTTCTATGTGGCGAACAGCGACGCGGTGGTCCGCTTCCCGTACAAGGAGGGCGAAACGCAGATCACGGCGTCGGGAGTCAAAGTAGTGGATCTCCCGGGAGGCAGTCTCAATCATCACTGGACCAAGAACATCATCGCCAGTGCAGATGGGTCCAAGCTGTACGTGGCCGTTGGCTCCAACAGCAACGTGGCTGAAAACGGGATCGACAAGGAAGAGGGACGTGCAGCGATATGGGAGGTTGATCCTCAGACTGGCAGCCACCGCATCTTCGCCTCCGGGTTGCGGAACCCGGTGGGATTGGCCTGGGAGCCGGAGAGCGGTGCCTTGTGGACGGCAGTGAACGAACGCGATGAGCTTGGCAGCGATCTGGTGCCCGATTACATGACGTCGGTACGAGACGGTGGTTTTTACGGCTGGCCGTACAGCTATTTTGGCCAACACGTGGATGATCGAGTAAAGCCGCAAAGACCCGATCTAGTCGCCAAGGCCATCGTGCCGGACTATGCATTGGGTCCGCATACAGCATCTCTGGGTCTCTCGTACGCGCGGATCACAACCCTTGGCGACCAGTTCAAGAGCGGCATGTTCGTCGGACAGCACGGTTCCTGGAATCGCAAGCCACGCAGCGGCTACAAGGTGATCTTCGTGCCCTTCGCCAACGGAAAGCCGTCTGGAGCGCCGATCGACGTGTTGACAGGATTCGTCAGAAGCAATGGCGACGCGATGGGCAGGCCAGTGGGCGTTGCGATCGACAAGCGCGGTGCATTGTTGGTGGCTGATGACGTGGGCAACACGGTCTGGCGAGTAACCGGTTCTGAAGCTAGCCGGTAGTTCCGACTCCCGACTCCCGACTCCCGACTCCCGACCCTTGTCCCCCATAGCCACGATCGATACCTTTATCGTTGTACGATCGTCCTATCGATGAGGCGACCATGGATATTGTTACCGTTTCTCCGAAGTTTCAGGTGGTTATCCCGCGGGCTATTCGCGAGGCACTCGGCTTGCGGCCTGGGCAGAAGGTGCAGGCTCTCCATTACCGGAACCGCATAGAGTTTATCCCCGTTCGGTCCTTGCGATCTATGCGGGGATTCCTGAAGGGCATCGACACCACAGTGCCTCGCGACCGGGACCGTGTGTGAACCTCGTAGATTCGTCCGCCTGGCTGGAATACTTCGCCGGCGGACCGCAAGCCGCACGCTTCACTCCAGTCATCGAGGCGGTCAAGGACCTGATCGTACCCAGCATCGTACTGCTCGAAGTGAGTCGCCGTATTCTGCAGCAGCGTGGCGATGACGAAGTTCTTCAGGTAGCGGCGGTTCTGCATCAAGGCCGCGTGGTTCCGCTCGATTCGGCACTTGCCTTCAGCGCGGCGCAGCTGGGCATCGCGCACAAGCTTCCATTGGCCGACAGCATCATCCTGGCAACGGCCAGGCAATTCGACGCGACGATCTGGACGATGGACGTCGACTTCGACGGTCTGCCCGATGTGCGTTTCTTCGCAAAGCAGAAACCTGGCAGTGGGTGAGCGAGCCCATGCAGGGCGAATTCGCCTGACTGGCCTCGCGCGGCTGATCCTGCTGACGGCACTCTGCGCGTGCAGTGATGCCGCGACAGCACCGAACAGCGGCAGTCTCTCCGTCGCCATCCTCGGACTGCCGGCGGGGACCAATGCCGCCGTCACGGTCACAGGGCCGGGCGGCTTCACGCGCACGCTGGCGTCGTCGGCCACTATCCAGGATCTGGAAGCGGGGACCTACACCATCTCAGCCGAGGTCTTCGTCAGCAACCTGACGACGCATACCCCGGTGCCCGCGAGTCAGACGTGTGACGTCAGGGTTGGCGACAAGTGCTCGGCAACGGTGACGTACGGCAGCGTTGCACTGCAGCTGAGTCTGCAGCTCATCGCGGCTGGGCTCACGGAACCAGTCTTTCTTACCGCGCCGGACGGCGACACGCGACAATTCATCGTCGAGCGGATTGGACGGATCCGGATCGTCGATAACAACACGCTGCTGGCCGCGCCCTTCCTCGACATCAGTGCACGCGTGAACTTCGTCGGCGAGCGGGGGCTCCTCAGCATGGCGTTCGACCCGCAGTACGCCGCGAACGGTGATTTTTACGTCTACTACGTGGACCTGAATGGCGACGTGGTGGTGGAGCGGTTCAGCTCCACTCCCGGGAGCAATAACGCAGGGGCCAGTGCCGGCATCGTGATCACGATCCCACATCGTGGACCGGAGCACCATGGCGGTCTCATCGCGTTCGGCCCCCCCACCGACGGCATGCTGTATCTGGCTCCCGGCGACGGCCGCTGCTGCGGGGATCCGGACAACAACGCGCAGAACCTGGGCACCTTGCTCGGCAAGATGCTCCGCATCGATGTGCGCACCTCTCCGTACACGATCCCGGCCGGCAATCCGTTCATCGGTCGGCCAGGCGCGCGCGCGGAGATATGGGCGTACGGTCTACGAAATCCGTGGCGCTTCTCCTTCGATGCCGCGGACGGGATGCTCTACATCGCCGACGTGGGTCAGGATGCGCGAGAGGAAGTGAACGTGGCCGCCGCGACCGCCGCGGGTCTCAATTATGGCTGGCCTCTCATGGAGGGCTCGGCTTGCTACAACCCGAGCACGAATTGTGATCCGGGTTCGCTGCTCACTCGTCCCGCGCACGACTACGCGCACTCCGACGGCTGCTCGATCACGGGCGGCTACGTGTACCGCGGCTCCGCGATCCCCGTGCTTGTGGGACACTATCTCTACTCCGATTATTGCCGAGGCTGGCTTCGCAGCTTCCGCTTCACCGCCGGCCGCACGACCGAGCACCGATTGTGGGCTGGCATCACTGTCCCGCAGTCGGTCTCCTTCGGCCGAGACGGCGCCGGTGAGCTGTACATGATCGGCGGCACGCGGGCGTGGAGAATCGTAAGCCAGTAGCCGAGAAGGACAGTCGAGTAGACCCTTCCGCACCTCCTGGCAGCAAGGTAAAATACGTAACCTAATTTTACCGTAACATCGGTCACGGGTAAGTAGAGTTACCTACCTTTCTCTGTCTAGCTAAGAGGGTGCCGAGCTCACTCGATCCCAAATCGGATAGATCGGGCCACTTCGTCAGCCAGCAATCTGGCTCGCTTGGGGCGTACTCGGCATTCATCCCAGCACCATTGCCTCCACAGCCTCCGCTCGCGTTCGGCCCGGAATTGCAGGACGCGCTGGAACGGGCGAACCGGGAACTGGGTCGGCTGGACGGAATCACGGCCTTGCTAGACCCAAAAGTATTCCTGTACATGTACGTGAGGAAGGAAGCGGTACTATCGAGCCAAATCGAAGGAACGCAGTCATCCCTCTCAGACCTATTGGAGTATGAGAGTGGTGAGCACCCCGGCGTTCCGATGGCCGATGTGGAGGAGGTATCCAATTACATCCGTGCCATGAATCACGGCTTGGATCGCCTCGAAAAACTGCCCATGAGTCTAAGGCTACTTAGAGAAATACACGGCATTCTCATGCACAGGGCGCGTGGGGGAGAGAAGACTCCTGGTGAGTTCAGGCGGAGTCAAAACTGGGTAGGTGGCACACGTCCCGGGAACGCAGTATACGTTCCCCCTCCGCCACATGAAATGATGATCGCGCTCGACAACCTCGAGAAATTTCTGCATGATCGCCCCGGTCCCACACCGCCACTGCTCAAGGCCGGGCTCGGTCACGCACAGTTCGAGACGATCCATCCTTTCCAGGACGGTAACGGCCGTGTCGGCCGGCTCCTGATAACCTTCGTGCTCTGCGCCGACGGCGCGCTTGCTCAGCCAACTCTCTACTTAAGTCTGTACCTAAAGGAGAAAAAAGAGGAATACTACCAGGCTCTTCAGAGAGTGCGCACGCACGGTGATTGGGAGGGCTGGGTGCTGTTCTACCTCCGCGGAGTCGAGGCTGCGGCAAAGCAGGCGACGGAGACGGCCCGCCGCCTGATCAAATTGTTCGACGTGGACCGACAGCGGATAACTCGCCTCGGGCGCGCGGCGAGCTCCGCGCTGGAACTGCACGAGCTTCTGAAGCAGCGCGCGATCGTCACGATACCTGGTGCCACCGCGACGTTGAACGAGCTGACCCGACAGACCGTGACCGCAGCGCTGGAACGGTTAGTAAGGCTGGGCATCGTGCGCGAGGTGAAGCTGCATCCACGCCGCCGGCAGTTTGCGTACACGAAGTATTTGGGCATCCTTACAGCAGGAATCGAGGGTTGACAGCCGAAGTGCCCTTGCCAAGCGGCTGGCCTGCCGCAATGATGCACTAGACCCGCGGCAGGAGCCAAGCCGGAGTGGAACCCACCAACGTTACCCAGCCGGATTACTACCATAAGGTAGTGGACTGCCAGTGGGCGTGTCCCGCGCACACAGATGTTCCGCAGTACATCCGGTTAATAGCGCAGGGGCGCTACACGGACTCGTACATGCTCAACCGCGAGTCCAACGTCTTCCCGGCCATACTCGGCCGCACCTGCGACCGACCCTGCGAGCCTGCATGCCGGAGGACTCGCCTGGACGGCAAACCCGTAGCCATTTGCAGACTCAAGCGCGTGGCGGCCGACCTGCGCGACGACATCAGCGATCGGCTTCCCATGATCCCCTCGCGGAAGATCGGGAAGAGAATTGCGCTTATAGGCGCCGGCCCCGCGTCGCTCACCGTCGCCAACGACCTCATGCCCCTCGGCTACGAGTGCGTGATTCTCGAGAAGCTCCCTCGGCCGGGCGGGCTCATGCGCACGAACATCCCCGCGTTCCGGCTACCGGCCAGTGTGCTGGATGAAGAAGTCAACGTCATCCTCGACATGGGCGTGGACATCCGGTACAACACGCCGGTCACCAGCATGAAGGCGCTCCTGGAGGAAGACTACGACGCGATCTTCGTCGGCACAGGCGCGCCCAAAGGGAAGGAGCTCGACGTCCCTGGCCGCTGGGACACAAGCGACGTCCACATCGGCATCGAGTTCCTGGAGTCGGTGCACTTCGGACATATCGACTCGATCGGTCCTCGCGTGCTGATCATTGGCGTCGGCAACACTGCCATGGACTGCTGCCGAACGTCCAAGCGTTTGGGCGGCACCGACATCAAAGTCATGGCGCGGCGTTCGCGTCCCCACTTCAAGGCCTCACCCTGGGAGCTCGAGGACGCCGAAGAGGAAGGCGTCGAGATCGTCGAGAATCACGCGCCCAAGCGATTCCTCGTCGAGAACGGCAAGATCGTCGGGATGGAATTCGAGCAGCTCCGCTGGAACGAGGGAACGAACGGCAAAGCGAAGTCCGAAGTTCTCGACACTGTCGTGATCCCGTGCGACTCCGTCATCCTGGCTATCGGCCAGGAGAACGCTTTCACCTGGCTGGAGCGAAACATCGGGATCCAGTTCGATAGCTCGGACATGCCGCTCGTTGATCGCGTGACGATGCAGAGCACCAGGCCGGGCGTATTCTTCGGCGGCGACGCGGCATGGGGCGCGGAGAACATCATCTGGGCGGTGGAGCACGGACATCAGGCCGCGATCTCCATTCACAACCGCTGCTCCGGACTTCCGCTCACCGAACGCCTGCCGCAGAGAATGAACCTCATCAGCGCCAAGCTCGGGATGCACGCGTGGAGCTACAGCAACGACTACAGTCCCGTGCAGCGCACAAAAATGCAGCACGCGGACCTCGTTGAGCGTTTCAAGAGCCTCAACACCGAAGTGGAGCTTGGATTCACCGCGGAACAGACCGCGCGCGAAGTGCAGCGCTGCCTCAACTGCGACATCCAGACGCATTTCACGTCGAGCCTGTGCATAGAGTGCGACGCCTGCATCGATGTCTGCCCCGTAACGTGTCTGACTATTACAAACGATGGTACGGAAGCCGATCTGCGCACGCGCCTCTCCGCACCCGCGCTGAACCTTACTCAGGACATCTACGTGTCCGCCGCGCTTCCTCAGACGAAACGCGTGATGGTGAAAGACGAGGACGTCTGCCTGCACTGCGGTCTGTGCGCCGAGCGCTGTCCGACTGCGGCGTGGGACATGCGGAAGTTTGAATTGCTGATTCCGTACGCTGGGCCGAACGGCAATGTGGCGCTGGGAGCATCGACATGAAGCAGCCGTTTTCGACTCCCGACTCCATCCGCCCGCAAGCGGGCACCCGCCCGACTCCCGAGAAGTCCCGACACCCCACACCCGACACCCCACACCCGAGCACCAATGACTTCGCGCTGAAGATCGGGACTGTAAACGGCACAGGCTCGGCAAGCGCGAACAGTCTGCTCATGCAGGCGATCTTCCGGATGGGGATCCCGATCTCCGGAAAGAATCTCTTTCCGTCGAACATTCAGGGCCTGCCCACCTGGTACGAGATCCGTGTCAACAAGAACGGATACACGGCGCGGACTCCCGACTTCGATCTCATAGTCGCGCTCAATCCAGCGACGTACGCCGAGGATGTCGCCGAGGTGCGGAGTGGGGGGTATCTGCTCTACGACTCGTCGTGGCCCATGGACGAGCTGCTCAGGCGGGACGACATCACCGTACTCGGCGTTCCGCTAGGCACGATGTGCGTGGAGGCGTTCCAGAGCGACCGGGAGCGGACCCTCATGCGCAACATTGCGTACGCCGGCGCGCTCTCGGCGCTCATCGACATCGACCTCGGCGTGATCGAGGAGATGCTCCGCGAGAAGTTCAGCAAGAAGAAGGCGCTGCTCGACTCGAACTTCCGCGCCCTCAAGCTGGGCCGAGATTATGTCACCGAGCACTTTGAATGCCCCCTTCCGTTCCGCCTCCAGCGCATGGACGCCACAGCCGACTATATAATGATTGACGGGAATACCGCGGCTGCGCTGGGATGTCTGTACGCCGGAGCGACCGTCGGCGCCTGGTACCCGATCACGCCGGCGACTTCGCTGATGGAGGCGTTCAAGGACTTCTGTCATCGCTATCGCATTGACCCCGTCACGGGGCGCAAGCGATTCTGCATCGTTCAGGCGGAGGACGAGCTCGCGGCGGCAGGGATTGTGATCGGGGCGGGCTGGGCCGGAGCTCGCGCGTTCACGCCGACCGCGGGTCCGGGGCTGTCGCTCATGAGCGAATTCATAGGACTCGCCTATTACACGGAGACCCCCGCAGTCTTTTTCGACGTCCAGCGCACGGGGCCCTCCACGGGCATGCCGACGCGAACCCAGCAGGGCGACCTCCTATCTATAGTATATGCCTCCCACGGAGACACGAAGCACATCGCGCTTTTTCCAGCCAATCCAGCGGAGTGCTTCGAGCTGGCGGTGCAGGCGTTCGACCTGGCTGAGCGATTCCAGACGCCGGTGTTCGTGGCGAGCGACCTGGACATCGGGATGAACGACTGGATGTGTCCGCGGCTCAAGTGGGACGACGGGTACCGTCCCGATCGCGGCAAAGTGCTCAATGCGGCGGATCTGGAGAAGATCGCTCGCTTCTCGCGCTACTTTGACGCGGACGGCGACGGCATCGCTGCGCGCACCATGCCCGGTGTTCACCCGACTGGGGCGTATTTCACTCGGGGGTCGGGGCACGACAAGGACGGTGCCTATACGGAGAATGCGGATGCCTACAGGGAGGTGCTCGACCGGATTGCCCGCAAGCTCGAGAATGCTGCCAGTGCGGTGCCTGCTCCCGAGATTCGTACGCAAAACGGCGCAGAGTTCGGGATCGTTTCCATAGGTGGGTGCCACGCCGCAGTGGCCGAGGCAGTGGACCGTCTGAAGGACGAAGTGGGGGGGGGAATAGCGCTCGATTACATGCGCATCCGCGCGTTTCCGTTCTCTGCGGCGGTTGCAGACTTCCTGAATTCGCATGAGCGGAATTTCGTCGTCGAGCAGAACCGGGACGCTCAGCTCAGAACGCTGCTGGCGGCGGAGGCCGGTGTTGCGCGCGACCGGATGATCCCAATCCTCGATTACGGCGGGTTGCCGCTGAGTGCGCAGCGAGTCGTGAGCGGAGTGATGGAACACCTCGTCGGAGTTTCAACGTGACGTCGATCCCGAAGCCCAAAGTCCGCCATGCCGGGTTGCAGAAGAACGCTCTCGGTCTCACTCGGCGCGATTATGAAGGGGCGATGTCCACCCTCTGTGCGGGTTGCGGGCATGACTCGGTGACGTCGTCGATCATGCAGGCCGTGTTCGAGCTGGACATTCCGCCGCACGGCGTGGCCAAGCTCAGCGGGATCGGCTGTTCCTCGAAGACGACAGCGTACTTCATGCGCCAGTCTCACGGGTTCAACGCGGTGCACGGGCGCATGCCGGCCATTGCGACCGGCGCGAATGCCGCGCGCAAAGACCTCGTCTGCATCGGGATCTCCGGCGACGGCGACTCGCTGTCCATCGGGCTCGGCCAGCTCTGCCACATCATCCGCCGCAACGTCAACATGCTCTACGTGCTCGAGAACAACGGCGTGTATGGGTTGACGAAGGGTCAGTTCTCGGCGTCGGCGGACGTCGGTTCCAAGTCGAAGGGTGGGGAAGCCAATGCTCAGCAGCCAATCGACCCTGTGCTGCTGGCGCTGAGTATCGGTGCGACCTTCGTGGCGCGGAGCTTCTCGGGTGACAGGCCGCAGCTCGTCCCGATTCTGAAAGCGGGGCTCAGCCACCGGGGATTTGCGCTGGTTGACGTGATCTCGCCCTGTGTGACGTTCAACGATCACGACGGTTCGACGAAGAGCTACCGCTACACGCGCGAGCACTACCACGAGATCGCGCCGGCCGACTTCGTGCCACTGCGTTCGGAGATCACCGCGGCGCAGGATGACGGGTCGACCACGGCGGTGACGATGCACGACGGGAGCGTCGTCCGCTTCCGCAAGGTGGGAGAGGAGTACGATCCGACCGACCGCGAGGCCGCATATGCCCACGTGCGTCGGCTTCAGCAGCTCGGCGAGGTCGTGACTGGACTGCTGTACATCGATGAGAGCGCGGCGGACATGCACGCGACCAACAATAGCGTCGAGGAGCAGCTCGCGGACGTACCGTTTGAGAATCTCTGCCCGGGGGGACAGGCGCTGGAGGAGCTGCAAGAAGAGTTTAGATAAGCCCCAGCCCTGCAGCCTTTCGCGAGTCTTCGCAGCATAAGCTGGCCATCCAATTGAGAAGTTGGACGGCTACCCACATCTCGATCCGGGAGTTACGTGACCGAGTTAATCAGCGGCATCGTCGGCGCTCTAATTGGTGCGATAGCCGCTTATGGGTTGGGCTGGTGGCAGAAGCTGTCCGACGATCAGCGCCGACGTCAATCACTCGCCACAGCGTTGCTTATCGAAACGTCCTGGATCGCGGACTCCCTGCGGCACCTTCGCGAGGAGTGGGGGAGGCGAAAGGCGGTTGTTCGGTTCCCGATGGCGGCGCACGAGAGCTTCGCCCAGCATCTTGAGCACTTTCGGCCTAACACCGTCTACAAGGTCTTGGATTTCGCCGGCTCGCTTCGGGACATTCAGGAAGGCCTCGACGTCATTAGGGGGGGCGAGGCGACAAACGTCGACGAGCTTCGCGAGGAGGTTCGCTTTCTGGCGCGCGTTGTTCTAATGAAGGGCCTGAGTGCGGCGCGGGCACTTAAGGAAGAAGGGGGTAGGATTCCCGAAGATACGGCGCTCCCTTCTGAGGACGCTGTGCAGCAGTTCTTGGAAGACGTGAAAAAGCCGTGGAAGCTTGAACAGTCAGACGTCAGCGACCGAGCCGTCTGACGCCACTTACGACGAATTGCACATCAATCCCTGGTTGGTCAGAAGATCGCGGAGCCAGTGCCAGCTGGCGATGCACTCGACTACGGCGCGATGGGGGCCTGGCAGAGTGGCAAAGTTGTCCGCGCCGCGTTAGGAGACTATCCAATAGCTTTGGCGCGTCATCGGCCAGTCGGCGCGGGTTCAGTCGTACGCGCTTGGCAAAGAGCGAGAGCACGCGGCGTCGATGCGGTCGGATGTGGCGAGTTGCCCGGTATCCTTGGCGACGTCATGGACTTGGCGCGGATTGGCGACCACAGCGGGAGCTTGGCAGCGGCGAGCGCTGCGACTGCTGCACGGCTCTTGGCGATCAGCGTGCGACGCCCAAGCTAACGCTCGACCTCAAATCGATCTAGGCTGAACGCTGTCGCACGATGGAATCTGCGGGCAATTTGGTCAAGATCACAGACACGAGCCGGACTTAGACGAGCCGATCTAGCGATGGATGATGATCTCGTTTTGGAGGATGACCAGAAGCACCTCTTGGCAATGCTCGCCGACGCTGCGCGAGGCGTTCCGCGGGAGCAGCGGCGTGCATTCGTCAGGACGAACACGTTCATGGGCCAAACCCAGATCCATCACCCTGGCCTCGCGAACGGGAAAGCCCAGGTATATCCGGGTGATCTTGACGCACTCATGCGATCGGGTCTGCTCGCGCCCTCAAGCCACTTTCGGAGCCTCGGAGGCTTCGACGTGACACCTCGCGGGTTTGAATATAGTAGGCGATTGGCGCGAACTGCTGATGAGGCGGTCTTGAGAGTGGAGGAAACTGTCACGCAGCATCTGCTGTCGCCAGATGGTTTCCGCCGGCGGTACCCAACAGTGTACAACAAATGGGCAGACGCCGAGTCTAAGCTGTGGTCAGCTCAGTCCGACCGCGAACTGACGACCATAGGACACTTATGCCGCGAGGCTATGCAGGAATTCAGCTCCGCGCTCGTCGATGCCTTCCCTCCGCCCAACGTCCCAGTAAACAAGGCGAGCACAGTAGCTCGCCTGAAGGCAGTACTGGAGTCCGCACCAGGACTCGGCGGCACCGAGAGAGCCCATCTTGCGGCCCTCGTCGCATACTGGGGCAGTCTGAGTGACTTAGTTCAGCGCCAAGAGCACGGAGCACTGAAAGAAGGCGAACCGGTAGGCTGGGAAGACGCGCGCCGAGTCGTCTTCCAGACGTGCAATCTGTTATACGAATTGGACCGGTCGCTTACACGAGGCTCTCGATCAGGACGTTGCCCAACGAGCCGCGACACTCCGTGAGAACTTCGCTGTTCTCTTTGCGATTGATCGAAGTCGGATTTCACGGTCGCTTGTTGCTCACCTTCCGATCAGCTTAGGCAATGTTTGTTGCTCCAGCGGGTCCGTTTACGCAGTCTATTCTCCCCCAATTGAGGCTATAGTTGAGGTGTCGGAGGCGTCTCCCGGCGAGCCGCGCAGCAAGGCTTTCGGGGAGGTAATTGACTTCGCAACGCTCGTAAGCTCTGTGTTTTCCTTGGGGTAAAGCTGATTCTGTCCTCGATGGCGCGCGCCGTAAGATTGAGTTCGGAACCACGGACTCGCCGTGGATAGCACCTGCTGATGGTGGCTTTCTCGTTGGAATTCGTCCCAAGCTCAACTGGAAGTTAACCGGGCAACCCGGAGGCTCCGCTTGGATGGTTCGGAGGCTGTGCGTGAAAAGTTCCGGGAGGTGCGGTTCCAGCTTGAGCGGCTCGCAACAACCGACCGTGCCAAGGAGTTCTACCCGACACTGAACGCATTCTTGGAGGCAGCTAGCAGTGTCCTATACGTAGCGGACCACCAGTTCGGTTTACGCGGAGTTAAGAAATCTCTGATTGATCGCGCCTCGCGGGCCGAGCGCAGAGGGTACGACGATTGGGCGGCAGAGGAGCCGACCTTGATGGCAGTGCGGAATCACCCTCTTACCGAAGAAAGACACGAGGTCGTTCACCGCTCCGGGCAAGCAGGCTTCGGGTACACTCCCAAGCCCTTGGGTGGACTGGCAGTCACCGATGGAGGACCCTTCAAGACGGCACTGTTCACGACGCGTGGCGGGGTTGGTTTGCCCTTGGTTGATCAAAACACGTTCTTTTATGAGGATCAGCATGGCAACCGCCGTGACGCTGTCGAGGTGTGCCGGGAGTACCTCGGTTTAGTTGAAGCAGCGTTCGTGCAAATCAGCGCCACTCCATGGAAATGAGGCATCCACATCTTTGCGCCCTTACCTGCCGGTTGGCCTTCGTACCTATCCGTTAGGAGTTAGAAAGAATCGTTAGGGGTTAGAAAGAGAATTACCGAGGCGCCAACTCGATGCGTCAGCCCGATCCTGTTTTCCAGTCTCCGCGCGCGCTATCCTCTGCCCATCGTCCCCATGCGTATCGCGTCGTCACTAACTTTGCCCGATGAACTAGAACGGGCGCGTAGTGCTGGCGAGCTCGTAGTTTTCGCAGGGGCGGGAGTTTCGATGGGTGCGCCTGCCAATCTTCCAAGTTTTCGTGAGCTGGCGCGGGAGATCGCGGAGCCGTCCTTGCCGCTGCTGGCGAAGGATGAGGAAGCCCTCGACCGCTATTTGGGCCGTGCCGAGCACGTATTGAACGTGAAGGTTCAGGAGAGAGCTCGCACGAAACTGCGCGCGCGGGGCGGGACGCACACGCCCGTTCACGAACACCTCGTCGGGCTCTTCGGTGCGCCCAACGATGTCCGGTTGATCACCACCAATTTCGACACGCATTTCACGGCCGCCGCTCGCGCTGTCTTCGGGGCGGAACACATTCCCCACTACGTGGGGCCCGCGTTGCCACCGGGGCGGGACTTCCGGGGCATTGCCCACCTCCACGGCTCGCTGGACCAGCCGCAGGATCGGCTGGTACTCACGCAGAAGGACTTCGCAGCGGCCTATATGACAGAAGGCTGGGCGGCGCGGTTCCTCGTCGGTGTCTTCGCCGAGCGCACTATCCTATTCATCGGGTATAGACTAGGCGATCCGGTCATGCAGTACTTGATTAGCGCTCTGCCACCAACGAAGCGTTGGTACGCGTTCTGTCACGAGCAGGAGCAGGCACGCTGGGCTGAGCACGATGTCACACCTGTCACGTTCAACACGCGTGGTGACGGCGATCGGTTCGGCGACCTCAACGAGGGGTTGGAGCGGTGGTATTGGTATGCCCACGCATCCGCGGTAGACCACAACCGTGAGCTCCGAAGGCTTCTCAGCCTCGGCCCGCCCTCATCTCCGCAGGATGCGGACTACCTCCGAGTCCGGCTCGCAACCCAACCTGGGCGTGTCACCTTCTGGAACGCGGCAACTGAGCCCGAGTGGTTTGCGTGGGTTGCAGTCGAAAAACTCCTGGACCCGCTATTCGATGAGCAGAGCGGAGCTCCTGAGATCGCGTTCTGGGCCCGGTGGTGTCTTTCCCACTTCTGCACGGGTGAGAACCCGCCGATGTTGCATTTCTGTCGCCGACGTTCCCTACGGCTCAACCCGACGTTCGCGCTTGAGTTGGCGCTGCACCTCGCTCGGACAGATCCGCTGCCTCCGCGTCCCGTACTTCGGCAGCTGGTGGCGCTGCTAGTCAACCAGTCGGCTCGTCCGCCGAAAGGAGCTGACCCTTACGACTGGCTGCTCCGGAAGCTTGTTGACGCAGCCTATGCTGAAGAAGCGCTGGCGATTCTGGGGTGGATGACACAGGTGTCACTTGAGCCGCTTGGGCGCTTTCATTTCGCATTCGAGGACGAGGCCGAAGACCTCTCTCAGCTGCCAACGTTGGCCAACCGTATCGCGCTTCACGTGGCGCCGGACGACATAGATCAGTTTCTCGCCACGCACGGACCGGCGCTCGCGGAGCTTGCAGCCGAGGGCATAGTCGCACTCGCGGAGCAACGGCTTATCGAGGCGTACCTCCTTCTGGACCTGGCCAAGAGCGCTGGCCGCTCCTTCGATTGGTTGAGTTACGGAAGAACGTCGATTGCGCCGTCTAATCAGGATGCTGCCGCGCACGCTGAGGACGTGCTGGTGGCGCTGGTTCGAATCGGACTGGATTATTGGCGCGATCACTCCCGTGATCGCCTCAAAACTTTTGCTCAGCGCTATAGTGCGGATGACCGGCGGCTCCTGAAGCGACTGGCGCTGTACGCGCTTGCTGGGTGTGGCTCAGTGTCTCCCGAAGACGTGCTCGCGATGGCGGTCGAGAAGCGCTGGGCGAGCGACTTCTGGATCCGCCCGGAGCTGTATCGTCTCCTCAAGGCGCACTACGACGCGGCTTCCGAGGACGCCAAGAACCGCTTCATCACCTCTCTCCGTGACGACAATTCATGGGGTGAGTTCGACGAACACAAAGCGCACGCGCGTTTCAGCCTTAGTCAGCTAATCGTTCGACTCAGCCCAAGTAGCTCGGTGACCCGAGCGTTCGCTGCAGAGGAAAAAGCAGCGCATCCGCAATGGCAAGAGCAAGATCCCGACGGCTTCTTGACACGCGTTGAGGTAGGGTGGGGCACCGACATGCCATCGTCCATCGAACCAGACCAAATGGTTCGCTGGGCACCCGCCGAGGCCTTGGAGCGTATCGTCACAGAACTTGAGACGATGAATGCGTCTGAGGGCCGGCAGCCGCTGCTCGGCGCGATTCAACAGGCCGTAAGAGCGAAAGCAAACTGGGGGGCAGGACTGCTCTCGGCAGCAGCAGCGACCGCCGCCGCGCCGTCTGGGGTAGTCGAGGCGATCTTCTGGGGTCTGCGTGAAGCGTCGTGCACCGTAGAGGACGAACTCGGCGTTCTCGAATGTGTCGCGGGGTGGGGATGGCCGGACGACGTGACTTACATGCTCAGTTCAGTTCTGGAGCGTTGGGCGACCAACGTGAAGGACGCGAGCCAGATCAACCTGCTCGATGCGCTCGACAAAGCTGCTGATGCCGTCTTCGTTCGCGCGAAGACTGCATTGTCCAATCTCTTAAGCGAGACAGGTTGGACCGAACGTGCGATCAATCATCCCGCTGGTCACGCTGCCTCGGTGTGGTGGATCGTGGCTAACGCCCGCGACCGAATCGACGGTCAGTTCGTGGTCACAATTGATAAGGATGAACGTGACCGTTGGGAGCGAGTGCTGTCTGACGACACTGCTGCGGGTGCTCACGCGCGAGTGATCCTGGGGATGGCCTCCGATCGTCTGAGCACCGGCGACTACCCGTGGGCGGAGCGCGTGGTATTCCCCGCGTTCGATCCGAGCGCGGGGGCCGAACAGGCCGCCCAACTCTGGGACGGGCGGTTAATGCACAGGAGCTGGTCGTGGACGACCGTCGCAGGTCTGAGGCCCTATTTTTCGCGGTTCTTCGCAAACAGCGGAGAGCTGGTTCCGGCACGCTCGCGAGAAATCGGCGACTGGGTTGGGCTGCTTATCACACATCCCATAGAGTCACGGTTCTCGCTCACCGAGTTGCAGCAGTTCGTGCATCACGCCACACTGGATGCCCGCCGTGCGTTCGCAGACGCGTTACCCCGACATCTGGCCCGCCTCACGTCAGAGGCCCGCACGGAGCTGTGGCAGAAGGTTCTCGCTCCCTACTGGAGTGACCGGCGTACTAATATGCCGGTCGCGCTCGATCCTTCAGAGGTTGTCGAGATGATTAGCTGGATCGTCGCGCTTCCAGAGGTCGCAGAGGCGGCTATGGCCGAGCTAGCGCAAACGCCCGGCCAGCAGCTCGTGTACGCCGATCGCATCATCCGGGACTGGAAACGGAACGACAGCTGGGTCGGCGCGCATCCTCGGGAGGCGACGGCCATAATTAAGTGGCTTGCGGAACGACGCTCCATAGAACCGTGGGCGGCCGGCTACGCCGTCATAGAGCTTGAGAGTGCTCTGAACGCCGGGGCATTACCCTCTGAGGTTCTCGCGGCGGCGGAGGCGCTGGCGGAACTCTCATGTCAGACAGCGATCGCGCTCGTGGAGCGTCTACAGGGCGACCAGCCGGAGGCGGAAGTAAGGTAGACACGTTGATTCGACATGACGGCCGTTGTGCCCCGGAACCTTAGCTGGCGACATGCACGCGACCAGCAACACGGTCGAGGAGCAGCTCGCGAACGTACCCTTCGAGGACCTATGCCCGCGTGAAAAGGCGCTGCAGGAGTTGGAAGGGAGTTCAGGTAGAGTAGCTGAGCGCCCAGATAACAAGCGCTACCATTGTCGCGGGGCCTGCGCGCTCAGCTGAGCGATCAACCTGCGCTTACCCGAATCCAACGTGCCGCTGCCAAGCGGTATATTCTAGTATGGCCGCACGTACCGTACACCGCCTCTCCTACCGAGAGGGCGAGGGAAAGCATTCCTACGGGGAGCTCTATCGCCGACTTCAGCTCGCGATTGACGCTGTCCGGCTCCGAACGCGAGTAGATACCAGCTCTCGCGTAGCGCGATGGCTTGCTGCGCTCTCGCGCCTAGCGGCTGTAGAAAGGCGTTCGGTCCTCGAGCACATGGTAGTGAGCCTCAGGCGAGGCAGCTGGCACCATCCCTATCGTGATTCGTTTAGAGCGCTCGCCGATTCTCGCATGTTCATCGAGATCGTGGAGCAGCTACTGCCAGACGTAAGCGACCGTGACCTTCGGGATCTCGTACTGGGGAACTCTGATCCGGCACTCGACAAGCCGAGTACCAGGGCAAGAGACCGCGAGTTTGAACTGTTCGTTGCGGCTATCAGCCGCCGATCCGGACTGGCGGTCGAGTTGAACGAACCCGACATCGTCCTGAGGCTGAATAACTCGACTCGCTCGATCGCTGCCAAGCGCCTGTTGAGCCCGAAGAAGGTCGAGGAGAATGTCAAGAAGGCTACCAAACAGATTGAGAAAGCCGGTCATCCCGGCTTCATCTTTCTGGACGTGACGAGAATCCTCGACCCTGGATGTCTCATCGTTACCCACTGGACACGGGCCGATCAGACTGTCGGCGGTCACCTCCTATGTTTTATCAATACGGAACACCGGGAGGACCTCGTGAGGAAACGAGGCGAGTACGTACGCGGGATTGTACTTCATAGCGCGTTTCCTCATGTGTCACCGAACTTCCAGTACGGCACTTACGAGACGTGGTGGGGAGTGCCGGTGGAAGGAACCGATGGCCAGGAGGTGAATGCTCTGTTAGACCATTTGCTGTTGGGCCTGAATGACACGTAGCCCCGGAGGCTCAACTCTGAGGCTAGCTTGCGATTCGTGGGATCCGAAAACACGATTGCCATTAGTTGAGAGCCTTCCGCGAGTCTTTCTGGATACCTCGACCATGAAACTGGCGGCGGACCGGGTCGTTCGCGGTTTCGCACGTCAGCGCACGCTAAAGTGGGGAGAACACTCGGTCACTATTCCCATGACGCAGTTCTGCGTCGTCCCAAAGGTGCCAAGGTTGGGGACCGAGCAAGCTTCCGACGCAGCTTTGCTTCCGCTCATCGCTCACCTGGCATCTTGTCACCGGATCGAGCTTCTCTGGCACCTAGACAGCGCGATCGAATTCGGCGGACTGCCTAATACCGACAGTCCTCGAGGTCGCTTCTTCGGAGTTCCGATAACATCGGTGCATAGTCCCCAGCCTTGGGGAAGGCTGATCGCAGATGGACACAAGTCAATGGCGGAGCATCAATTCGATTTTCTCCACTCGCGCCAGGACCCACGCTTTCTGGAACTGCAGGTCGCTGTCGGGCTGAAGCAAGGCTCAAACAAGTTCCGTAACCAGCTGCTCGATGCGTGGCACGTGTGGTGCGCCGAATCCGCGGGAGCCACGCATTTTCTCACCTGCGACTACAAGCTGATCAGGCATCTGGAGTTGCATATGCGGACTCGACCGACGGTGAAGGTGGTGACACCTCGCGGCCTACTCGCGGATCTCCGCACCACACGGCATATGACACTCTGGGATCTACTGAGCTTTGGGCTTCAGACGCTTCGCTCGCGAATTCGGTCGCGTCCGCAAACAGGGCTTGAGGAGCTTGCAGCGTTCGGAGAGATCCTTGAGCGGGAGGGCCATTATGATCCGCCGCAGAACACCGCGCCGATATCGCCGTCGCGTGACGCGCGCAGGTAAGACGTCGGGCCCTAGCTTTCCCCAGCGGCTGAGCGGCGGCCGCTGAATTGACTTGGCTGATGTCAATGGTGCTCGGGTTCGGGGTGAGTGGTCTTTTCTGTGCTGTGGTTGATTGGTGGCACGGGCGAGTTAGGAGAGGCAGAGTGGTATGAGGCGGCGTCGACGATGAATTCTGCTGATATTTTGGCGCTCAGCGAGGCGCTGCAGCGGAGTGGCAAGGATTGGATTCGTCAGGATCTGTCTCGTTCTAACCACGGGGTTTCCGTCGGCGAAAAACTACCGGCGTTATGCATAACGCTGTTAAGAGTGCTCCGCATTCGTGCCTCAGGCTCCACTTCGGGTACTCAGTCTTAATCCCGCACCACACTGGTCGTATGAGCCAGGAAGAGCGTGACGAGCTGCCTAATTCGGCACAGATGATTGTTGATTCGCTCAATGCGGGCGAGTCAATACGAAGCTGGCGTTCGAGAGACTGCCCGCAGAGTGGCTGCCGCGATCCAAGCGTGGGATGAAGCGCACCGTCACCTTTACCCGGACGCTGTTGAATTGGGGAAGCGTGGTTGGACCTCGCCCCTCTGGTCGTCCACGATCGCACCGCGCGAGATCATCCTTAATACAACGCCAGCCACAATCGACGACTACTTTGTGGCTGAGTACAGCCAGCGATGGCGAAAGCTAGAGCGACGTGTCCTGCGGGAGCTTCTGGAGAGTCCGAGCCTTGAGCATTGGAGACCGTTGCTTCGAGAATCCCTCGAAACCTATGGTGAGCGCCGCTACTTGGTGACGCTGCCCTCGCTGTTAGGTGTATATGAGGGTGCCCTGGCCCATATCGCCGGTCAACTCGCGCGAAGAACAGACGCAAAGCACATTTCAAGTTACCAGCGCAAATCTGCGCGCGAGGGCATTGTTCGTCTCGCGTGGGTCTCAGTAGAGGCCTTCACGCACGGCCTGTTTGCACCGGCAGCGTTCCATGGCCACCGTCCGGCCCTGCTAAACCGCCACTGGATCCTTCACGGGAGGGATAGGCCCTCGTGGTCACGCGTGGATTGTCTAAGGCTGATTCAGGCTATTCACACTATCGCCATCCTGGCCGAAGCTCCAGCGGGGAACAGTGCGGTCTAGCTGCGCGTGTTGCAGCCGACCGCGGCGCCGGCGTCAGGTTGTGTGCAGTCACCTGGTCGCTTAAAGTCCGCTTCCTCGGACGCGGCTATTTAGACCCGCTGCACCTGAACGCGGCCGACCGGTCGGTGTCGGCCATCACTCGCATCTCGGATATGCCTGCTGACTCTGAAATCGTGCAGGGTGCGGGGCACCTTCTCTTTGGCGTCCAAAAGGCTGGGCTCGAGCGCCTCTTTCCAGTCGGATGGCTGGAGACCGCTCCAGCGCGCCATCCTGCACGTGTTCGATGGGAGCTTTGCCGGCGGATGATTGCGCAGAATGGAAGTATTCGCCTTCCCGAGCAGCTGCCAGATCTGCCGCTCATTGGCCGCATCATTCTCGACGCCTACCTACTCTCACAGGTGGCAGGCAACGACTGGGTAGGCACACTCACTAACTTGGGCGACGAGGCGGTTCAGGCAAAGATTCGAACCCGCGTTCTCGATCCCGGACAGTTCGAGGACGTCATGGTGGAGCTGACCCTCGCTGGCTGGTATCTCAGAGGAAAACACAATGCCCAGCCTCTGGAGCTTCCCAGGCTGCCGGACATTCGAGTGGACTCAAGTGCTCTCGATCTGCCTCTCTTTGTTGAGTGCAAACGGCTTTGGTCGCTGGCCAGAAACCGGTTGGTTGCAGAAGTGCGAGATGCAAATCGTCAGCTGCGAAACGCACCAGTACTCCACTACGGGGTAGCGCACTTCGATGCCTCTGGTGCGTTGGGTGCCGTGGAGGCACCGCCAGAGCGGGATCCGGAGGCATTGGCAGAGGTATCGCGTGTCCTGAGGTCAACGCTGGGCGGCTCTAACAACAAGTCGGTGCAAACTCTGGTGGTGTCATGGGACACCTACCACATCGCCTCTGACGAGGCGGGGCCGATCATGCTATTCTTCGCGCGTGCTGCTCGTCGATTCAACCACGCACCCACGGAAGGGCACAGAGGGTTACCGGACAAAGCTCCCGTTTTCAACGGTTTCACCGTAGTCCTGGTGTTCGGGACAGCAAGTGAAAGCGGCAAGGGCGAAGAAGCAAAGATTTCCGACGCTTTCCGTGAACAGTTCGGAACCCCACTGGGCATTTCCGACGCCCAGTTCGCGCACATCGCACGCCATCCGGATCAGCGCCAGCTTATTGGGCGCGTAGACCAAAAAGACATCATTCTATACACTCATGTCTTCACCCGCGGGCGCGAGTGGTTGAGTGTGCTCGTTGGGGCGCTTTCAAGCGGCAGCGAGTGTGAACTGCTTTGGGCAGTTCCAGTACCTCCGCGGGTGCAGTGCAGTCTCGACGGCGCTCTTCCCCTCGACACCCTCGAGGGTCTCGCGAACCAATATGGTTGTCTCTTCTCAATCGGTGATCACCGCGCCCACTATGTCTTTGGAAAACGCATTCCCATTGGTCTTTCGGATCCATCGGTTGTCATGTACGACATCGAAGCGCCGTCAGGCGCCGTCGTCGTTCCTATTCTTATCGCGGCGTTTGAGAGCACGCCAGAATCGGTCGTCGACTGTGGCGTCGCATTCGCGCTCAACATGTCAGAGATCTTCAGCGATATTCCCGTCGCATGGAAGGCGGCCTAACGAAGCGCGGGAGCCTGGAGGCGCCGAAGAGTAGGGAAGGCCGCCAGTTCCCGAGTGCGCTGTCTGGTGAAGCTCTTGGTGCGCTGCCTCCGATTCCTGACCGCTGTTGCTACCTTTCTCCACGCCACGCCACCACATGAACAGAAGGACAAGCAATGCTCACTGGTGAACTGAAGAACCAAATCAACATCATCTGGAACACCTTCTGGGCCAGCGGCATCTCCAACCCACTCGAAGTCATTGAGCAGATCACGTACCTGCTATTCCTGCGTCGACTCGACGACCTGCACACCCTGGAAGAGAACAAGTCCGCCCGCCTGAAGAAGCCCATTGAGCGGCGTGTCTTCCCCGAAGGCAAAGACCCGAAGAAACGCTCTTACAACGACCTGCGCTGGTCGCGCTTCAAGAACTTCGCACCCGCCGAGATGTTCACCGTGTTGGATCAGCACGTCTTCCCCTTCCTGCGCACGCTCGGCGGCGACGACTCCACCTACGCGCACCACATGAAGGACGCGCGCTTCACCATCCCCACACCAGCGCTCCTGGCTAGGGTGGTGGACCTGCTCGACCAGGTGCCGATGGAGGACCGCGACACCAAGGGCGACCTGTACGAGTACATGCTCGGCAAGATCGCCACCGCAGGCACCAACGGCCAGTTCCGCACCCCGCGCCACATAATCCGGCTCATGGTCGAGATGACGGCCCCCGGCCCGCGCGACGTGATCTGCGATCCCGCCTGCGGCACTGCCGGCTTCCTCATCGCCGCCGGCGAATACCTGCGCAAGCGCCACCCCGAGATTCTACGCGACGCGAAGCAGAAGGCGCGATTCCACCAGCACACTTTCCACGGCTTCGACTTCGACAACACCATGCTGCGCATCGGCAGCATGAACATGCTGCTGCACGGGATCGAAAACCCCGACATCCGCTACCGCGACTCCCTCGCCCAGAGCGCAGCCAGCGAGGCGGAACGTTACTCAATGATCCTGGCCAATCCACCTTTCGCCGGGAGTCTCGATTACGAGGTAACCGCGAAAGACCTGCAGGCAGTCGTCAAGACGAAGAAGACCGAACTGCTCTTCCTGGCCCTATTCCTGCGACTACTGAAGCCCGGAGGGCGGGCCGCGGTCATCGTGCCGGACGGCGTACTGTTCGGGTCCAGCAAGGCCCACAAGGACCTGCGGCGCATCCTGGTCGAGGACCACAAGCTCGACGCCGTGGTGAAGCTGCCGGGCGGGGTCTTCAAGCCGTACGCCGGGGTCTCCACCGCCATCCTCTTCTTCACCAAGACCAACAGCGGCGGCACCGACAACGTCTGGTTTTATGAAGTCACGGCAGACGGCTGGAGCCTGGACGACAAGCGCGCTCCACTGCTGCCCGAGGACAAGCTCGGCCCGGTCCCCAGCGAAGCACTCGACGAGGCCGATCACGCCAAGAACAACCTGCCCGACGTACTAACCCGCTGGAATCGACGCAACGGCACCGAGCAGCAGCGCGCCCGAACCGAGCAGAGCTTCTGCGTCCCCAAGGCGGACATCGCCGCTCAGGGCTACGACCTCAGCCTCAACCGCTACAAGGAGATCGTCCACGAAGAGGTCGAGCACCGACCCCCGGCCGAGATCCTGGACGAACTGGAGCGCATCGAGGGAGAGATCCAACAGGGTATCTCCGAGCTGAAGGGGATGCTGGGATGACCACCACAGTCTCGTGGTCAACTGTCTCTTTGGGTGAGGTTTGTGAATTCAAGTATGGAAAGAGTCTTCCTGAACATGCTCGCAACCCTGGCCAATACCAAGTATACGGTTCAAATGGGCCGGTAGGCACACACCTAGCGGCCCTCACGCGTAAACCGGCGATCATTATTGGACGTAAAGGATCATTTGGGGAAATCCACTATTCAGACGCACCATGCTGGCCAATCGATACAACCTACTATGTTGACTCTACATCGACGGATTGCGATCTCAAGTGGCTCTTCTATCGCCTCACTTCCTTAGGCCTCAAGAGCCTCAATCGAGCAGCAGCCGTTCCAGGGCTCAACCGAGAAGATGCATATCGTCAGGAGTTCTTGCTGCCCTCCTTGGATGAGCAGCGGCGCATCGCACAGGTGCTGGACAGTGTGGACGCGCTACGCGCTAAGCGCCGCGCGGCCATCGCCCTCCTCGACGACCTCGCCCAGTCCGCCTTTCTCGACATATTCGGGAGCTACTCTGACGGTACTGCTGAATCCTGGCCAATTCGCAGCGTAGAGGACGTCTGCACGCTTGTGGTTGACTGTGTCAATCGAACGGCACCGACAGTCGACTACGAAACCCCATATAAGATGATCCGTACCACGAATGTCAAACTTGGCAAGATTGACCTTTCTGTTGTTCGATATGTAAACAGGGAAACATTTCTAAAGTGGAATAGGCGGGCAACTCCCCGGAAGGGCGACGTAATCCTCACACGCGAAGCACCAGTCGGAGAAGCTGGAATCTTGAATACGAATGACCAGGTTTTTCTTGGTCAGAGATTGATGCTATATCGAGTGGACCCCGCAAAGATGACTGCGGAATACCTACTCGCGGCGTTTCGTAGTCCATATCTTCAGCGACAGTTCGACAAACACGGATCTGGATCAACAGTTAAGCACCTTCCACTGCCTGCGTGTCGGGGATTTAGAATCCCAGCACCACCATTGGAGTTACAAGTGAAATTCGAGCGTCGAATTAGGAGGATCCACTCATTGAAAGCGGCTCACGAAGCCCACCTCGCTGAGCTCGACGCGCTGTTTGCGTCTCTCCAGCATCGGGCGTTTCGCGGTGAGCTGTGGGACAGCCCGGCTGCTTGAGGCTATCTTCGGAGGGTCCGCACCGTCCGTCACTAGAGTAGGGCGCATCGTGAGCAACTTCGGGTTTCTCCGGGCCGAGTGGCCTGCCCTGTGCGCCGAGGCGGTGCACGCTGAGCGGCTGGCTGTGGCCGATCCGCGGGCGTCGTGCTTCTACGCGCGTCGGACCCTGGAGTTGGCCGTCACGTGGCTCTACCAGGCGGATAGCTCGCTGCGGCGCCCGTACCGGGAGGACCTGGCGGCGATGATCGCGGAGTCGACCCTGGTCAGGGTGGCTGGCCCGGGGATCTGCACGAAGATGGATGTCATCCGCCGCCAGGGCAATGCAGCAGTGCACCGGCACAGCCCGGTGGCCGCCAATGACGCGATCCGTGTCGTCACTGAGCTGTTCCACATCATGTACTGGGTCGCCCGCACGTACTCCCGCAACCCGGCCGACCTGCCAGCACCCGGCCTCGCCTTCAACCAGGCCACCATCCCCCGCCCGGTATCGGCCAGCGTGCGTCTGGCCAAGCAGGCCGAGCTCAAGGCTCAGGCCG
>JBHENQ010000008.1:0-46221 GCA_046261975.1 Gemmatimonadaceae bacterium | reverse complement strand
AGGATGAAGCCAACACTTAGGCCTGTTTGGTGTCCTTTGACCGAGAAGCCAGATGACGACGGAGACCATAGAGCATTTTTCGGACTTCCACGACTTGACTGATAAGAGTCAAAGAATCCGACCCACGGACTACCTGGAGGTCGCGAGCGGCGATTAAGGTGGTACTCGAGCTCCGTTGTCGAGTTGAGCGCAATCCGTAGGAAGCGGCTGAACTCTCTGGCGTTTGCTCACTGGCCCCCCACCCCCCACCCCCCACCCCCTCGACGATATTCGCGGGCACGGACATCGCCGACCTGATAATCTGACTTCGGAAGACGAATGGTCGGCTCCGCGAATCCGGCTGGCGACCCGGTGCGCGTCCAGAGCCATTGCATGTGCCTTCTGCCAGACCAGGAGTTTCTTGAAGTCGCCCATGCCACACGATGGAGTGAAGCTCCCTCTCGCAACTAACCATCCTGTGGCGCGGATTTTCTGAATCAAGCGCGGGCTCGTGTAGCGCCGAGTGCCTCATTCTCGCAACTCGGAGACTTTGCTTCTGGCGTCTCGCGTCTGTGTCTTTCTTGGTGGCAGTCCTGGAACTCGGACTGACCCACTACCCGCGATCGCAAGCGCTGGCTGCGTGACCGTGCGACGCCTAGTTTTCACAGGATGGCGTTTGCCGGAGCATCGACGTGAGCATCGAGGTACACGAGCAATTGGCCGCCGCTCTCGGTGATGCGTACACCATCGAGCGAGAGCTGAGACGCGGGGGTATGAGCCGTCTGTTTCTTGCGACCGACCATTCGCTCAAACGCCCCGTCGTCATCAAGCTTCTCCCGAGGGAGCTCACAAGCGTCGAGAACGCCACGCGATTCCAGCGTGAGATCGAGCTCGCCGCGCGACTTCATCATCCCAACGTTCTCACCGTTCACGCGGCCGGCATGAAGGACGGCCTCCTCTATTACATGATGCCATACGTCGAGGGCGAGTCGCTGCGCCAGCGACTTGATCGGTATGGCAGGCTTCGGCTTGTAGATGCGTTGCGTATTCTGCGTGAGGCCGTGGATGCTATCTCCTACGCGCACCGTTCCGGAGTGATCCATCGCGACATCAAGCCCGAGAACATTCTGCTGGATGAAGGGCACGCCGTGGTTGCTGATTTCGGCATCGCATATTCTCTGACCGGGGGTGAGCGAGTGACCGGGACCGGACTGCTCGTTGGTACGCCAGGCTACATGGCGCCCGAGCAGGCGGCAGGGGAACGCCACATCGATGGCAGGGCCGATATCTACTCTCTGGCAGTAGTAGGATACGAGATGCTGGCGGGATCTCCCCCGTTCAAGGGCCTGACTGCGCAGGCGCTTCTCGCGGCTCATCTCACAGAGCTGCCGAAGCCCCTAACTGACATTCGGCCGGAAACCCCGCTTGCGGTGTGCGAGGCAATTCACAAGGCACTGGCCAAATCTCCAGGGGACCGCTTTCGAACAGCGGACGAGTTCAGGGAAGCAATTGAATTTCCGATAGCCGCGGCAATGGTAGGAGCTACAGACGCACGATGGACACGACCAGCGGGTTTTCTGAGTCGACTCGTGGGGAGCGCTCGCGGGCTTCTTCGCCAGTCGGCAACCGCGCCCGCGCAGGCCCCACTCGCGGGCTACCGCGTCGCCGTGCTGCCGTTCTCCTTTCGTGGAAGCGAACGCCTCGGTTATCTGCGCGAAGGCATAGTGGACCTGCTCAGCACGAAGCTGGACGGTGCCGCAAACCTCTCGGTGGCCGACCCGAACGCGGTTCTCGCGGCCGTTCGGCAATCTCACGGAGCCGGTTGGGACGCGCATCGAGCGAGGGTGGTGGCGGCTTCCGTTGGTGCTGCTCGTTACGTCCTGGGCAGTCTCGTGGAGGCCGGCGGTCGCATACAAGCCTCGGCATCCCTTTATGGCGAAACCGGCAACGCGGTTGTAACGGCGCTCGCTCAAGCCGGCGACGAGTCACACCTATTCGACCTTATCGACGATCTGGCAATACAGCTTCTCGTGGGCCAGGAAACTTCGGCCAGAACGAGAGGCGGAGGGGGAGTCACGGGCCTCGCGGCACGGACGACCAATTCCCTGTCCGCGCTCAAGGCGTATCTCGAAGGAGAGAGTCTGTTAAGGAGTGGCCAGTATACTCTTTCGAAGGAAGCACTCAAGCGTGCTGTGGACTTCGACCCTTTGTTTGCACTGGCATGGTTCCGGCTCAGTGTCGCGGCTGAATGGTTGTCTGATCGTGATCTGGAAGCACGCGCGGCACAGGAGGCCCTCAAGAACAGCGGACGACTGCCGGATCGTCAACGCGAGATGCTGCAGGCTTTCGTTGCCTGGCGGAAAGGATCGCCATCTGCCGAAGGAATGTACCGAAATCTCATCGCGGTTGACCCCAACATCGTAGAGGCATGGGTGCAGTTGGGAGAGGTCCTGTTTCATTACGGGCCTTTGAATGGCCGTGCGACGTCGGAATCGCGCGAAGCGTGGGAGCGCGTACTCACCTTGGAGCCTGATCATCTCAGCGCCGTCTATCATCTGGGCAAGATCGCGTCGGCCGAGGGTCGCCTGTCTGATCTAGAGGTTCTGACGGAGCGCGCGCTAGCGCTTTCTCCGCAGAGCGAACGTTCTCTTGAAGCCCGCGCGCTGCGGGCGTTTCGATTGACAGATACTCAGGAACAGGAACGAATCAACATTGAGATGCAGGGTGCGAGTGATGCATCGCTTATCGGAACAACGAGAAACATCGCCACTTACGGAATGAACGTTGTCGGAGCGGCCGGACTGCTGAGAAGGGCGAATCTAAGATCGCGCATGCCATCCCTGCGTGCTCTGGCACACGTTCAACTGTCCTATCTGGAGGTAGCTCAGGGGCATTGGCGGAAGGCTCTTGACGAACTCGACTCGGCAGCGACGGAGGACCTGTCGATTAGCATGTTGGCGCGGGGTTATCTGACTTCACTTCCGTTTCTGGCTCTCTCGTCAGACGTGGTGGAATCGACCCGGCAGGCGCTAAGGAAATGGGACCCGGAGCCGGCTCCGGCGCCATTCAGCCAGAATCTCTCCATCGCAATTCACCAGGCGGCGTACGCTGTACTAAAGACCTATCTTCTGGCCATTCTTGCGACAAAGGCCGGCGATGTTGAAGACGCTCGCCGGCATACCACTAGTCTGGAGGATATAGATCAGACCAAATCCGACAGCGCACTGGCGAGCGCACTGGCGGCCGATGTAAAAGCACAACTCGCCTGGGATAGCGGCGATGCCGCCGGTTCGTTGGCCCTACTCGATGCGTACTCAATCGAGGTACCGTACCCTTCTGCTCTGACGTCGCCCTTCTACTCGCAAGCTCGCGCGAGATTCCTGCGGGCAGAATCTCTAGCAGCACTGCGTCGCGATGAGGAAGCTGCCCGATGGTATAACTCGTTCAGCGAAGTGTCGGTCTACGATCTTGTCTTCTTTCCGGTATCCGCGAGGCGCAGAGGCCCGTTGCTCGAGCGGCTTGGAAATCCGGATTTAGGAGCGAAGGAGCTGGCGTGGGCCAATGAGCTGTGGTCGGACTGCGATGTGGAGCTTCTAGGGACTAGGGATTAGGGACTTCTGATCCCCGACTCCCGACTCCCGACTCCCGGTTCTTATGTTGGCGACGGCAATTTCGAGGTGACGCGCCAGGTCGCTGAGCTCGGTTGCCGAGTCGTTCAGAGAATCCACCGCGCTACGTTGCTGCGCGCTGGCGCCGGCAACCGTCTCTGTCTCATCGGCCACGCGGCCTGCGTCCTCCCTAGCCGATCCAAGGGACTCTGCCAGTTGTGCCGACCGCTGCGCCGTGTCGAGAGCAGCTTCGACGATTCGCTGACCCGCGCCGGAGACCGCCTCAGCTCTCGCCAGTATCCGGTTCAACTCGTCGACCCAGCCTTTGCTGGACTCGGCAACCGAGAGCACTTCAGCCCTGGTGCGCTGCATCAAACCGGTGGCACGATCGAGCGTGGACCGGATGTCGCGAACGGAACGATCGATTCCTTCTGCCTCCGCGGTGCTGCTGTCGGCCAGGACACGAATTTCCTCGGCGACCACGGCAAACCCGCGGCCGTGGGCACCGGCACGCGCGGCCTCTACCGAGGCATTCAGCGCTAGCAATGCCGTCTGGTCGGCGAGCTCGGTGATCGTTCTTCCGAACCGCTGGACGGCAGCCGAGACACTCTGCAGCCGTATGACTTCTTCCGTGCCTTCCTGCACGATCGCGGCGGCTGCGGTGAGTTGGCTGTGTGCCTCGACGGTCGCCTCGAGAACGGTGTGTGCATCGACCACCATCTGCAGGCCGCTCTCCTGTGTTGCCTTGCCTTCAGTCACATTGCCGGCCGCGCTCGCGCGGGTGGCGAGAGACTTGTCAGCTCCCGTAGTCAGCGTTGCTGCCAGACGTTTTACGTCATCGGCCATTCGCCGTGCGCTCCCGGCGCTGTCTTCCGACGAGGCTTTCAACTGCTGAGTGGTAGCCGAGAGATTTCCCACGTGCTGGGCAATGCGCTCCGAGGACTCTAGCACGGGTCTGATCAAGCCGTCGAGCGACAGCGACAGTGCCAGCGTGGGAGCGACGCACTCGAGGAGTGCAGCGTCATAGTCTCGGTACATCTCCGTGCCGCTGTGCCTGACGCTCCACATTCCAACGAGCCGCTCGCCCTGTCGTAGCGGCACGAGAATCTCCGAGCCTCTTTCTGCGCCATTCTCCCGCGGGAGTTCCGGCAGCGACTTGTCGGTAATTGCCCAGCGCCTCTCAAGCGCTATCGCCGGCAATCCCGACGACGCCGAGATTCTGGTTCCAGGCGGCATCGCGGGCGATGTATCGGCAACGACTACGAACTCCTGTTTCTCGGAGTCGTAGGCAGCGATCCCCATGTCCTGCCAGGGCACGAGCTCGCGCGTGAGCCGTTTGATGTCAGCCATCGCGCTCGACATCTCGGGCCTCGCGCTCAAGGCTGAAGTGAGCCGTTGAACCATGCCCAGGCTGTCGCCATGTGCGCCCTTGCGAACCATCCAGTGGGCCAGCGCTGACAGGCCGAGAAGCAGCAGCACCATCGCCAGCGTTCCGCGAGTCCAAGGGCTGTAGCCGAGATAGAGGCCCCACAACGCGATAAGTGTTGCCAGGATGGCGACGGTACCTTCCCATCTGGCCGTCAGGTTTGCGTCCACCCAAGCAACGGCGGGCGAGAGTTTGAGTTGCAGGTAGTAGGTGGTGTTGACGCTGAAGATGAACAGGAGGATGAGAAGCATTAGCCGCCAGATATTCCAGGACGCAAAGGCAGCGGCTCCGAAGCCGCCCTCAAAGACGTTCGAGTATATGGCACCACTGAAGGCGGCGGCGGTTGCACAGTGGCCGGCGTTGCCGATGGCGTTGCGCGCAGGAAGGCGTCGCGTCAGCATGTCCCCCGCGACGACTCCTATTCCGCAGACGAGGGCGCCGGCAGCCCACCCAAGCGCCGCGATGCAGGCGATTCCGGCCCCAACAACGAAACTCGCGTAACCCTTTCCAGGAAGTGGGATGCCAAACGCGCGTGTTGCGGCCGTAGCGACGACGAGCAGGAGCGCCACCAGCCATGGAAACGGCCGCACGTACTGGTGGAATACAAGCCCTGACGGAATTACGAGCAATGCAGCGGCTATGACGGCGCGTCTGATGGTCTCATCCGTTGTTCCGAAGAGGCCGACGGCCGGCTGAGGTATCAAGACGGCGGTGCTGCTTGGAGTTGTCTGGTGTGGATATATGGAGGGGGGGGACATCAATATTCCACGCAGCGGTGCACGCAGCAAGTAGTCTTGCGCACAATAGCACAGGATTGTATCAGTGTGACGCGCAGCTCAGCATCCGCGTCACATTAACAAGAGGGCGTATTGACCGACGACCCAAGAGACGATGGTTGCCACAGCGCACAACAAAATACGATGCTGAAATACAGCGCGGCAGCTGTGACGGCCGAGTTTGCGCCCCCCCCCATTCACAGAGCGACGCCCACTCCGGGATCCCGTCCCGAGGCTGGGCGTCGCCGCTTTTTGGCGAGGTGCAATGTCACGCCAGAGCCTTCACCGAATCGCCCTTCCCAGATCTCCACGCGGCCTCACGCGCCGGCCACGGCACGCCATGCGCGGAGGCGAGAAACGAGCCATCAAGCGCGCGACCATGCGTGATTGTGGTCGCCGCTGCGTGTACTGTGGCTCGCTCCTCAGTATCGAGATTGCCACGCTCGATCACGTTCACCCCATCGCACTGGGCGGATCACACGTTCCAGGCAATCTCGTTGTAGCTTGCGCACCCTGCAATCGCATGAAGGGGAACATGTCTCCGCATGAATTCTTCATCCGATACCCATTCGCCGGCCTGAATTTCCTGGCTTACGCTCGCGTCGTGCATCGCGCACTCAAACGTGGGGCACGGAGGGCGGTGAGTCTGGCGTTTGCGGCTTGAAACTAGGGGCTAGGGATTAGGGATTAGGGATTAGGGACAGCCGCCAGCAGTTCCCCAATCCCCAATCCCTAATCCCTAGCCCCTAGTAGTCCACCGGCCTCAGATACGATTCGCCAATCGCGGTAGGACTCAGCATGGCAACGGTCGGCAGGCGGCGCTTCCAGTGAGTTCCCTCCAAACGCCGGCGCACACGCTCGATTTCCCCTTGCGACAGACCTTGAGCTTCAAGCGACTCCGCTGAATAGCCGCTCAGCAGCCAGTGCAGAATCCGATCGGCTTTTGGATAACTGATCCCAAGGTCGCCTTCATCTGTCTGGCCTGCAACGAGATCTGCGGTAGCCGGCTTGTCCACTATTACGCTCGGGACCCCAAGATGCCTTGCGAGCGCCCATACCTGTGTCTTGTAGAGATCACCCAATGGGTTCACGGGCGGGGAGTCGTCGGCGTGCCAGGTGAAATAACCCAGAAGACGTTCCGTCTTGTTACCGGTTCCAAGCGGAATCGCATTGTGTTTGGCCGAGAGATCGAACAGAGCGATCATACGCACCCGCGCCATGATGTTCCCGCGACGCCCGTCGTTTGCACCAGGGTCGCTCGCGAGATAGCCATCCACCGCGGGCGAGATGTCGATAGTGTGGCCTGTGACGCCCAGCGCATTGATCACGAGCTGCGCATGCTCCAGGCTGTCCGTGCTGGAAGTGGAATAGGGGAGACGCAAAGCGATGACATTTTCCGGACCCAGCGCTCTTGCCGCCAGAAATGCGGTCACGGCGGAATCGACGCCGCCTGAAACCGCGACGATACCCTTTGCAAAG
This sequence comes from Gemmatimonadaceae bacterium, assembly GCA_046261975.1. Classification (GTDB taxonomy): domain Bacteria; phylum Gemmatimonadota; class Gemmatimonadetes; order Gemmatimonadales; family Gemmatimonadaceae; genus JBHENQ01. Next base: position 38,953 of record JBHENQ010000008.1, on the reverse strand, counting down.
CCGCGCTGCTGGAGCTCCTCTCGTATGAAATGAGTGAGCCATCGCTCAAGAAGGGAGCCGTCGATGTCGAGTGAGTGCGGACCGTGACCACCTCCGAGCTCGGGCCGCACGACACGCAGTGGGCCTGACGTTGTGGACTCCGCGCGCCCTAATGCCTCGGAGGACGAAGCTCGCTGGTTCGCGGACGCGCGCCCAGCTCCTCGACCATTGCCGGACACGTCGTCGTACTCCACGCCGGCCGGACCTCCGTCTCGAATCTGATCCAGGTTGTCAATGAGGTGCGGTAGAGCAGTTCGCAAGTCCGCGAGCAACGGCATATCGGCGCGCGCGCGCGTGAGATCAGCGAGGTCCATGCCGATGGTGACGATCGCGTCCTCCCACAGGGGGCCTCGCACCCTCACGTCGCCGCGTGGGCCGGCGACCATCGAGCCACCCGGGAAGGCTTTCCCGCCTTCGATTGCGCTCAGATTAGCGAAGCTGACGAAGACGCCATGCTCCTCGGCGATATCTCGTACCAGTCTCTCCCATCGTGCCACGCTCGCCGGTCCTGGTATGGCGTCCTCTCGTGGCCACACGCCTCGGGCGGGTGCGGCGGAGGAGATGAAGATCATCTCCGCGCCATCGAGGGCGAGCAGAGTTCCGGTGAGACTATGCCATGCGTCCTCGCAGACAAGAATCGCGGCCCGGCCCCACGAGGTGTCGAACGCGCGAATATCATGACCACGCTCCACGAAGCGCTCCTCGTCGAACAGCCCATACGTCGGAAGAAAGTTCTTCCGATGCACGTGTCTGATGACGGGAGTCTCGGCACCAACGCTCACGTAAATCGCGCTATTGTAGAGAGTGTTGGTCCATACCTCGTAGAAGCCGGCCACGACATCAAGCTGCTGCATGCCGCCTGTAACGTCGCGATAAACACGGTTGAGGTCCTGCGCCAGCTCACCGGCGGCCATCGCCAGGTCGCCCACACCACCCTCGACGAAGTAGCCGGTGAGTGCAGTCTCGGGCAGGTGCAGAACATGCGGTCGTGGCGTGAGCGAGTGCGCCTGCGCAAATACCTCACCGAGGTGAGCGAGGTTCGCCGCGTAGTTGCCTTTACGCGGGCTAACCTGCGCGATTGCAAGCTGGATCTCAGGAGGCATGCTCTCAAGTTGCCATGTGCGCGACCATGCGGCAACGTTGAAGGTGAGTTCAGGGATTCAAACTGGAGGATACATGCAGGTGCAGCAGGCGAGATTCCGCTCGACAGTCGGAGCGCTATCGGCTGCGTTGGCGATCTGGGGTGGGGGTGTCACCAGTGTGCCGCCGGCAGCGGCGCAGAGCTCCATCACAGGATATTCCGTCAAGGATTATCTGGGCGTTACTGTGTTTCGCGAAGTTGAAGTGGCACCGAACGGCAGGCACGTTGCATTCATCGTCGCGACCGATGATTTCGCTCAGGATCGTGAGGAAGTCGCTGTCTGGCGGCTGGATCTGGACGAGAACGGTCGCAAGACAGCATTGACGCGTCTCACCTGGGAGCCAAGTGAGTACTCCGAGCTCCGTTGGTCCAGCGACGCCCGATCGCTGTCTTTTCTGGTCCCTGACGGCGGCGGGAATGGCACCAGCGCACAACTACATGTGATGAGCGTGCTCGGTGGTGAGTCGCGCCAGATCACCGATAGCGCACAATTCGCATCCGGGATTGACACGTACGATTGGGCGCCGGATGGCCGCTACATCATGCTCGCGGCCGCCGCACCGCTCGGCAGCGCGCAGCGCAGAGCCAGAACGCAATTCTACGGTGACGCACGGCGCCTGAACGGGGAGGTCCCCCGCGGGGCGTTCTTTCGTCTCGATTCGAGCCGGTTCGGCAGCCGCAACGCAACTCTGATGACGGTCGTTCCGTTTCCGGTGGCGGAGGTTCGTCATTCGCCCGGCGGGCGCCGCGTTGCGTTTCGTTCGAAGGAAGCTCCCACCGGATACAGCGACAGTTTTTCGGAAGTGGAAGTCTACGACATGCCGGTCACGGGTTCCGACGCCCCTCGCCAACTCACGCGCAACTTTGCCATCGAGGACGGAATCGCCTGGTTGAGAGATGGCGGCGGACTTTATATGGGCGGGTTCGGCGATGAGGTGGCGGAGCGCAACGTCATGACCAACTCGCGGCTGTACGCAGTGAAGCTCGATGGGTCAACATCGAAGAACGTGCTTCCCGGCTTCGAAGGCAGCGTCGAGGAGTTCGCGCTCTTGCCGGATGGGTCTCTACTCGCTGCAGCGATCGTGTCGACCAACCTGAACATATACCGCGTAACAGCAGCTGCGAGAGCAGACACGGCTCCCAGGCGCGTCGACAAGCTGACCTCCTACCGCGGGCGCGTCCTGAATCTTTCCGCGTCGCGCGATGGCAAGGTGATCGCCTATGTGATGACCGACCACCAGTCGTTTCCCGAGCTATTTGTCGCCAGTGGCTGGACCGCCCTTGCCGGCGGACGAGTGGTGCGCGTGACTTACTTCAACGCATCGATAGATGCGCTGGCCAAGCCTGAGGTAGAAACCATTCAGTGGTCGAACGGAGAGGGCGACACGATCGAAGGAGTTCTCTATTGGCCGCCTGGCAGGCGTGGAGCGAAGAATCTTCCATTCGTGCAACGGATGCATGGTGGACCCTGGCTCGCGAGTACTGAAGCTCTGATTCCTTCTACGAGCAGATTCATGTACTACGGAGCGCTGCTTGCGACGCGCGGGTACCTGGTGCTGGAGACTAACTATCGCGGTAGCGTCGGGCGTGGCGACGATTTTCTTCACGCCATCGAAGGCTACGGCTGTTCGCGACCCGCGACCGATATTCTTACCGGTGTGGACTACGTCATCGCGCGCGGCTGGGCCGACTCAACGCGTATGGGAGTAGGCGGCTGGAGCTATGGCGGCATCCTGACGAATTGTCTCATCGGCCGCACCACCCGTTTTCGGGCCGCGGCCTCCGGAGCTGGGGACTGGAACGAAACGTCAGCCTTCGGCACCGGCGACACCTTCTATTGGTATCATGTAATGAACGGAGGCAAGCCACCCTGGGAGCACTTGGAGCAATACTGGGCTGAATCAGGTATAAGTACGGCGTCGCGTGTGAGGACCCCAACGATCTTCACGCACGGCGATGCCGATGGCGTAGTACCGACATCACAGGGATACGAAGCCTACCGTTCGCTCGTCTGGCTTGGTGTACCGACGGAGCTGCTAGTGTTTCCCGATGAGGGGCATGTCTTCCGAAAGCCGTCACATAAGGTGACGAAGGTGGAAGCGGAGCTTGCGTGGTTTGAGAAGTATTTGCTTGCCAAGAGATAGGGCTGCGGAGACCGGGTTGTCTCCGCGGCGCGCCGCCGGCATTCCGCAATCCAACTCTCCGCCACCGAGGCGGGTTTTCTTCACGTCTCTCCTCATCGCCGTCACGATTCTCCTTTTTTTACGGCCGCTCCATGCGCAGGAAGGAGCTAACCAGGCCGGCGATGCCTGGCGGATCATCCGGCCGCCTCAATCGTCACTGGTGTTCGCTCGTGATGGCTCTCTCGTGGGAGAGATCGGCAAACAGTGGCGGACCAGCATCTCCATCAAGACGCTCCCCAAGTACATCGCGCAGGCGTTCGTCGCGGTGGAGGATCAGCGATTCTACGAGCACGACGGCGTGGACGTCATCGGCATAGCCGGCGCGCTGAAGGACATCGCTCGCGGTGAACCGCGCGGCGCAAGCACGATCACGCAACAGCTCGTCGGGAACATGCATCCTAGCATCGTGGATCGCGCGGACCGGAGCCTGGGCCGAAAGCTGCGCGAGCAGACTGCCGCGCGAGAGATGGAGCGCCGTTACACCAAGGAGCAGATCCTCGAGGCGTACCTCAATCAGATACACTTCGGCCACGGTTGGTACGGAATCGAGGCCGCCGCCAGGCATTATTTTGGAAAAAGGGCAACCAGCCTGACGCTGGCGGAGGCAGCGACGCTTGCCGCACTTCCCAAGGGCCCCGCGCTTTATTCACCGATCCGGCACGCAGATCGCGCTCGAGCGCGACGCAACCTGGTGCTCGGACTAATGGCCGACCAGCGTTTCATAACGCAGGCGCAGGCCAGCGCCGCCAAGCTGCAGCACGTGGTTACGGCGCCCAATGCGGGAATGCCGGTAGCGGCTCCGTACCTCGTTGACGCCGTTCGGCGCCGCGCGGAAAGCACCGGAATTTCTCTCGCGGAGGGCGGGTTTCGCGTTCACACGACACTGGACGTCGCGCTTCAAAGCGCGGCTGACTACGCACTGCGCGAAGGTGCTACTCGCCTCGAGGCGCGGGAAGGCTACAAATGGCCGACCTACCGACAGCATAGTAAGGGCGAGCCAGGCTATCTGCAGGGCGCGGTGGTTGCCATGGATGCGGCCAGTGGTGACGTTCTTGCCCTCATCGGCGGTCGAGATTTCGCGCAGTCCCCATTCAATCGTGCTACCCAGGCCATGCGACAGCCCGGGTCCGCATTCAAGCCGATCGTGTACGCGGCAGCGATCGCCGATAGCATTCCTGCAAGCGAAATTCTTGCGGACACGGCGTTGGCGATCGAGATGGGAAACGGCACCGTTTACAGGCCCCAGAACTCCGATGAGCTCTTCGCTGGTTCGCTCACGATGCGGGAGGCACTGGTTCGCTCGCGGAATTCCGTTGCGGTTCAGCTCGGGATCCGAGTTGGTCTCGACAGCGTTGCAGAGCTTGCCAGGCGCATTGGGATAGAGACGCCGATCGCACTCTATCCGTCGAGTGCCATCGGCGCGTCGGAAGTGCGCCCCATGGACTTCATCGCATCGTATAGCGTGTTCGCAAATCTGGGCGGTACTGTAGAGCCACGGATGATCCTGCGGGTGGACGATAGTGCCGGCCGCACGGTGTTCACCGCACCGCCGCGCGCGCCCAGGCAGGTGCTTGATTCCGCGGTCGCCTTCATCGTACGGGACATGATGCGCGACGCGGTGGATCGAGGTACGGGCCAGGCCGTGAGAAGGCATGCACCGAATAGCATATCTGTCGCAGGCAAAACGGGCACTACCGATGACAACAGCGATGTATGGTTTGTGGGCATGACGCCGGAGATCGTAGCAGGCGTCTGGCTCGGCTTCGACAAGCCGAAGTTGATCGCGCCTGGTGCCGCGGGCGGCTCTTTAGCGGCGCCGATCTGGGGAGACATGATCGCGCGCTACTATCAGGGTCGCGAGGCGGGAAGCTGGACGATTCCCGAAGGAATCGTGACGGCCGAAATGGATCGCGAGACGGGCGCGCCGGCGGACATCACCACTCCGCCCGAGCGGCGCTACACCGAATATTTCCTGGATGGTGCCGAGCCGTTTCCCAGCCCCTGGAAGGTTTTCATGTGGGGACCGGTGGGAAGCTAGGGATTAGGGATTAGGGATTGGGGAATAGGGAATAGGGAATAGGAACCCCGTGCTGCTGACTCCCGACTCCCGACTCCCGACTCCCGACTCCCGACTCCCGACTCCCGACTCCCGACTCCCGAGCACTAGGCCACTGCCTTAGCCTGACTCTCCTCCGCCGCTTCCTCGGCCTCTTCCATCATCGTCTTCGGGATATCGGCGACAGGCTGGTCCTGAGGCACCAGCGCGATCTCGAATACCTGGTCCAGCGTCTCCAGGCAATGGAACTCGAGCACATTCCTGACTTCTTCCGGGATATCCTCGAGATCCGCCTCATTGTCCTTGGGAAGGATGATCGTGGTTATTCCAGCCCGGTGAGCACCTAAAACCTTTTCTTTGACGCCTCCAATTGGTAGCACGCGTCCGCGAAGGGTGATCTCGCCGGTCATCGCGACATCCTTCCGCACCGGACGCCCGGACATCGCGGATACCAGAGCCGTCGACATGGTCACGCCGGCTGATGGGCCATCTTTCGGAATAGCGCCGGCCGGGACGTGAATATGAACTTCGATCGAACCGAGACGGTCTTCCGGTATGGAAAGTTTCGACGCGTGGGTTGCGGCGTAGGTGAGCGCGGCACGGGCTGATTCCTTCATTACATCGCCGAGTTGCCCAGTGAGAATGAGCGACACGTTGCCCCAACCGCCTACCTGCACCACGTTGTCGGCTTGCGCGGCGGCATACATGCGGCGGATCGCAGACTCGACGAACATTATGTCACCGCCCGCGGGAGTGTAGTACATGCCCGTGGCCACTCCCACCTCGTTTTGCTCCGCCGCGTGCTCTGGATGCACTTTCGGTCTCCCGAGAAGCTTGCGCACTTCTTCTCCGGTTATCGACTCGTCGGTGATCGGGCCTGTTTCACCAGCGGCAATCCTTCGCGCCACCTTTCGTGCGACCGCTCCGATCTGACGCTCAAGCTGGCGGACGCCGCTCTCGCGAGTGTACCCGGTCACGATCGTGAGCACGGCTTCATCGGTGAACTGAACGCCCTTTTCCTTGAGGCCGCTCTCGTCCAACTGGCGAGGTATGAGATACTTCTTCGCGATCTCGGACTTCTCCCGTTCCGTGTAGCCTGAGAACTCCACGACTTCCATTCTGTCGAGAAGCGGGCCCGGAATGTTCTGAATGAAGTTGGCGGTCGCGATGAAGAGCACCTCGCTCAGGTCGAACGGAACATTGAGGTAGTGATCGGTGAAGCTGTCGTTCTGCGCCGGATCCAGAACTTCCAGCAGCGCTGCGGACGGATCACCCTGGAAGGAAACGCCGAGCTTGTCCACCTCATCCAGCAGGAAGACCGGATTCTTGGTTCCAGCTTGCTTGAGGCCCTGAACGATGCGACCGGGCATGGCGCCTACGTATGTACGACGGTGGCCGCGGATGTCGGCCTCGTCGCGTGCGCCGCCAAGCGATGCGCGAACGTACTCGCGGCCGAGTGATCGTGCGATGGATTTCGCTACGGAGGTCTTGCCGACTCCTGGAGGCCCTACGAATAGCAGGATCGGACCCTTCGCCATCGCCCGCGACTTCGCTTCCTTCGCGTCGGTAATTATTAGTTCCGCGTCATCGACCGGCGAAAGTGTGGGAGTTGCGTCGTCCTTGGCGGGGCGTACCTTCGCGGCTGGAAGTTCACCTTCCTTCTCTACCTCTTCCGCAAGTTGCTGAGCCTTGAGCTGCCGCACGGCGAGGAATTCGAGTATTCTGTCCTTGACGTCCGGCAGACCGTAGTGATCCTCATCGAGCACGATCTTGGCCTTCGACAGATCGAGGCTGTCGTCTGACCGGGAGCTCCAAGGCAGCTCTGCAATCCACTCCAGATACGTACGAATCACCTGCGCTTCCATTGACTCGCGGCCCGAGCGTTCGAGGCGACCCAGCTCACGCTCGACTTCCTGCCGCGCGACTTTGGGAAGCTCGAGTTTGCTCAACTTCTCGCGCAGCTCCTCCAGCTCGCGCGATTGGTCATCGTCTCCGAGCTCTTTCTGAATGGCTTTCATCTGTTCGCGAAGGTACATCTCGCGCTGACGCTGCCCGAGCTCTTCCTGGACCTGCGATTTGATGTCTTCCTGGGCCTCGAGAAGCCCGATCTGCCGCTGTACGTGTACCAGGACGCGGCGAAGCCGCTCCTCCACGCTCAGCGTCTCCAGCAATCCCTGCTTTTCCGGCACGCTCAGCTCGATGTAGCCGGCGACGAGATCGGCGAACTTTCCCGGCTCGGTGACGGCGTCGAGAACCTGATGAACGACTTCCTCGGGCAGTCCGCGCTTCTCCCCCAACTCTGCGGCGCGCTCCCGCGATTCCTTGTGCAGCGCCTCGAACGCGGCGTCGTTCTCGTCCAGCGGATTCATCTCCTCTACGGGGACAACAATGGCACTCAGGTAATTGTCAGTGGTCGTGTACTGAAGCGCGCTCGCACGCTGTTCTCCCTGAAGAAGGAGTTGCACGCCACCGAGTCCGCGCTGCACCTGCCCGATTCGAGCGATGACTCCCATTGAGTAGAGAATGTCCGGCGTCGGCTCGTCAGTGTTGTCGCGCTGCGCCACGGCGAAAACCAGTCGGTCGCCCTTGAGCGATGCTTCGATGGCGCGCAAGGTCCCTGGCCGGCCGGCCGCAATGGGCGCTGAAAGTCCGGGGAACACGACTGTTCCGCGTAACGGGAGAACGGGCAATGTTTGACGCTGAGCCATGTTAAACCAGGGAACAGGTGACAGGTACCAGCTTACAGGGAATAGCTAATGGGAACAGCTAACAGTTAACAGGTAACAGATAACAGCTCGTTCTCTCTTCGCCGTTCCCCTGTCACCTGTCTCCTGTTAGCTGTCACCTGGTTCACTTTCCGTTCCAACTGACTTACGCCAGGTGGGCAGGAATTGCAACTTTCAGCGGCCTCTTTGGCGTAGGGAACCGGCCAGCGTGGCGGAGTCTGTTCAGTCAGCGCCTCGCGTGCTACACTATCGACGATACATTTGATTCCGAGCCGCAGCGTCCCGATCCGGTGCTGACGGTCGTATTACCCGGCCAGGTGCCTCTCTCAAGGATGCGCTCTATCCAGGCGGTGGTGTCTTTGCGTGCCTGATCCAATCGCGGTTTCTTCCGACGCGGAGTTGCGTGCGCTCGTCGAGCGCGCGCTTTCTGCGCATTACGATGTGGATCGGGAGATCGGGCGCGGTGGAATGGGAATCGTATACCGCGCCAAGGACAAACGACTGAAACGGACCGTGGCGGTCAAGCTTCTTCCGCCGGAGTTGGCCTTCAGAAGCGAGATCAAGTCGCGATTCCTTCGCGAGGCCGAGACTGCGGCTCAACTGAGCCATCCGAACATCGTCCCGATTTACAGCGTTGACGAGCGTGAAGGTCTGGTATTTTTCGTGATGGCCTGCGTGGACGGAACCACGCTCGCCAAGCGGCTGCACGACGAACGCATGCTGGGCATAGAGGAGTCCAGACGCATTCTGGGCGAGGTCGCTGACGCACTGGCCTACGCCCACGCTCGAGGAGTGGTGCACCGCGACATCAAGCCCGACAACATCCTGCTGGAAGGTGATAGCGGCCGGGCGATGGTCACAGACTTCGGAATCGCGCGCGCAGTCCAGGATAGCAGCGATTCCCGGCTTACCGCTACAGGGGTCGCGATCGGCACGCCGGCGTTCATGTCGCCCGAGCAAGCCGCCGGTGACCGTGAGCTCGACGGCAGGAGCGACCTGTATTCGCTTGGGGTCGTGGCCTATTTGATGCTGGCCGGAGAGCTGCCGTTCACAGCAGCGACGACGCCGGCCATGCTGGTAAAGCATCTCAGCGAGCGACCCGTTCCAGTAGAGCAGCACCGCTCGGAAATTCCTGGCGACCTCGCCACAACGGTCATGGTGCTTCTGGAGAAAGAGCCCGCGCGACGGTTTCCGAGCGCCAGCGCTCTCTCGACCGCGTTGCATGGTGATGGCAGCGTGATCCCGCCCCGAACCTCCAGCTCGTACTACCCACAGGCTTCTGGTGCCGGCTCGCCTGCGGACGGCGGGAACGTGCCCGGGAGCCCTTGGCGCGGTATGGGTGGCCTTTCGGCATCGCAGACTGGTGGCCCAATGGCAAGCCCGGCGGCGTACAATGTAGACCGCTGGACCGCGCCGCCAGTGCAAAAATTCCGGCACAAGTTCATCTATTACGCGGTGGTGAATTCGGTCATCGTGATCACCTCCATTTTCACCGGCGTGGATATCATCCCCATCCCGGTCTTCTGGAGCATCTACATGGCCTACAAGTACGCCGGTCTAGTATCAGCAGGATATGATTGGCGGGATGTCTTCCGCCAATCGCGGGATCGCCGACTGGTCGACGTCGCTTCCGAGACCATTGACGAGGTTGGGGAGATATTCGGCCGGGCGCCGAAGCTGACGGCACAGCGGCAGGCACGATCCGTGGCGCGGGCGGCACAAGCACCACAGGCGCTCTCCGCCGGCACGAGCTTCGAGGAATTCGGCCGGCACGTTGGTACGGTGAAACAGGCGGAGCAGAGTCGTGCAGAGATACTCCGGCTCATCGATTCGCTTCCCAAGAGCGATCGGAAGCTCGTGAGTGGTGTCGGATCAGCAGCGGATGGGCTCTTCCAGCGAGTCAAGTCTCTCGCGCTGGGTCTCATCGATATCGAGAGAGCTGACAATCCGGGCGCCGCGAGTCTGGTGGAGCGCCAGATAAGCGAGCTCGAGTCTCAGGCGAATCCGTTGGAACACAAGGCAAGCGAGGAGCGCGTAAGGCGTTTGGCGTTTCTCAAGAGGCAGCGGAGGGCCATCGCGGATAACGTCCGGCGGGCGGCGGAAGCCCGCGAGAAACTGGAAAGTTGCGCGGTAGCACTCCAGGGCATGCGTCTCGATGTGCTTCGGCTCCGCGCGGGCAGCGTGGCTGGTGCAACCGACCAGATAACACTGCTCACCGAACGCGCCCGATCCCTAGCCGCTGACGTGGACGCGGTGGTTTACGCCGCAGATGAGGTGAAGAAGATATCGCGCGAAGCCAGGTGATGCGGGGGGCGGGCATGGACGACGCGATGCGTGACCGCGTAATCGCGGCTGTTGGAGATGTTTACGACATTCAGGAGCAACTGGGACGCGGCGGAATGTCGGTGGTCTACCGCGCCGTTGATGTGCGGCTGAGGCGGGACGTCGCAATAAAGGTGCTGCCGCCTGACCTGGCTTACCGGGCCGATGTGCGCACCCGTTTCCAACGAGAGGCTGAGACTGCGGCTCGGCTCAACCATCCGAACATCGTCCCGATCCTCAGCGTGGATGAGCGAGGGGGCCTCGTCTTCATCGTAATGGTGCTGGTCGAGGGGGAGAGTCTGGGCGCGCGGCTCGCTCGAGAGAAGCGACTGAGCGCGACGGATACTGCTCGTATTCTTCGTGACGTAGCCAGCGCGCTCGCCTATGCTCACTCACATGGAGTGGTCCATCGGGACATCAAGCCCGACAACATACTCATCGAGCATCGCACCGGACGAAGCGTCGTCACGGACTTCGGCATCGCTCGCGCCCTCGACGCCGACACACGGCTGACCGTCACGGGGATCGCTGTGGGTACGCCGGCATACATGAGTCCCGAACAGGCCCTCGGCGAACGGGACGTGGACGGACGCAGCGACATCTACTCGCTGGGGGTGGTGGCCTATCAGATGCTTGCGGGAGAGGTTCCGTTCGCTGGAAGGAACACGACCGCCTTGCTTCTCAGGCATCTGAACGAGATTCCGCGTTCGCTAAGGTCCAGCCGCGTCGATCTTCCACCCGGGCTGGTGAACGCGATCGAGCGAGCGCTGGCAAAACGCCGAGAGGACCGCTGGCAGAATGCTGCTGATTTCGGCTCCGCGATCGCTGCAGCATTGACAGTGTCATCAGCGCTGCCAGCCATGTTGCCGCGAGTGCCGGAGCCTCGCGGCCATCCAGAACCGGTGCAGCCGTGGGAGCACTGGCGCGCGGACGAGCGGTCGAGGCGCAGGGAGGCGGCACCAATCAGTCCCATGCCAGCGGCGGCGCCCGCTTCACACAAGGCTCCAATAGATGAACGAATCGTGGGTTTCCGGCGTAATCTCGCCGGCTCGGGCGCCACAGTGCTCACGCTGGCCGCCATCAACGCTCTCACAACGCCATTCTTCCCATGGTTTCTCTTCCCATCAGTCGTGATGGGTGGACGTCTGTTTCGTAGGTGGGGCGGGTTGTGGGCTGAAGGCGTGACGTGGAAGGAGATTCTCCAGCCAGGCGCTCGAAACGTCAAGCGCACTCCGAGGTCGAGCGCGTCCGTTCTTCCCTCCCAGGCGTTGTCGCAGGAGACGATCACCGCGGGTCTGGCGCCACCAGAGGTCATCGCGGGCCCGCACGGGGCTTCCATCAGGCGCGTCGTAGCAGAGCGCGCAGCAATCGCGGCGATTGTGGAAAGTCTGGAAAACGCTGATAGAGCGATGCTGCCGGACATCGCACCGACTGTGGACGCGCTTGTCGAGCGGACAGCTTCGCTCGCTCAGATGCTGCACAACCTCGATGCGTCCGTCTCGCCCGACACACTGCGCGAGATCGAGACTCGAATCGCCTCGGCTCGCTCTTCGAGGACTCCGGTCGGTGATGCCTCGAGGATCGAGCTTCTCGAACGGCAACGCGCTACCCTCGCTGACCTCACCACGCGCCGACAAACTACCGCGGCGCGACTCGAACGCACTGCCACAGCGCTGGAAACTCTGAAGCTGGACCTCATAAAACTCCGCTCGCAGGGTATGCAATCCGCGTTGGATGATTCTTCCGACGCAACGCGCGAAGCACGAGCGGTTCAGCGCGAGATAGAGCTCGCGATCGAGACGGCCGAAGAACTAAGAGAATCAGGTGACAGGTAACAGGTAACAGGTGACAGGTAACAGGTGACGAGTGACAGGGAACAGCAGCGCGCAGCCGACCTTGCCCCCTCAATCGCCACGGCCTCAACTTACGGGATGCTTCTACCATACCTTCGTACTCTCGCTTTCAGCGGCGTTGCTGCTGCCGCTACGCTGATCCTTCCCCACGTTGCGTTGACAGCACAACGACGCCCGCTTCCAACGCCCGCTTCAGTCATTGGTTTCGAGCCCGGCACCGACCGCAAGTTGCCCAGCTGGAAGCTGGTGACAGACTACTTCGCTGCCCTCGATGTCGCGTCGCCGCGCATTACGGTTCGCACAATCGGCAAGACGACGCTTGGGCGACCCTTCATAGCAGCGTTTATCGCTGATTCCGCCACGCTTGCCAGGTTACCCAGATACCGGGACATACAACGCAAGCTCGCCGATCCCAGACTGCAGTCGCCAGGTGAACGCGAGAAACTTCTCGCGGATGGCAAGACCGTCGTCCTGGTGACATCGAGCATTCACTCGACGGAAGTGGGCGGGATCCTCACGCCGCTCGTTCTCGCACACCGGCTCGTCGCACAGGACGACGCTGAAACGAGAAGCATCCGCGCCAACACGGTTGTCATCCTCGTTCCGTCGCTGAACCCGGATGGCGTGGATATCGTCGGCGCCTGGTACCGCTCGACACTGGGTACCCCGCATGAGGGATCGTCACCGCCCGAGCTGTATCACAAGTACGTGGGCCACGACAATAACCGCGACTGGTACGCTTTCACGCAGGTGGAAACGCAATTGACCGTAGACTCGCTTCACAACGTATGGCATCCACAGGTCGTGAACGACATCCATCAGCAACAGTCCAACGGATCGCGAATCTTCATTCCCCCGTACATGGATCCCATCGAGCCCAACGTGGACCCGCTGATCACCGCTGGCGTGAATCAGATGGGAATGTCCATGACCTGGCGGATGACTGCTGCAGGAATGACCGGTATTGCCAACAACGCATCGTACGATGCCTGGACGCCTGCGCGCGCCTACCAGCACTACCATGCGGGCATCCGGATTCTCACGGAAACAGCCAGTGCTGACCTCGCCACTCCGATAGAGATACCATTCGATTCGCTTCGCGAGTCGCGCGGGTACGATGCGCGCGTCACGAGCTGGAACTTTCTCACCCTGTGGCCTGGTGGACGCTGGGGCATTGGCGACATCGTGCGCTATCAGACCGCGGCCACATGGGCACTCCTGGCGGAGTCGGCGCGTGATCGGGCGACCTGGCTGGAGAGCTTCGCGGTCGTCGGAGAACGCGCGGTCAAGGGACGTGCTGCGCCGGGCCGAGCGGATTGGCCGGTTGCGTTCGTAATCCCGACGCAGCAAACCGATCCAGGTGCGGTAGCAACTCTGATCAGGATTCTGCAGCGCGGCCAAGTTGAAGTTCGTCGCGCTACGGCGGCGTTCACATCAGCCAACAGCCGGTACCCGCAAGACAGCTATGTAATTTTTCTGGCTCAGCCATATGGCTCCTTTGCCAAGGCGCTGCTGGAGAAACAAACGTACCCAGACTTGCGGGAGTATCCAGGCGGCCCTCCCAAGAGGCCCTACGACGTGACCGCGCACACTCTGCCCTTGCTCATGGGCGTAACTGTGGCTGCCATCACGGATTCGGCAGCGATACCAACATCAGCACCCATTCCACCCATGGCGGTGCCGAAGCTCGTCGCCGAGGGTTTGAGCGGACAGAGCAATCGCCGCATAGCCATGTACCGCAGCTACGCGCCGTCGATGGACGAAGGGTGGACGCGATGGATTCTGGAGCAGCACTCCATCCCTCATACATCGGTAGTTGACCGTGATATACGTGCCGGCAATCTGAAGCAACGTTTCGACGTAATCATTCTTCCGGACCAGAGCGCGCAAACAACGGCGCGGGGTGCGTACTTCGAGAACTACCCGGACTCGCTCAAGGGCGGGCTGGGCGACGCGGGCGCAGCGGCCCTCAAAGCGTTCGTAGCAGAAGGCGGTACACTGGTCGCGTTCAATGACGCCAGCCTTTACGCCGTCCACACGTTCGATCTTCCGGTGAGGAACGTCCTTCAAGGTGTCAGCTCGCGCGAGTTCTACGCACCAGGCTCGATAATGGCGCTGGAACTGGATCGCGCTCATCCGATTGCGAAGGGGATGGCCGCCCGCACCGTGGCGTGGTTCGAGGAAGGCCCTGCTTTCGAGATCACAGATACTTCGCGCGCACGCGTCGTGGGTCGGTATCCTCGCGAAGGCGACCCACTGCTGTCGGGCTGGCTGCTGGGCGGCAGCAAGCTGAACGGGCGCGCGGCGCTGGTGGACGTGTCAGTTGGAAAAGGACACGTGATACTATTTGGTTTCCGTCCCCAGTACCGTGCTCAGACGATGGCAACCTATCCGCTCATCTGGTCGGCGTTGCGAGGCTGGTAGGCGACTCCCGACTCCCGACTCCCGACTTCCCGATAGCGCGTGGATCTACTTCTCTCTCTTCTCGTCGGCGTGCTCGTCGGATTGCACGTCGCAACGTGGGGTATGTACAAGGATGCCATCCATGAGGGTTTCACATGGAGTACATACTTTCGCAGTGTGCTCGTTGCTCCGGCTCTGGCGGTGATCGCTCACGCGTTCACTCATTTCGACATGACGCGCGCGTCGAGCCTGTTCGTCAGCTTCGGCCTGGTCTACGCCATGGAGCGGGCAACTGTGGAGTTCTACAAGGTGTTCATCAGGGACGAGGATCAGTCGAAGTATTTCATCCCGATGCAATTCAGCGTGTTCGGCAAGGTTGTAAGGGACCGCCGCGTTCGCTCGCTGGTCGCAGCCGGCTGCGTTGCTGCCGTTCTGCTAGTGTTGTGGGGGCTGTCGTGGCTGCAGCAGGCGGATCTGGGTGCGGGCGGTCTGGTCATCACGCTCGCGATTGGCAGCATCGGTGGCTGGTTGGCCGCGTTTGGCGGAGCCTGGAAGGATGCTCCCGTGGAAGGGTTCGAGACTTTCAAGTTTTTCAGGAGCCCCATGATCGCGCTGTTCTGGGCGCTCGTGCTGTCGCTCTTCACCACCAATTACATTTTCATCACGGCCGGCGGCCTGGGCTACAGCGTCGCTACAATCGAGACATACAAGACTTTTTTCTTTCCTAGCAAACCTCGAGGCAAGTTCGCGGGAAAGCCCATTCTCCATCCCCAAATGCTTCAACGCCGCAAGCGGTTCGTGCCGCTATACGTCGGCGTGTGGGTGGCGATTCTCGTGGGGCTGGGCTTGGCGCTGATACAACCGCGCCAGGGACTTATCTAAAAGCTCGGGAGTCGGGAGTCGGGAGTCGGGAGGGTCGCGCGCGTGACGTATTCCAGTAGCTTACTAGCTCCGGGCCAATGACGATTACCACTACTCGCGACGGTGAAGACTCTTTCGATGTCGTTGTCATAGGCAGCGGCTTCGGCGGTTCTATGGCTGCGCACGTACTCGTGCATGCCGGGCAGCGAGTGCTGATGATCGAGCGCGGTGACTGGGTGAGGCGCGGGCCACACAATTGGGCGCCCGAGAACGTCTGCGAAGCGACTCCGTGTTACTGCCACGAGACGCCGTACCATGTCAACCCCGGCGCTGAAGGCGAAACTATTGGCGCATACTACTGTGTAGGCGGGCCCTCGGTATTTTACGGAGCAGTTGCGCTTCGAATGCGACTGAGGGATTTCGAGCCGGATCCTTCGATCGTTACCGACACAAACGCCCGTTGGCCTTACAACTACTCAGAGCTCGAGCCCCAGTACACCGAGGCTGAGGCCTTGCTGGGCGTGGCTGGCCAGGCCGGAGAGGATCCCACCGAGCCATACCGGAGCGCGCCCTATCCGCAGACGCCTGCGGCTCTCTCGAATACGTCGCGAAGGATAGGGAGGGCGGCGCGAGCGCTTGGGTTCCGGCCGTTTCGGCTGCCGCTGGCCATTAACTATAGCTCTTCGGCCGAACAGGGCGCTTGCATAGCGTGCCGCACCTGTGATTGCTTCGCGTGCGGCATCAGCGCGAAGAACGATCTGGCGACTCGGGTGATTCCCCGGCTCATCGCACAAGGCCTGACCCTCGCGACGAATACGGTGGCGTTGCGCCTCATCACGAACGAGCATGAGGACTGGAATCATGTCAACGCCAAGCCGCTCATCACGGCTCTCGAGTGCCTGGACAAGACTACTGGCGCGCGTCGTCGTTACCGCGCCAAGCGATTCGTCGTGGCCGCAGGAGCGATAGCGTCTCCACATCTAATCCTGGCTTCCGGTCTGGAACGGCTGAATCCCGCAGGCCAGGCTATCGGGCACTACCTGATGCGTCACTGTAACGCGATGGTTTTCGGACTATTTCCGGGAAACCCCGACCCGCACCATCAATTCCACAAACAGCTCGGGATCACGGACTATTACTTCGGTCATCCATCGGTCCTCGAGCCGAGGGGCAAGCTGGGTTCGCTCCAACAGGTACACACTCCCGCCGTGAAGCTGGTGGAGGCACGTGTATCGGCGATGGCGCGCCCTTTCATGGCTCCAATGGTCGAGCACCTGACGGGTCTTCTCGCGATCGCCGAGGATCAGCCGCGCTACGAAAACTACATCGCGTTGGACAGAAGTCAGACGGATGAGGTGGGCTTACCGCGATTATACATCGAGCATAGTTACACGTCGCGCGATCTCGCCGCCCGCGCCGCCCTCGTGCGCGCGGCAAGGCGAATTCTGCGCCGTGCCGGTGCATGGTTCTTTTATGTGCACGATATCACGACCTTCTCGCACGCCGTCGGAACGATACGCATGGGTTCAGACCGCGCAACTTCGCCGCTCGATGAGAACTGCAGGTACCGCGGAATCGACAACCTGTTCGTGATGGATGGCAGTTGCCTGCCCACCTCGGCAGGAGTAAACCCGAGTCTCACGATTGCAGCTGTCTCTCTCCGAGCGGCTCGCAGGCTCGCGCTCGAAGTTACGCGCCCATCGCCGTCCTTGGTGCTAGCCGCAAATCCGGAGCGATAGGTGGCGGATCAGCCCGATCTCCATATCGCGTTCATCGGATGCGGCCTCGCTACGCGCATGCACAGCAAAACACTCGCAAGCTTTCCGCGCGTCCGGCGTTACTACGCAAGCAGGGATGCCGCCAAGGCGACCGAGTACAATACCCGATACAAGGGCAGTGGCTCGTTCGGTTCCTACGAAGCAGCACTGGCTGACGATAGGGTGGATATCCTGGTGGTGGTAACGCCTCCCTCATCGCATCTCGAACTTACGGTTACCGCGCTCGGGTCCGGGAAGCACGTGATAGTAGAGAAACCGCCGTTTCTCAAGTCGACTGACTTCGACATCGTAGCTGAAGAGCAGAGAAGAAGTGGTCGCAGGGTATTCATCGCCGAGAACTACTTTTACAAGCCGGTCGCGTTCCGCTTGCGAGAGCTGATCGCTTCCGGCGTCATTGGAGAGCCGCTCTACCTGCACGTGAATGCCCTCAAGCAGCAGACTGCCGGTGCGGATGACTGGCGTGACAACGCGGCTCTTTCCGGCGGAGGCGCACTCTACGAGGGCGGCATTCACTGGATCAATTTCGTCGCCAACCTTGGTCCAGGAGTCGAGTCCGCGCGCGGGCTCCTGGCGGGACGCCAGGCGGTTGTGGGCCGGGAAAAGAGCGTCCTTGTGGTTCTGCATTTCGACAATGGCGCGGTCGGAACGCTGTCCTACTCGTGGGAAGTGCCATCGCCACTCAGGGGACTGAGAGTCTCTCGGATCTACGGAACTACCGGATCGCTGGCCTTCGAGTCCAACGGTCTGGTGCTCGCCGTTCTGGGGAAGAAGAAGCGACTGATTTTCCCGGGGGTGCGCGACATGTTAGGCTACAAGGCCATGTTCCATGATTTTCTGGCGGCGTTTGAGAGTGGCCGAGAGCCGCTGTTCGATCTGGCTCGCGCCCGTCGGGACCTCGAGCTTGTTGAGGAAGTGTATGCGTCTTTGAATTCCTAGAGGATCGGGGACCGCGCAGCGGTTCCCGCAAATCTGAACGATGCCCGCGAAAATCAAAGGAGAACCTCACAATGGCTTTGCGAAAAGGCGAGATCTATCGTTGTCAGGACGAGCGTTGCGCGTGCGAGATTCAGGTGACCAGAGGAGCGGCCGAAGGCGGCGGCGGAACGCACTTGCCCCGCTGCTGTTGCGGCAAGGATATGAAGAAGGTGGAGTAGCTCTCTTGCGTACCATTGCGGCGACCATTTGCTGGCTGGCTATGGGAGTCGCGCCGAACTCAGCTCGGAGCCAACCGGCTCGGTCAGCGTCGTGTGTTGAGGCGCCCCGCACCGCTGCGCGCTTTGAAACGATGCTGCCGCGAGTGGCGCTCGTCCCTACACCGTCTCCCGTCCGCGGGCTGTACGTGAACCGCTGGGCAGCCGTCGGACGGAAAATGTGGCAGTTGATCGACGTCGCCAAGCGTACCGAGGTGAACGCTCTCGTCATCGATGTGAAGGACGACCGCGGCTTCATCCTCTACCGCTCACGCGTGCCTCTGGCGGGCGAGATAGGCGCGGACACTACCGTGGTGATGCGCACCGAGCGTTTGCGTGCCGTGCTCGACACCATGCGCGCGCACAACATCTATCCAATCGCCCGGATTGTTGTGGTGAAGGATCCGATTCTCGCCAAGGCTAAACCAGAATGGGCCATCCGCCGCCAATCCGACGGCAAACCTTGGCTGGATAAGTCGGGTAAACCATGGCTCGACCCGCATCAGGAGGGACCCTGGAAGTACGCCGTCGATCTCGCTTGTGAAGCGGTAGAGCTGGGCTTCAGCGAGATACAGTTCGACTACGTGCGCTTTCCGGACGAGAAGAGGCTCGTTACACAGGCGACGTTTCCGCTCGCAAACGGCCGCACGCGCGCGCAGGTGATCAGGGAGCAGCTCATATCGGCACGCAAGCGCCTCGAACCATTGGGAGTGCCGTTCACCGCCGACGTCTTCGGTCTTACTACCACAGATACCACGGACATGGGGATCGGGCAGCTATGGGAGTCATTTGCCGACGCGGTGGACGTCGTCCTGCCCATGATGTATCCGTCGCATTACAACCGCGGCGCCTACAAGATCTCTTATCCCAACGCGCGGCCATACCAGATTATCGACAACGGCCTAAAAGATGCGAAACGGCGAAGCGCAGGAATCGCAAACGTCGCGAGTGTAGTACCGTGGTATCAGGATTTCACGCTGGGACCACCTCGCTATGGCCGCGCCGAGGTGCGAGCGCAAATGCGGGCTGGTTACGACAACGGGATCATGGGCTGGATTCTCTGGAACCCGGGCAGCAGATACACCTTGTCGGCTTTGGAGCGGGAGAAGAAGCAATAGGAGCTCGGGAGTCGGGAGTCGGGAGTCGCAAAAGCAACGACGGGCTGTGAAGCAGTTGCCTTTCGCTGTTCCCCGACTCCCGACTCCCGACAACCGACTCCCGAGCCGTTAGAGTCTCATCCGCTGTACCAATGCCACAAACCGGGGATAGGCTCTCAACGGATCCAGCAACGGCTCGACTTTTAGATACACGAGGGCACCGGAGCGACCTTCGTACGCTTCCTCCATCAGATCCATTGCTGTGCGCGTGTCGCCGAGACCAAGGCGAACGATGGCCAGGAACTCCGGCGGCATGTAACGCTGGCGCGACTGCGCCTCCAGCTCGGCAAGCACCTTTCGCGCTTCAGCCCGCTTGCCCGATCTCCCGTATATGTATCCCAATAGCGGGTAAACGATGACATGACTGCGGCCGGACAACTCACTCGCCCTCTGTAGTTCAGCGACGGCCGAATCCGACATCCCTTTCTGTTCGTACGCGAGCGCCAGGCCGACGCGCGCGACTACGAACGTGGAGTCCAGATCCAGCGTTCGCTTGAACTCCTCAATCGCCTCATCGTATCGCCTGGCGAAATAGAGCAGCCTTCCCCTGGTTGCTCCAATATTCACGGAGGTCGGTTCCAGCGCTTGTGCGCGGTCGATCTGGGCAATGCCTTCATTCGTGCGGCCGATTCCCACGAGATGCCCGGCGTACCATTGGAGAGCTGTTACGTACTCGGAGTCCAGCTCCAGTGCGCGGCGAAATTCTTTTTCGGCACCGGTCCAATCCCAATCGTAGTTTCGCATTGCGCTGGCCAATGATGCGTGGGCCTCGGCCAGTTCATCGTCGAGCTTCAAGGCTCGGAGTGCGGCCTGCTTTGCTTTGGGGAACGCTTCAGCCGCTGGGAGGGCCGCGTACTCGAAAGAGCCGAGGAGTGAATAAGAGTCCGCTAAACCCGAATACGCGAGCGCGAAGTTGGAGTCCACGGCCAGGGCCTGCTGGAAGAAGTCCGCTGCTTTTCTCACGCCGGCAACGGTGCGTTTGTTCCAGTGAAAACGACCCTGCAGATAAAGGTTGTAGGCCTCCGCGCTCTGGGTTGAGGGTTCAATGATCGGCCAATCGCCCTGCGCGGCAAGCCGGCCGCGAAGCTTGTTCACGATGGAGGTCGCGATCTCGTTCTGAATGACGAACACGTCATCCATCTCGCGCTCGAAGCTGCCCGTCCACAGCTCGTAACCGTTCCGGACGTCCACGAGTTGTGCCGTCACCTTGAGCCTGTTGCCGGAGCGCCGAACACTTCCCTCGAGAATGCTCGAAACGTCCAGCTGACGTCCAATGTCCCGCACGTCGACGTTTCTTCCCTTGAAAGCGAAAGCCGAAGTCCGCGAGGCAACGCGCAGCTTTTCTATCCCGCTGAGAGCATCGATCAATTCTTCGGTGATTCCATCGCTTATGTACTCGTTCTGTGCGTCGGGGCTGGTGTTCGCGAATGGCAGAACCGCTATGGCGTGAGTAGAATCGCCACTGGCAGGCGCAAGAGACCCCAGAAATCCAGATTGCTTGTACCCGATGCCCGACGCGAGAACCCCGTATCCAATCGCTGCCACGATGAGGATGGCCGCACCATAGATTGCCGTTCGGCTCTTGTGCCTCGGCCCACGTCTCAGAGCAGGAGACATTGGCACGGCGCTGTCGCCGAGAATCCGGGCGTACAGGCGGCGCCAACCCACGGTCGCGTTCATCCTGTGCGCGAACACGGCCTCAAGGGCAAGGCTGAGCTCCGACGCGCTCTGGTAGCGGTTGCGTGGGTCCCTGGCGAGACCGCGACCAATCACGTCACTCATCGCCGGCGGCACATCCGGACGAACTTGTATGAGTGGTGTCGCGTCCTCCGTAAACATCGCAACTATCGAATCACCACCACGACCACCGGCTGGTGTGTTACCGGCCAGCATCTCGAATCCCACCAGCGCCAAAGCGTAGATGTCGGCTCGGTGATCGATGTCCCTGTCCCCCGCCAACTGTTCTGGCGCCATGTAGCCGGGAGTGCCAATGGTGAACCCGGTCTCCGTATGCCGGCGGCCCTTTCCAAGGGACGCATTCAGCGCTCGCGATGCGCCGAAATCCGCCAACAGGGCGTGGCCTTCCTGCAGAAGGATATTCTCCGGCTTTATGTCCCGGTGTATGATGCCACGCGCGTGCGCGTAGGCGAGTGCACCGGCCGTTTCACGGAGTATGAACCACGCGTCTCGCACGCTGAGGCGTTTGTCTCTCAGCAGACGCTCGCGCAGCGACTCGCCGGAGACGTAGGGCATGATGTAGTACAGGAGTCCTTCGAACGTGCCCGTAGCCAGCAGGGACAAGATATGGGGGTGATGCAGCTGAGCGGCGAACTCGATCTCCTGCTTGAAGCGGGAGGCACTCACTTCGCTCGTCAGTTCGGGCGGAAGCACCTTGATGACGACTAGTCGGTTGAGAGATCGGTCGGTCGCAAGAAAGAGGCGACTCATTCCGCCGCCGGGTAGCTCGCGCTCGAGGCGATAATTGTCGCCCAGCGCGCTTTCTATCGAATGAGGCAGATCAACCACTAGGGATTAGGGATTGGGGATTAGGGAATATGCGCTAAAGAATGGGAATAGGGATAAGGGAACAGGGAATAGTGACTATGGCTTGGGCACTCGCTGTCCCCTACACCCTAGTCCTAAAATCCTATTCCCAAGTTTCCTGTCCCTGTCCCCTGTTCCCTAATCCCTAATCCCTAATCCCTAATCCCTAATCCCTAATCCCTAATCCCTAGACCCCAGACCCTAGTTTTTCTGTTCTCCTATCTGGGTTGCGACAGACGTCGGCAGGACCCGGCCGCGTGCGGCGGAGCGTACTTGATCAGCGATCTCCATCACCTCGCCGAACAGTACTCTGTTCTCCGCGGTCACCGGGACGGTTCGAAGCGCGCGCTTGGTAATGCGGCCGCGCTCAGGCAGAACGTACCCAGATACGTGCACGAACGTCTCGAAGCTGAGAGGCGACTCTTCAACATCCACTCGGAGGACCCAGTACCTCTTGGTCGTATCAGTCACGCTGGCCTCCTCGCCCGGAATAGGATGAGCTTCAGTAACGACGGTGCCATCCGCGTGCCGGGTAACGATATAACCAAGCTGCTCGAGCTGTGCTGAAGCCGCCTGAAGCGCGACCCAAGGCTCTAATTTTGTATCGAACGAAACGCGATGCTGGGCGGGGCCTCGGTAGGCGACGCAAGCTCCCAACACTAGAGTGAGTACCAAAGCAGAACGACGCATCAAAGCCTCCAGAAGGACACTTCCCACCCATCACGCTGTGGGCCTGTCCCCTGTGAATGCAGAGCGCGGACCATGCGCCTGAATTCCTTGAGCGCCATTAGATGGACCTTACGAACGCGCTAACCGCCGCAATTGCCGTTTTCAGCCACGGCTGTGGCGCAACGACAACACCTTGCGTGACGACCTCGATCTCTGGCGGACTCGGTGCTCTTATCCGATCAACGGCTCAGCCATCCTGAGAGGACAGTCCCTATCGTTTCCGGAGCTTCTTCGGGAGTGAAATGCCGGACGTCGGGGATCAGGTCAAACGTTGAGCCAGGAATGGTCTCGTGCAGCCGCTTACCGATGGAGGTTGGCAAGAAAGGGTCATGTGCGCCCCAGATTACCGCCGTAGGTGCGACGACATCCTTCAAACGCGGCGCCAGCGCCATCGTCTCATCGGAATCGAGAGCCTCAAGGTGCTCGAGAAGCGCGTCCAGTCCCTCTGATGTCCCAAATGGTCTCACATAATGCTCCACTGAATACCGCGCGCGCTCCTGCTCGGCATAACCGCGCTCAAGGTCCGTCTTCAGCACTGTGAGCAACCATGTGGTTGGCAGGTAGCGCGTCAGAGGAAGAGTGATCTTGGCCATCTTGGTTTCTCGTGCTGGCCACTCGTCAAACGCAACGGAATTGATCAACGCGAGCCGAGCAACGCGCGTTGGATGATGTACAGCCAGGTGCTGTGCAACGCCGCCGCCGATGTCGTGTCCCACCACTGACGCGAACCTTATGCCCAGCATATCGAGAAGAATCAGCACTCGCTCCGCGTGGCCTTTGATGCTCACGTCCCGACCCTGCGGGCGGTCACTGCGGCCATAGCCCAGCAGATCGACGACCACCGACCGATGACCTTCCGGAATCCGCGGAACGACATCGCTCCACAGATGAGAGGAAGTAGGAAACCCGTGGAGAAACAGGACGGGCTCTCCCGGTCCTCGCGTGCCGGCCGCGTAGTAGTAGAGGCGCGCGCCGGCTATATCGAGAAATTCACCCCGCATTACAAACCAAACAACAGGTCACAGGTAACAGATCACAGGTCACAGGTAACGGGTCACAGGTCACAGCTAACAGGTGACAGGTAAGCGTGCCGATGTTGCCTGCTTCCTGTCAGCTGTCACGTGTTACCCGTTACCCGGTTTTGATGCCATTCCACGATTTTCCCTGCGATCGCGGACGCGGCCACCGTGTAGGGTGATGCGAGGTAGAGTCTCCCCGGTCCGGACCGTCCGGGAAAATTCCGGTTGATCGCGGAGATGGTTACTTCCTCACGCGTGCGCGAAACTCCCGGTCCTGCGTTGATGCACGCGCCACACGACGGCTCGACGAAGGTGGCTCCGACTTCAGCGAAGATTCGGTCGTAGCCCTGCTGCTGACAGTACCTGAAGACTTCCTGAGAGCCGCACTGGATGTAGCAGCGCACCGAAGGGGATACACGGTCGCCATGCTCGAGCGCTTCGCGAAACACGCGTGCGTACATGTCCATGTCTGCTTTCTTACCGGCGGTGCATGAACCGGCGTAGGCAATGTCAACGGTAACCTCGCCCGGCAGTTCGTCCACGTAAACGCCGTTGCCCGGATCGCCAGGGAGTGCCAGCATGGGCCGAAGTGACGACGCGTCGATCTCGATCACCTTCACGTATTCCGCATCGTCGTCGGAGAAAAGTCCGTCGCACAGCGTTCTCCCCTCTTCGGGAGTCATGCCGCGCTGCTGGACCAGGTACTCGACGGTCTTCTCGTCTGGCGCGATGATGCCCGTGAAGGCTCCGACTTCAGCCGCCATGTTGGTCATTGTTGCCCGCTCGTCCACTGACAGCACGCGCACGGCATCGCCCGCATACTCGATGATCTGTCCGATGGCTTCGCCACTCTTGATGTACGGGTGACGCAGTATCTCCAGCATGAAATCCTTGGCGGTCACGTTCTCCGGCTTCTGGCCGCGCACGATCACCTTGAAGGAGCGGGGAACCTCGACACGCACATCCTTGGTGATCCATGAGTTGAAGATCGCAGTCGTCCCAACGCCAAAGGCGACGCAGCCCACGGCGCCTGCGTGCGGCGTGTGGGAGTCGGAGCCGATGATGACCTGACCGGGCAGCGCGTGCGACTCCAGAATCTTGGAGTGACAGATCGCTTCCGAGCCGGAGGACGTCAACGCGCCGTGCAGATTGAGCCGCTTCTCCAGTTCGCCGTAAAGCTTGATTCCTTTCCGCTGGGCAAACGTGCGTTGCTTGGCCTCCAGTTGATTGGCGACATCCAGCAGTCCCATCTCGATGTGCTCGGGTCGCATCACCTGGTCGAGAAACGTGAGATGGTCGCGGAAGAAAAACACCGACGATGGATCGTTTACCGGCTCGTCCTTTCCGACCAGGTCCTCGAAGAAGATGGCGGCCATGGGCGTTACGTACTCGTGACTGAATCGAATGTCGGTCCTAACGAATCCCTGATCGCCAGGCCTCACAGCGGCAATGCCGACCTTCCCCGCCGCTGGATCAGCTACCCAGTGTCCAGCGAAGATCTTCTCGGCGATGGTCATCGGACGCTTGGGAGTCGATACGCGGGGCACCGCCACCTGTCCCTGAAGTCGCGCGAGATTGTAGTTGAAGAGCCCGCCATACTCGATGATGCCGCGCGATATTCCGCCCTCGCCATCCGTAAACTCCGAGAGCGGTATCTCCTCGCCACGCCGCACGCGAGCGATCAGGCCGAAGTTCGTGGACGTGAACAGGCCAAGATTCTGGCAATTCTCACGGTAGATTCGCTCGATGTTCTCGGCGATGACCAGGCGAATGCCCGCCATCTGCTCGGCGTAAGGTGATTGTTCGCGCGACGACCCTTTTCCGCGCCGCTTCCCCGACACGCTGGTCACGAAACCGTTCTCTTTGACACTGCGGCGAACGAGCGGGAACTCCTCGCAAGCCTTGAGACCTAAGTACGGAAACTCGCCGAGAGTCTCGTCGAAGTAGTAGCAGATGTAGGCGGGTGTTATCTCGTCGGTCGAAATGTTGTCCCGGAGCGCGGGATGCAACGGCGAGCCAACCGGAGCGGACGCATCGAACGGCAGGTCCTCCCCGGCGATCTGCCGGCGGAGCAGGGCGGGATCTTCCGTTAGAAAGAGCACGCGTCCGTTGAAGCGGACGCGGTCGGGTACTTTCTGAACCAAGCGTTCCAAAAGGCTTGCGATCATCAACCTGGCGATAGGATTAGCATCGAAAACGTATAATGAACGGTCACAGCCGGCATTACAAGCGCTCTCAGGCCATACTAGCGCGCGCCGTGAAAAGTGCTAACGTTACGCGCCGCCAAATGGCACAAAAATGCTGGCGTCGGTATACTCGTTGTAATACAACGACTTAACCCGTGAGTGCAGGGATTTGACTCTTTCGTACACGCCGGATATTAGCTCCACACCTCCAGGTCAGCCGTCGCCGGCACCGCAGCCTACGGTCTCCTTTCCGCTGGGCTGGATCCTGGATCGTGCAGCGCCTCCCATTAGGTACAGGGCCATTACGGAGGTGGCTCGCATCCCGATGGATATGGCTGTCAGGAATCAGCTTTGCTTCCTGCCGTACTCCTACCGTCCCGCGCTGGCGCTGGCCATGACCCAGCGGCCAGACGGGACGTGGAACACGTCAATGTTGGGTGTTCCATCGCCACGCGCAGAAGGGTTCCAAGGGGTTGGGACCGTGAATGCCGTCCGGCGTCTCTTGGAGTACGGTTGGGAGCAGGATTCTCCGCCTTTGGTCCACGCTCGGCGGGTTCTGTTTCGTTTGCTCGCGGAAGACGACGATCCTGCTTATCTGTTCGAGCTTGCCCCTCGCGGTAAGCTCGATCCGCAGATTGTGAACCATGGGCGCTCCGTTCTCCGCGAGGCTGCGGCTGCGGCGCTGGCGCAGGCGGGTTACGAAAACGACCCCCGGCTGCGAGGCGCGGCAAGTCGGATGGTAGATCGACTTGGTGAGTACCTGCGGTCGCCGGTCGCGGAGAAGCCGTTCCACCGGGTAGGCAATCAGCACGTTCTCGCACCCGAGGCGGCACCTCCATCAGTGCATCTGATAACCATGCTCGGCTACATGCCCCTTTTTCGCAACGAGCATTACGACACGATGGACCGACTCTATCGTTATCTCTCGCATCCCGTGCCGCGTGCAGCACCAGCCGCCGTTGTCGCACGTAAGGTGGTGGCGCTTCCGCACCTGGTGCTCGGCGATCCGCTGCCGCATCGGCAGGCTGCCGACGCGGACGTCCCGTGGGCGTTGGTGTGGCTCGAGCTCGCAGCAAGAATGGGCTGGCTGCGACGTCACGAGGGCTGGATAAAGCTGCTGGATCGCTTTCTCGCGGAGCGAGACGCGAACGGCGTATGGTCGCCACCCAAGGGCGCTTCAATGATGCGGACGACGAATCCGTTCGTGTGGCCAAGTTATCCGCTCGAATCGCATCAGGCCACCGGCGACGATCGTTGGAGCGACGTCACCTTTCGGCTTGGCCTCATTGCGAGGCTCGCGGGACGGCAACTTGTGATTTCGTGAAGAGCGGACGGATCTCATTCTCGTCGCCCTTTCTTCTCCATTCGCTTCATGCCGTTTCCATCGGGTGACCCGAAGTACACCGAGCGTTCCCTGGTCCTTCGGTCGGGTCTGCGAGTCCGTACGGTCGAGAGTGTCGGCGAACTAGCCCCCGCCCCGCTCGTCCTTCTGTTACCCGGCTGGGGATGCTCGGCGTACTCGTACCGTCACGCCCTGCCCGCCCTGGCGGCGGCCGGTTTTAGAGCGGTTGCCGCGGAGCTCAAGGGCGCCGGATTTAGCGACAAGCCATCGTCGCCGTCGGAGTACACACGAGAATCGCTGGTCGCGCAGGTGATGGACATAATCGACGAGCTAGGCGCGGATCGCCTCTCGCTGGTCGGACACTCCATGGGCGGTGGTATAGCAGTTCGCGTGGCTCTTGAGGCGCCCACACGCATGACAAGACTGGTCCTCATCGCTCCCACGAACCTGGGCGGACTCAGACTCATCCGATTTGCGCGGCCTCTGCTACCTGCGGCTCTACGGCGCATAGCTCCGTACATTGCTGTGAGACCGCTCTTCTGGGTTCTCCTGCGTGCAGTTTATGGGGACCTCTCGAAGCCGACACGGAACGACGTTGATGAGTATCACGCCCCCAGCAAAGACCCGGCCTTCGCGAGAGCTCAGCACTCGCTACTGCGTGAGTATGACTGGACCCCCATCGACGATGGCGTTCTGAGCCAGCTGCAAGTGCCGACGCTCCTCATCTATGGCACCCGAGACAGGTTTGTAATGCGTGACGGGATGGAGCGGCTAGTGCGTCTTGCGCCGTTTGTGAAGACTCACATCGTTGCAGGGGCCGGTCACTCACTGCCAGAAGAGGCGCCGGCACTTGTAAACCCACTGATTGTAAAATTCCTGCTCGCACAGAATTCAGATCTGGCTGCACGGAATTCCCACTCCACCACCGGTGCGAGAATGGACGGCAGAGGCACTTAGTAAACGTCAGCGGCAAGGTTAGATTGAGAGGCAAACAAACCATATGAGACCGAGGAGTTTAGCCGCCGTCGTCGATCACGCGGCGGCGGAATTATGATTGCCATTCCAGAACCGCAGCCAACGTTCGCAGACTTGGCGCTTGACGACGAGCTGCAGCGCGCGGTAGCGGATGCGGGTTACGAGTTTCCGACGCCCATTCAAACGCAGGCGATTCCCGTCATCATCAAGGGACGCGACGTCATTGGGCTAGCGCAGACCGGAACCGGCAAGACAGCAGCCTTCACCCTGCCCATTCTCCAACGCCTGAGCGGTGCCCCTCGACGCCTGCGCGTGCTTGTGCTGGTGCCCACGCGGGAGCTCGCGTTGCAGGTGAAGCTGAGCTTCGAGAAGTACGCCAGGCATACGCGAATCAAGGTTGTGGAGGTTTACGGCGGCGTCTCGCTCGGCGCTCAGGAGAAGGCGCTGCGTGGAGTGGGCGGAGGAGGAGGCGTGGACGTGGTGGTCGCCACGCCTGGCCGTCTCATAGATCACATGGAGCGCGGCAACGTTGAGTTCGACGATCTGGAGGTGTTGGTTCTCGACGAAGCGGACCGCATGCTCGACATGGGTTTCGCGCCGCAGCTAAACCGGATCGTGAGCGGGATCCCGGCATACCGGCAGACCCTGCTTTTCAGCGCTACCATGACGCCGGAGGTTGAAGCCCTGGCGCGCAAGTATCTGAGGAAGCCCGTAGTGGTTCAGGTAGGGAGGCGGAACGATGCTGTGCACACGGTGACGCACGCGGTTTATCCGGTGCCCAAGGCGCGCAAGAGCGCGTTGCTCGTGCAGCTACTCGAGCGCGAAGAGATGGATTCCGTCCTGGTATTCACCAGGACCAAGCACGGCGCGGACAAGGTCGTCAGTCATCTCGAGCGTGCCGGGGTCAACGCAACCGCAATGCACGCCGACAAGAACCAGTCGGAGCGCACGCAAGCGCTCGATCGCTTCAAGAGCGGTGAGATTCGGGTGTTGGTAGCCACTGACATTGCTCAGCGTGGTCTCGACATCGCAGGGATTTCACACGTGATCAACTACGATGTTCCCGGCCAGCCCGAGGACTACGTTCATCGCATCGGACGCACGGGGCGGGCGGCGGCTTCAGGGGACGCGTTCACCTTCATGTGCGCGGACGAGATTGCGATGGTCCGAACCATCGAGCGGCTTCTTGGCCAGCCGATTCCTCGCATCTCGGTTCCAGGATACGATTTCGGAACGTCCTCGGAAGATGACAGCTCCGGAGTCGGCAACCGGGAATGGCGGCTGAAGCATCGGGAGTCGGGAGTCGGGAGTCGGGAGTCGAGAAAAAGGGGCATGCGGTGATTGGTTGCAGGCCCTCATTCATTCTTTTGTGTGCTGTCGGAGTTGGTTGCGGAGGCAGGATTGCTCCGCCGCCGCCGAGTGTACCGCCAGGGTTCAGCGACGTTGTAACAGTGGCAGGTGCGCCGATCGTGATAGCGGCCCGAGCCGCGAGGAACCTTCAGCGGTTCGCGTACAACACAAGGCGCTTCAGCAGTGATTCCACGTGGGGTTTTCGTGGTCTTGACAAGATGCACATAAGACTCCGTTACGTCAGGGCTCCAGGCGATTCCACGCGCGCGCTGATTGAGCTCTGGAGGGCCGAGCCATGCACGACTGGCCAGGAGTGCTTTCGCGATGAATTTGCGATCATTGGCTCGGTGTTGCGGACCGAAGACCCGCCCCCACAGTAGATAAGCGCACGAGTTACCAGCATTTCCAGCTCCCGTCTGCGTGCTGCGAAATCGTCGGTGAGCGGACCCAGCTGATCTTTCCCGCTCATCGCACTCTTCCCAGCCTCGATACAAAGGTCGTGTTGGCAGCCGAGCCTCGCGAGATCACTATGCTCGTGTTTGCCGCTCCATAGCCTCTGCCACTGGGACCATAGGCGATAGAGTCGCGTGTAACGGCGAGCGCCACGCCGTGCTCCGCGCCCAACATCCGAAATTGCAAGGTATCAGGTGTGGCCAGGGTGATTGTGCTGGCACGCGCGGTATCGAATCGGATGGCTACGACGCGTGCCTGCATCTGCGCCAGATGGCGCGCGTAGTTCAGAGCTGCCTTGAGCTCAGCGGCTGCGCTTCTTACAGCCAATCGATCGCTGAGGTGCAAGACTCGCGGCAGGCCTACGCCCAACAGAATACCCAACATCGCCAGTACGATAACCAGCTCCGTGAGCGTGATCCCTATTCCATGTCGCATGTGATTCCCTTTCAAGTCTTTCGGCCGTATATAATGGACTGCCCCGCAATGGGTGGCATCGTTTCGGTGC
Organism: Gemmatimonadaceae bacterium; assembly: GCA_046261975.1. Taxonomy (GTDB): domain Bacteria; phylum Gemmatimonadota; class Gemmatimonadetes; order Gemmatimonadales; family Gemmatimonadaceae; genus JBHENQ01. Next base: position 8,141 of record JBHENQ010000008.1, on the reverse strand, counting down.
AAGCGGTAGCGAAAGGCGTCGGGAGTCGGGAGTCGGGAGTCGGGAGTCGGGAATCGGGAATCGGGAATCGGGAAACCCTATAGGGACGTGGCGCGAGACAGGCTTCATTCCGAGCAGGAGTCGCTCTATGAGACTTGCTAGTTGGCGGCAATCGGCAGTTCGGCCGTCCGTTCTTGCCGTTGCCTTCGCACTCTTCAGTGCGGGCTGTGGCGGAGATCCAGCAGGGGATGTGTCGCTGGCTCAGACCATAATCGAGATGACCGATGCCATCAACGATCTCCGTCAGGACAACGTATTTTTGCAGCAGCAAATCGACTCGCTCGCCACAGCCCTCGCGAAACAGGACTCAGTGGTTCGTCAGATCGCAAACGCAGCCGGAATGCCAATGAGATAGGGATTAGGGAATAGGGATTAGGGATTAGGGATTAGGGATTAGGCACTCTCTCCCGACTCCCGATTCCCGGATCCCAATTCCCTAATCCCTAATCCCCAATCCCTAGTCCCTAGCCCCAATGCAATTCTCCAAGCTGATCGCCCTGGTCGCCCTGATCGCGCTGGTGCCTGCCGTTACCGCAGCGCAACAGGCAAATGATTCCGCGTACACGGCGCGCATTCGTGAGTTGACCCCCACTGACGTAAAGTGGAAGTTCACGACGGACCTCGTGGATCATCTGCCGGCGTCGGCCACGGTGCCCACACCCCTCAAGGTGCTTGGATACGTTCCGGGGACCATAGGGAAGCTTTCCTACGTTGCGGACATCAACCGCTATTTTCGCGCACTGGCGGAGTCGTCACCGCGGGTCGAGCTGTTCTCGCTCGGCATGAGTGACGAAGGGCGCGAGATGCTTCTCGTCGCGATCGCGGACGAGGACGTCATTGGGAAGCTGGACGAATACCGTACGATGCTTGCCAAACTGGCCGATCCTCGCGGCCTGCAGGCTCCCGAGAAAGCAAGACTGGTCGAGCAGGCCAAGCCAATCTACTGGCTCACGGGCTCCATTCATTCTCCAGAAACGGGGAGCCCGGAGATGCTCATGGAGCTGGCTTACCGTCTGGCGGTGGAAGAGACCGACTATGTGAAGACGATCCGGTCGAACGTGATCACGCTCATTACACCGGTGACCGAAGTGGACGGACGCGACCGCGTTGTGGATGCGTACAAGCTGTCGCGCGAGCTCAAGCTGGGCCCGAACGGCGTGAGTCTGATCTATTGGGGCAAGTACACCGCCCACGACAACAACCGTGACGGGATGGTACTATCGCAAAAGCTCACTCAGAACGTGATGAAGGGATTCCTCCATTGGAAACCTGTCGTGATGCACGACCTGCACGAATCGGTTCCGTTCCTCTACACGAGCACTGGCACCGGGCCCTACAACGAGGAGTTCGACCCCATCGTCGTGGACGAGTGGCACACGCTGGCATATCAGGAGATCACGGAGCTCACGCGGCGCGGGCTGCCTGGTATCTGGACGCACGGATTCTACGACGGGTGGGCGCCCAACTACATGCTGGCGATCGCTAACCTGCACAACAGCATCGGCCGCTTCTATGAAACCTACACTTCCTCCGGCGCGGACTGTCACACGGTGAAGCTCCCGGCGACCTCCACTGAGAAAAGGTGGTATCGCCCGAATCCGCCGGTGAATGGTGTGAAGTGGTGCATCCGGAGCAATATCAATTTCCAGCAGTCGGGCGTGCTCGTTGCGCTCAAGTACGTGGCTGACCACCCGCGGACTTTTCTTGAGAACTATGTTGCGAAAGCCGATCGGATGATTCAGCGAGGACGAACCTCGACGCCCTACGCCTTCGTCATTCCCAAGGATCAGCGTCGGGCGGCAGAGGCCGCGGAGCTCGTGAATCTGTTCCGCGCACATGGGACCGAAATACACGTAGCAACGCAGGACTTCGACGTGGGTGGAGTTGGCGAGCCCACGGTTGCCAGCTTAACGCCGAATTCGAACAAGGGTACGCAAGGCGCGACCTCAGCGACGCAAACCCAAAGCGATTCGAATCCGGTCGCGGATGCCACGTCCGACTCGGCAAAGCGCGCCGGGGCCGCGACGAGCGACACTAGCTCCATTGCAAAGAAGAAGGTCATAGTGCACGCCGGTGATTGGATAGTTCGTCTCGACCAACCCTATACTCAGACCGCGCGCACATTGCTCGCGCGTCAAAAATACAAGCCGGATGATCCTCAACCATACGACGACACCGGCTGGACATTGGATGAGCTGCGACACGTGCTCACGCTCAAGATCGCGGACTCGACGGTGCTCTCTCGTCCCATGACTCCGCTGACCGCCGACGCCACGGTGGAGGGGAAGATCGCCGGGAGTGGTGCAGTGCTTGTCGTCAAACACCTTGGCGATTGGCGCTCCGCGGTGTTGCCGTGGAAAGCGGCACCGGCTCGAGTCTCAGTTGCCGACACGGCCTTTGCGCTTGAAGGCGTCAGCTATCCCCCCGGCACATTCATAATAGAGGAAGGCAGGGCCGGTCACGCGCGGGAGGCTGTGCAGTCTCTAGGATTACAAGCCGTGGCGGTGGCGGCAGTGCAGGTGAGGCGGCGAGCGATCGCACTGCCGCGCATCGCGCTAATGCATTCGTGGCTAGAGACGCAGAACGAGGGTTGGGTGCGCTACGCGTTCGATCGTATGGGCGTGCCCTACACCTACATATCGGACCAGTTGCTGAAACGCCCGGCATCGCTAGATCGGTTCGACGTGGTTGTGTTTCCGCACGTGAGCGGTTCTGGTTCGTCGCTCCTCAACGGCCGGCCGATGGTCGGACCGGCCATTCCCTGGAAGAAGTCAGCGTTGACGCCCAACCTGGGCCAGTGGGACGAGACAGACGATATCCGTCCCGGGATGGGGCTGGAGGGCGCCGCAGCGCTGCGCAGATTCGTCGAGCGCGGAGGTCTGCTAATTGTCTCCGGGAATTCCGTGCGCCTGCCTGTTGAGCTCGGCTTCAATCCGACCGTGAGCATCCCGGAGGCGCGCAACCTTCGCGCGCGAGGCGCCATTTATCGGGCTCAGACCGTGGCGAAGGGCAGCCCGATTCTTTATGGCTATGAGAACGCTACGTTTCCTGTGTATTTCAACCAGCAGCCCCTGCTGTCTGTGCAGGCGAAAGATACATCGGGGCGACTGGACGCTGTGGATACAGCAATCGTAGCGGCAGGAGAGCGAATGCGGGGCAAAGTAATCCTGCAGTATCATACGCGTGCCGATTCACTATTGATCTCGGGATTGCTTGTTGGCGGCGACGAGATGGCTGGGAAAGCGGCCGTTGTCAACGCGCCCGTTGGCAAGGGACACGTGCTATTGTTCGGAATACGTCCGTTCTGGCGGTGGCAATCGCAAGGCTCTTTCGCGCTGGCGCTCAACGCGATGGCAAATTGGAATGCTTTAGGGACTAGGGATTAGGGACTAGGGATTAGGGAACAGCGGCAGGTGACAGGGAACAGTATGTTCGACTCCCGACTCCCGACTCCCGACTCCCGACTCCCGACTCCCGACTCCCGATTCCCGACTCCCGATTCCCGACACCCGATCTCCGAGTGAACATCTCGATCGAATACTGCATGATGTGAAATTATGAGCCTCGGGCCGCCAGTTTGGCGGCCGAGCTCAAGGCACAATATCCGGCTGCCAGTATCAAGTTGATTCCGTCCAAGGGTGGAAGGTTCGAGGTATTGCGGGACGGAGTTCCGATCTTCGAGAAATCGAAGCTGGGTCGGCATGCAAAGCCGGGGGAGGTGTTACGGCTCCTCGGATTGGCGTAGGTCGGGAATCGGGAATCGGGACCCGACCGGCACCGCAGCTAAGTTTCCCGATTCCCGATTCTCGACTCCCGGCCCCATGCGCATAGCCATTAGCACCGGCGGCGGCGACGCCCCCGGACTCAACGCCGTCATCCGTGCGGCCGTCCTCTCCGCGATCAATCGAGAGTGGAGCGTGCTCGGCATCAAACGCGGTTATGCCGGGCTGCTCGGTGAAGATGAAGTCGTGCCACTGACAAAGGAGTCTGTGCGCGGAATCGCCCATCTGGGTGGCACGATTCTACGCACGACCAACCGCGGCAATCCATTTCACTATCCCGTCCCTCAGGACGATGGCACGATGAAGGAGGTGGACCGCTCCGACGAGCTTATAGAGGCTGCGAGGTCGTTGGGCATCGACGCGGTCATCACCATAGGCGGTGATGGCTCGCTGCTGATCGCTCAGAAGCTTCACGAAAAAGGAATGAAGATCGTCGGGGTGCCGAAGACGATCGATAATGACGTGAGCGGTACGGTTACGTCATTCGGGTTCGACACTGCTGTGAACACGGCACTCGAGGCAATAGACAAGCTGCATACAACCGCCGAGAGCCACGACCGGGTGATCGTGCTCGAGGTGATGGGGCGGCATGCCGGCTTCATAGCTCTGCATAGTGGGCTCGCCGGGACGGCTGATGTCATCCTCATTCCCGAGATCCCATACGACATCGAGAAAGTCTGCGAGAAGATCCGTGATCGTGACCGCGTCGGCCGGCACTTTTCGATTGTGGTAGCCGCGGAAGGATGTTTTCCCAGTGGCGGCTCGGTGTCAATGATCGGTGCATCGCTGCCCGGAGAGGCGCCTCGCTTAGGCGGAATGGCGGAGAATCTCGCGCGCGAGATCCAGACTCGCACTGCTAAAGAGTGTCGCTCGCTGGTGCTTGGTCATCTACAGCGCGGCGGGATGCCTACAGGTTACGACAGGTTACTGGCGGCGCGCTTCGGGGGCGCAGCGGTGCAGGCCATCGCTGATGAGCAATGGGGCCACATGGTGGCGCTGCAGTCGCCTAACATCGTGTCCCTACCGATCGCGCAGGTGCTACAGGAGCCCAAGCGCGTCGACCCCCGGCACGACGTCGTTGCGACAGCTAGAGCGACCGGTATTTCGTTCGGCGACTGACGCCCGCGGACTCAGCTGCCGGCCGCGCGCGAAGCATCGGCCAGGTTCTCGCTCACGGCGTAGCCGAGCACCACCAACAGTGAGACTGCGGCGAGTGCCGCCGCGATCACCGTACCTGCGCGCCCGCCGCGTTCTGGCTCGTCAACTGACGTTGCCCGGCCCCGCAATCTGAACAGGCTGAGGCCTAGCGCGATTGCGGGAAGAAACACCGTCGGCATTAGGTCTCGGAACGGCGTGTGCCTGGGTCCGAAGAGAAGCTGCGACAACTCTTCAGATCGCGTGATCACCGAGATCCAGAAAACTGCGAGAGGTGCAAGTAACAGAACCTGGACACCCCAGAATAGCATGTCGTTCTGAAGCAGGCCGGGTTCGCGTCGTTCGCTTGATTCATCCAGCTGGTTCGATTGGCTCATGGCTATCATCTGAGGTTTTCTTCCGAGCCCTGATGAAGGCACTCATGACTTTACCGTCGATCGCATCCAAAGCGCTGGAATTACTAGCGCGCTGTTCGGCGCCAGGGACGCAGGCCAAGTCTTTTGAGCCGTGCACTCGTGTGGGCTCAATTGATATGTCCCCGAAACCGGCCGCGGACAATAGCCTCACGTACTCTCTGTCCTCCAGAGCACCCGCTACGCACCCGGCCCAAAGCTCCATTTCCTGCCGCAACGCGGGCGGCATCTTTCCACGCACTACAACGTCTGATACCGCCAGTCGGCCACCGGGCTTGAGTACGCGATACGCCTCGGCAAGCACGCGCTTCTTGTCGGCCGACAGGTTGATCACGCAATTAGAGATGATGACGTCCACAGAACTATCAGGCAGCGGCACATTCTCGATCTCTCCGCGAAGGAACTCAGCGTTGGTCAGTCCGGCCCTGCGCTGGTTGTCCCGGGCAAGCGCCAGCATTTCTTCAGTCATGTCGAGACCGTACGCTTTTCCGGTTGGCCCGACGCGCCTTGCGGAGAGTAGCACATCTATCCCGCCGCCAGACCCGAGGTCGAGTACCGTTTCGCCCGGTTTCAGATCTGCAAGCGCGGTAGGGTTCCCGCAGCCCAGGGAGGCGAGCACTGCTTCTGCCGGAAGGTCAGCAATATCCGACGACTGGTAGAGATCCGAGGTGATCGGATCCCGCGCGGCCTCAGCGTCGCCGCAGCATGATGTACCGCACGAGGCCTGCAGTCCGCCCGCGGCTCGAACCGCTGCCTGTCCGTACTTGTCACGCACGACGGAGCGAATTCGCTCCGGTTCCACATCCGGGTGATCTTTCGTTCGCGGCTGGAGAACCAGCGTCATAAACTCCGCCGAGGCCGGGCATACGGATTCAAACTCTTCCGTGGACCTGATTTCGGGCGGAGCTTCATTTCGATCGAGGCCGGTGAATCCGTTACGAGCGAAAAATGGTCCCGCTGTGGTCGTGAGAAGGTACAGCGCCTCCAAGCCCTGATTCCGCGCCCACTCCGCGCGGTTTTTGGTTAGAGCGGCGCCGAGTCCCAGGCCACGATGGTCCGCAGATACGACAACCGAGCGAAGCAATCCATTTGGACGATGTACCTCGACGCCGGCCGCTGCGACCAGCTCGCCACGAAACTCCGCTACCGCGAATGCGTCCGCGAGGTGTGGCTCGATTCCCGCAACTGGAAGGTTTGCTTGGGACAGGAGCCGAACCACCTGGTCAAGGTCAGCCGCTGTAGCTTCCCGAAGAGTTACGATCACGGCGGCGCTCGAAGTCGCGGTGGTGCGATGCTCGGAGTCGGTGGCGGTGCTGCCGCAGCAGGTGTCGTCGCAGCATTCAGTGGTATTCTGCAGAAGTTCGTCTGTTTCAGACATCATCGAATTGCCTCGAGGTAGGTTTGAATGCGCGATGTGAGGGCGTTGAGTCCGTCGCGCTTTATGAAGTAGTAGGCCCATAGGCCCTGACGTTCGCTATCTATCAACTCGGCATCCCTGAGTAGCTTGAGGTGGTGGGACACGGTTGGCTGTTTCACCGCCACAGCCCCGTCGATATCGCAAACACACACGCGTCCGCCATTGCGCGCAAGAATATCGAGAATCTGCAGCCGGACGGGGTGTGCGAGCACTTGCATATCGTCGGCGAGTCGCTGAGCCTCCCGCGTCCGCACGAGCGGCTTGGCTTCGCGGTCACAGCACCGAGTGCCAGGCTTCCTGTCAGGTAGAATTGCGGTAGTCATGAGCCCTTTTCTGTATCGACAAGCGTCAATATATACGCTATATCGAAGGTTGTCAATATATAGGAGGCTAGGGACTAGGGATTAGGGATTAGGGACTAGGGAGAACCGCAACCACGTTCCCCAGTCCCTAATCCCTAATCCCTAGCTTTTCAGGACACCCGTTTCCAGCGTCAGGGACACCAGATTCCGAGCTCTATCCCGTCGTGTTGCCCAACTACTTGATTGGTAATATGTTAGTAAGAGTGAAGGCACTTCTCGTCGTGGCATTGGCCGTGCATCGCAATTGGGTCTCAGGCAGCCTTGCCGCTGCCGCCATGGAGATATGATGAGCCGAGCCAATTTCATAATGGTCGCTATTGCCGGACTGGCCGCTGTGTTCGCGCCGCCGGCTTTGCGCGCGCAGTCCAGAGAGGGTGCAGAAGATCCGATCCCCACGGAGTACCGGCCGCCATCGGGAATGTGCCGCATCTGGCTGGACGATGTGCCACCTGGCCGTCAACCAGCGCCGACGGATTGCGCAACGGCGATTCGGCGCCGGCCTCCCAATTCTCGCGTCGTCTTCGGCGAAAAGTCGGAGCGTGATCAACGCGTCACGCCCCCCCACGCGCCTCGCACTTTCGTGCCGAGGGACAAGCCGGCGGCCAAGACCAGAACTGACGACAGCACGAAGGGCAAGCCGGTGATCGAAAGACTGCGTCGCCTGCCGCCTGGAACTCTGGGCAGCATACCGCCGGACCGGTAAGCCGGCCGGACGCGTGCGTTCCGTCCGGGACCATTACCTTCCTCCCGATCGCGACGCGTTCCTCGCCGCCGAACCGGCGACGGGGCGCGTTATCGTCATTGCCCCCACGCGCGCGGCGTGTGAAACAATCGAGCTTGCACTGTCGCTCCACATAGAAACTTTTCTGGAGCGAACCAACGGCCCGCGCATTCGAGAGCTCGCGCGCAACGGTCACGGATTCGGTGTGGTAGCGGGAACCGGCACAGGAAAGACGCTCGCCATCCGGCCGAT
>JBHENQ010000007.1:0-7187 GCA_046261975.1 Gemmatimonadaceae bacterium | reverse complement strand
GCCCGCGCGTCGGCCACGGTACGCGTGCCCATCGCGATGTCGTGCGCAAGGTTCAGCGCCAGGAAGTTCATCGGCTCGAGATCGCACTGCGCTGACAGCTCGCCCCGCGTCCGGTGCATGTACACGCTGCCGTCGTACTCGAAGAGGTCATCGACCTTGTCCGCAGGAACCCGGTGCCGGATGGTCTGCGTCAGGTAGTCCGTGTGCGGCATCGGGAAGTTGTGTTGCACCGCTTCGCGCGCGATCACCGTCTTGACGAACGTCCCCTTGTTGAACCAGGCGATCATCTGATCGCTCATCACGTCAGGTTGGCCGTATTTGGCCGTCATCTCGTTTGCGGTCTGGCGCTGCTTCTCCGGCCATCGTGCAAGGACGTCACTCGCGGCGCGGCTCGTGCCGCCAGCGGGCATGACGTTGCCCGAGGAAGTACCCTGCGTCGTCCCACTTGTGCACGCGAGCAGCGTCGCGGCGGAAAGCGCAATTACGGCAAGGCGTGTGGCGGGTGTCTGAAGTGCGAACATAGTCGTATCTCCGGTGCGTGAGTAGAGGTTCCGAGGAAGTGTGCTTCGAGCGGCGGCGTATTGACCGGTGTCAGCCGCGAACGGTGCTGTCGCGGGTCCCTGCCATCCGCGCGTGCACGACGGCCCCGTACATCGCGCCGACGACCGCTCCGTAGATCATGTGCAGCATGAACTCGGCGACGACGCCCATCGTGCCGAGGGCGGACATGTATGCACCGGGAGCCATCACGGGATCCGGCATGCGTGGATGCATCATCGGCATCATGCCCATGACTGCCCCACCGATGATCGCGTGCAGGAATCCGAACCCTGCGCCCACGAGCCAGCCCGCGCGATGCGTCACGTGCTCGAATGCCCAGGCGTACAGCAGTGCGATTGCACCCGAGATCATTAGGTGCATCACAAAGCCGATGATCCACGCCGTCGTCCCCGGATCCATGACCATGGTGCCGAGCATCATCTCGAGGTTCGCCGGCATTCCCATCATTGTGCGCGCCATCCACATCAGCGCCGACATCACGGCGCCGCCGACCACTCCGGCGACGAAAGCTTTTCCTGTCTTCATGTCGTGATTCCTCCGCGTGATGGTCAGAAGGCGAGGCGCACTGCATTCGACGTTGAGGGTGGCAGGCACTGCATACGTCAGGCCAGACTGGTGAGCATCAAATGCACCAGATTACATTGAATTACCGAAACTGGTGCACCAGACGCGTAGATCGTGGCACAGGTCTGGCACCCACCTCCGCACCCGGAACCTCCGAGTCAGGAAGAACCACATGGGCGAAAGACGCAACGAGATCGCCGATACGATCAGACAACGCATCGTGAGCGGCCTGCACCTGGGGACGCTCCCGCCAGGTGCGCGGCTTCCGAGCACGCGCGAGATCGCCGAGGAGTTCGATGTGGCACCTCGCACCGCGATGTCCGCGTATCGTCTCCTCGAGGCAGAAGGGCTGGTCGAGCTGCGCAGGCGCTCGGGGATCTATGTCGCTGCCGGAAGCGGTGGCAACAGCGCAATGCTGACGCAGCTCGCCGGCTGGGTCGTTGACGTGCTGCTCGATGCGCGCGCCCGGGACATCCCGCCGATCGCCTTTCCGGAGCGCGTTCGACGCTGTCTCGAAACGCTGCGCCTTCGCGCCGTCTGCGTTGCCGGGAACGCAGATCAGCTCGACCATATCTGTCACGAGCTGCATGACGACTACGGCATCGAATCCGAGGCACTCGCCCCCGAGCAGGTGAGCGCTCCCGATGCCGATGCGCAACGCGCCATCACGCGCGCCGACCTCTTTGTGACGACCGCGACTTACGCGCTGCGAGTGCAGCCGATCGCGCAGCGACTCGGCCGGCCACTGATCACGGTCTCACTGCGGCGGGAACTGATGGGAGAGTTCGTCCGCCAGCTCTCCCGCGGTCCCGTGTACTTCGTGGCGAGCGATCCGCGGTTCCGCGATGCGCTGCAAGTCGTGTTCGATCCGCTCAGCCACGGTCGAAACGCCCATGCCGTGATCCTCGGCGAAGACGACATCGACGCCATTCCGGTGGATGCCCCGACATATGTCATGCGCCTCGCACACGAACGGCTCGGCGATTCGGCGCTGGCCGGACGCGTGTTTCCCTTGCGTCGTGTCTTCTCGAACGAGATGGCGCAGGAACTTCTCACCTTCATCGTCCGTGCGAACCTGGCCGCGATGACCGGTCGCACGGGCTGATGCGCACCTTCGACTTGCACCGAGCCTGATGCCCCAGGTCTATATCCGTCCCGAGCTCCTCTACGGTTGGCGTGGTCAGACGCTGCTCGTTGTCAGCAATCGCGGCGACTGCGGCGACGAGCAGACGCTTACCGGCTTCTATTTCCGCGAGGCGCGCTACCTGCGAACCCTGCGTCTCACAGTGAATGGCCAGCAGCCCTGGATGTCCCAGGCCGCGGTTGAAGATCCCGCGGTGCTCCACTTCGACTATGTCCACCCCGAAATGCAGTCGTTCGGTGGCGGCGGCAGTGGGCAGTCGGGGGACACCATCGAGACCGACGAGCATGGCATTCCGTACCGCGCCCTTGACATGCGAGTGCGCTACGAGCTCGGAGTCGCCGAGCTTCGAGTGTCGCTCGAGCTGGCAAATCGCTCGCAGCGGACCGTCAGCGTCGATGTCGGCTGGACGCTCGACGCCGACTTCGCGGACATCCAGGAAGCCCAGGGGGGCAAGCGACAGCAGGAGGCGAACATTGTACGCGACGGCGACGCGTGCTTCCTCCGCTTTCGGTACGAGCACCCCGACCTGCCGTATCAGACCTGCCTCTCCGCGAGCGGTGACGGCGACTGGCGCGTCACCGACGCCGGCATCGGCGCGCATCTCACGCTCGCGACCCAGCAGGCGGCGACGCTCACGCTGCTCGTCGAGCCGCGGGACTACGAGGAAGTCTACGATCCCGGTGCGGTCGCGGCGCGCGAACTGGCGTGGCGCGCGTGGCGCGACGGCTTCACGCGCGTGGACGCTCCCGGAAGCGCGCTGGCCGAGGCGATCGTCACGCAGAACCTCCGCGACTTCGCATCCTTCCCATTATTGCAGGGGCCGCCTGACGAGTGGCTGGCGATGCAGGCTGGGATGCCCGTGTATCCGGGGCTCTTCGGTCGCGACACGATCACCGCCGGATGGCAGGCAGCCATGATCGATCGCGGGCAGGTGCTCGACGCAACTCTCACCGTGCTCGGCCGGAACCAGAGCGACCGCACCGATCACCGCCACGACGAACAGCCTGGCCGCATTCCCTTTCAGATGCGCCGCGGCCCCCTCGCCCGGCTCGACGTCAATCCGTTCGCTGCCTACTACGGTGATTTCGCCAGTCCGCTGATGTTCGTGGTGTCGCTCGCGAACCTGTATTCATGGACCGGCGAGAAGGCCTGCCTCGAGCGTCACTGGGATGTCGCTCGCCGCGTCCTCGACTGGGCACGCGAACATGGCGACATGGATGGCGACGGATACCTCGAGTATCTCACGCGCTCGCCAGATGGGCCGAAAAATCAGGGCTGGAAGGATTCCGGCAATGCCATTGTCTACGAGGACGGCTCACCCGTTCCCGCACCCCTCGGCACCTGCGAGCTGCAGGGTTACTGGTATGCCGCGCAGCAGCTTTTTGCGGTCCTGAGCTGGGTCATGGGAGCTCGCGACGACGCAAAGGCCTACTGGCAGTCCGCTGCGGATCTGAAAATAAGATTCAATCGCGACTGGTGGGTCGAGGCCGACCAGTGCGTCGGGCTCGCGATGGACGCGGAAAAGCGCGTGGTTCGCGCAGTGACCTCCAACGCCGGACACTGCATCGCCGCCGGTATCGTCGATGATGAGCACCTGCCACCCATGGTCGGACGCCTGTTCGCGCCCGACATGTTCAGCGGGTGGGGGATCCGCACGCTCTCGACTGAGCACACCTCCTACAACCCGATCAGCTACCACCTGGGGACCGTCTGGGCGGTTGAAAACGCAACGACCGTGTTCGGCCTCCGCCGTTTCGGCTTCGACACGCGCGCGGTGGAGCTGACGCGAGCGCTCTTCGACCTGGCCGCACTTTATCCGGACTACCGGATTCCGGAGTGCGTCGGAGGCTATGCGCGCGGGGAGCGTGGTTTTCCCGGGGCGTATCCGCGCGCCAATACGCCGCAGCTCTGGAACGCCAGCGGCTTCAGTCTGCTCGTGCAGTCGCTCCTCGGGCTCCAGCCGGTTGCGCCTCTCGACCTGCTCGTCGTGGACCCAGTGCTGCCGACGTGGCTACCGGAGGTCATCCTGCGCGATCTCCGGCTTGGCGGCGCGACTGCGACCATTCGCTTCTGGCGCGGTGAAAACGGTGACTCACACGCCGAGGTACTGCATCAGCGCGGTACGCTGCGGCTCGTGAAGCAGCCGCCCCTCGACTCACTCGCCGCCGGCGCGGGCGATCGGCTCGGCGCCTTCATCGACGGTGTGTGGCACAGATGATTCGCGATTCCCATTCAACGCAATTCTTCAGGAGGCAGGACCGATGGATATGACGCTGAGGCCGATCGACGAGCAGGTCATGGTGATCACGGGCGCGTCCAGTGGCATCGGGCTCGTCACGGCGAAGATGGCGGCGCGCCAGGGTGCGTCGGTGGTCATCGCCGCGCGCAACGAGAACGATCTCGAGCGAGCCGTGGAGCAGATACGCGCCGAAGGCGGCCGAGCCGTGCACATCGCGGGAGATGTTGCCGATGCGGCGTTTGTGGAGCGCATCGCCGACACCGCCGTGCGCGAGTTCGGTCGCATCGATACCTGGGTCAACAATGCCGCAGTCGCCGTCTATGGACGGATCATGGAGGTTGACCTCGACGACATGCGCCGCCAGTTCGATGTGATCTACTGGGGACAGGTGCATGGCAGTCGGACCGCGGTTCCGCACCTCAGGCAGCGCGGTGGTGCGTTGATCAACGTGGCGAGTGCCCTCGCCGACCGTGCGATTCCGCTGCAAGGCAACTACTGCGCAGCCAAACACGCTCTCAAGGCGTTCACGGATTCGCTCCGGATGGAACTGGAGGAGGAGGGCGCCCCGATCTCGGTGACGCTCGTCAAGCCCGGATCCATCGACACCCCCTTCTTCGAGAAGGCGAAGACCTACCTCGGCGTCGAGCCGCAACCGGTGCCGCCCGTCTATGCGCCCGAGGTCGTGGCAGAAGCGATCCTGCACTGCGCGCAGCATCCCACTCGTGACATTATCACCGGCGGGATGGGGAAGATGCTCAGCATCGCGAACAGTTTTCCGCGCCTCGCCGACAGGTACATGGAGAAGACGACGTTCGAGTCCCAGAAGACCGACGTGCCCGTTGGTGATCGCCCGAACAATCTGTATGAGCCGGTGGCGCACGATGGCGGCGAACGCGGGAGCAACTGGACAGGGCGCACGAAGAGCACGAGTCTCTACACGAAAGCCGCGCTCCATCCCGGCACGACCGCCGTCGCGGCCGCGGTAGGCGTGGGTCTCATCGCCGCGACGCTCATCGGCCGGCGCGTGGCAGCCAGGGCGGACAGGAGCATCGGCTCGCTCGCGAACGATCACCCGTCCGAGCACTCTGCATTCTCCGAGTCGGGGGCGCCGGCAGCGCTACCACCTGTGGATGACGTCCCCGCGATGCCCACCCACGATCAGCTGTCGATGCCGTGACGACGACTGGTGTCTCGAGCTCATCGACTGAAGAGATGGCGCCGGAGCCCGGCCTCACGCGTGCCGGATATGGCGCCGGCGCGATTGCCGGGATCGCCGCCGGCACCGTGATGTCGGTGGCCATGATGCTCATCGCCATGCTGCGCGGCGAGAGCCCGTGGGCGCTTCCCGACCTGATCGCCGCCATGTGGCTCGGCTCCGACGTGGCCGACGGGCGATTCGGGATTCCCACCATGGTCGGCATGCTCACGCATGGTGCAACGAGCGCGATGATGGGGATCGTCGCGGTGCCGTTCGTCGCCACCCTCCCCGGCTGGCGCGTGCTGCCCATATCGCTGGCGTACGCGCTGGCGTCCTACCCGCTGGTGTTCTCCTTCGTGATGAGCTGGGCGAATCCCCTCATGTACGAGCGCGTGTCGATGATCGACATGACGTGGGGCCATTCAGTGTTCGGTGTCGTGTTTGGTGTGACCTTCCTCTGGATCGCGCGACGAAAGGGGGTGCGTCCGCGGTCTGGAAGATAGGGGGATTACCGCAGTGCGAACGGGCGCCTCAGGAGCGCGCGGTGCGGCGCTGACGTGAGGCCTGGCTCAGCGCCACACCCGAGTTTCCGGACGGAAGACTGCCCACGCAAACCAGAAGTAGTCGCTGGAGGGAAGTGCAGCGAGGCGCGCACCGCGCATCGGGCCATCCGTCGCCAGTCCCCGAAGATTCCAGGTGGTTCGCGTCTCACGGTCCCGGAAGGTCTTGTCCGCGCCCGGCTCGAACGTCAGCGTCCGTCCGTTCACCCGCCGATCGAACACTCCGCTCGAGCCGATGTCGCGTCCTGCAGCGACACTCGACTGATCGAGCGCGCTCGCCATACCCGGCGCCCAGAACACCACGAGCGGGCGACCGCTCACAGCATCGTTGACGACGCGCGTCGTCCGCAGTCGCGAGAACGGATAGGCCGCCGCCTCGCCGCCGATTCGTACGGCGACGACCCGCTCCATCGCCGGCAGACGGTCGTCGCGCCGGCCGCTGAAGAACCCCGCCAGAGGCGACCCATCCGGCGCATCGTATCCCGCGTACGGGTTCCTGCCGTAGGCGCGCGAGAACCCGGTCTCACGCGACAGCACACCGCCACCCGGGTACGAGCGCTTGAACTCGGCCCAGCTCACGGTTTGCGACTCCACCCAGCGAAGGCTGTCACCGGCGAGTGCACCGACGATGGCCTGACCTGTCGCCTGTTGCCACCAGCTCTCCGTCTGGCGGTCGTACATGACGAGATCCGAGTGACGGAGACGGCCGGTGGTACCGAAGTCGAGGACCCGCCCGCCGTGACGACGGTCGAACACGAGCGCGGTGTTGCAGAGAGGGCAGAACGTTACCGCCACCGGCAGATCGCCAAGCTGATCGTTGACGATCTCGTGCCAGACGAGGATCTGGAGCGGATACGCGCGGACAATCGCTCCGTGCTCGACGACCATGACGGGCTCGCGCTCCGCGAGCCATTTGTCGGC
>JBHENQ010000006.1:0-11676 GCA_046261975.1 Gemmatimonadaceae bacterium | reverse complement strand
CGACCTTCGCTATCGAGATCACACGCGTCGATGGCGCGCTCTATGCTCAGGCCACCGGCCAGCAACGCTTCCGCATATTCGCCGCGTCTCCGACCCGCTTTTTTCTGAAGGTTGTCGAGGTGGACATCGTGTTCATTACGGATGCGATCGGGAACGTATCTGGGCTCGTTCTGCACCAGAACGGCCAGAAGATGCCCGGGCGCAAAGTTCCCTAGCGCCTCTTGGAGGAAACATGGCCAGGATAGTCTTTCGCTACTGTGCATATTGACTCTCTGGATTGCACGCCTCCCGTGTGGCGGCGAGAATCCGTCGTGAGCTCAAGACAGAGGTCGACATGGTTCGCGGACACTATGGGGAGTACAAGGTCCTCGTGGATGGTGACACCGTCATTGATGGTGGTGCGTTTGCTGCCCTTGGAGTCCTGCCGTCGGGACGCAGGTGGTCGAGGCAGTGCAAGCTCGACTGTCGGCGTGACCGTCTGATGCGAGCAGTGATTCTCGCGTCGGCCCTGGCGCTGTTCCCATCGCTGCCGGCGAATGCGCAGACAGATGCGTGTGGACCCCTACACGAATGCGGGCCCTAAGCGGCCGGCGGCAGGCTTCAACCGCCTAAGCCAGATCAGTTCGGAGAGTGTAGATCCACACGTCTTAGGCTGGACAGCATCCGCAGCACCGCATACGTTGCTTTATCGAACTGATATCCCGATCCAAAGGAGCAATGCCGATGTTCAATACCCGCACCCTGACCGGCGTGTCGCTACTCGCGCTAGTCTTTGCTCTTCCCGCCGACGCTCAGAGCATAGGGGAACGGCTCAAGAGGAAAGCGAAGGAGGCAGCGGCGCAGAAGGCTGCAGAGAAGGCTGCAGAGAAAGTCGAGAAGACCATGCGCTGCTCGATGGATGATCAGCAGTGCATTGATAAGGCGAAGGCTGAAGGTAAGACCGTGGAAACCACGGACGCCAGCGGGAAAGTCGTTTCCAGCACCGCAGGTGGCGAAGTTGCCGCAGCTCCGCAGCTCAAGCCGGGCGAAGGCGCGTGGGTGAACTATGACTTCAAGCCTGGCGACCGCCCGATCTTCGTTGATGATTTCACGAAGGATGAGGTTGGAGATTTTCCTAAGCGGCTGGAGTTCAAGAACGGCAACATGGAGGTTGCCGAGTGGCAGGGCGGTCGGTACCTGCGTATCAGCAGTTACCCGGGCAAATTCGCGATCGTGCTTCCCGAGCAACTTCCGGAACGGTTCACGGTCGAGTTCGATGCCACTCCGGGGTATGGCGGAAACTGGATGATCTTCAGGTTTGCCGAAAATGCAGCACACGAGGTGCGGTTCCGCAGGTTTGCAGACAAAGGGAACGCGGGCGTCTGGGGTGGCAGCTTCCAAGCGGAAGGAGCGACTCCCGGGCCGCTAGGCACCGGACTCTTTCGCGGAAGGATCATGGCGGATGGACGCTACGTCAAAGTGTATATCAATGAATTGCGGCTCGCGAACATTCCGAATGCCGACCTCGGGCGATCCAACACTATTCTCGTCGAGATACCCGGTCACGAGACTGAGGCTGCCCTTATCACCAACATTAGCGTTATGGCCGGCGGCAAGAAGCTCTACGATGCGCTCGCGGAGAAGGGTCGCGTAGCCACCCAGGGAATCTACTTTGATTCCGGCTCCGATATAATTCGCCCTGAATCCACGCCGACGCTCAAGGAGATCGGCGGGATGCTCAAGGAGCACCCGGACCTCAAGCTTACCATCGAAGGCCACACCGACAACGTAGGCAACGCGCAGGCGAACCACGATCTCTCGCACAAGCGCGCTGCGGCTGTGAAGGCGTTCATCGTGAGCAGCTACGGGATCGATGCTTCCCGACTCGAGGCCACAGGCTTCGGCGACAAGAAGCCTGTCGGGGCAAACACGACACCTGAGGGACGGCAGCAGAACCGCCGGGTGGAGCTGGTGAAGAGCTGACAGCCCGACCAGCTTCTCCCTGGTGACTAGCGAGGTGTGGGCGGCCGCGGCGTTTCCTTCCGCGGCCGCCTTTCACTCGCCTTACTCTCTGAAACGACCGGTAAGGCATTAGCCGACAATGCGCCGAGCGCTCCGGCCTTGCTGGGATGCAATTGGTCTAGCTGGCGGAGCGCCACATAGCCGCCGTCTCCTTTGCAAAGTCCTCGAAACGCCGCGGCGCGTGGCCCAGCAACTTCGTCTCACGGTTGACGTCGGAGTTCGATGCCAGAAGTCCATTCTCCTGGAAGAACGCGTACATGAGCTTGAAGTCGAACACCATCCAGGCGGGCAGATATGCCAGCGACTGCTGCTCCCATGCATCGAGATCGTTTCCGCCGTAGGCGATCTTCTTGCCTAACGCACGACTCCATACATCCGTCGTGCTCTGGCCGGTGAGCACGTCAGGGCCAACCAGATTGTATGTGACTCCTTCGTGCTCCCCGCCCTTCGTCGTCAGAGCGATGGCCGCGGCCTCGGCGATGTCGCGAACATCCACGCGTGATGCACCAACGTCGCCCAAGGGTTGAGGATACACGCCATACTGGAGCAAAGCGTCCTTGAACCAGTAATCGTTCTGAAAGAAGTTGTTGGGCCGAAGAATGGTGTAGGGAATTCCGGATGCCTTGACTGCGATCTCGATCGGCAGTTTCGAGCCGAAATGCGGAAGGTGCGGGGCGGCGTCGACATTATGCACTGACATGTAAACGAGCTTCTTGACGCCCGCCATGTGGGCGCCGTTTACGGCCATTAGACCTTCGTGGGCCTCAGTAGCGCTCACGGGGTTGAGCAGGAACACGCCCTCCATATCATTGAACACCGAACGCACCGAGCGCGGATCCAGGAGGTCTCCGATCACTGCTTTCGAACCGGAGGGCAGAGTTTTCCCCTTCTCGGCGCTGCGCGTGAGAACGTTCACGTCAACCTTTCGCCGCAACAGCTCACGCACAACCTGTGATCCTACGGTTCCCGTGCCGCCGATTACGAGAGCTTTCATTGTTTCTTTCCTTGGATGACGTGAAACGAACGCATGCACGCAGGACACAACTGCTCAGCTCTCGACCTTAACTGTATTTCGATCGGTCCGAGTCAAGATTCCACGTTGATTGACGAAACTGATGGCACAGTTGCGGGAAGTTCAACCGGATAACAGACCGGTCGATCCTGGCCTGGCCATCCTCGGGCATCACTACGTGCCTGAGAATGCGTTTCGGTTGTTATAATCCCCACGCTCAGAACCGCCAGCCCAGTTCTACACCACGGATGTCGACCCCACTCAAAGTTTGTGGGCATGAGCTCGCGCAAGAAAGAAAATGTACCAGTCGCAGCACCTTAGAGCACTTCTACATTAGAGTACTTCTACATGGCCAGTCAAATCACAAGACTGCCACCGGAAGTACAGTTACTTGGGCCCGGAGTGTGCAGTAGAGTCTGCAAATCCTAGACTCAATCGGAGGAACACAGATGCCCGACCGCGATGCTCTCGACGACAAGGACGTCTCGCTGACCGAGCCACACAGCGCGCCACCCGGGGAGTTGACTCCCGATAACGTGAAGGCCGACTCGGACACAGTGGCCGAAGGAGCGGGAGGTCTGATCGGCGGAGTCGGGGGGATGGCGCTCGGCGCGATGGGTGGCCCGATCGGGCTTGTGATTGGCGGGATCGCAGGTGCTGTGGGCGGCTGGTGGGCGGGGCGTGGAATCTCAAATGCGATCACCGACGAGGATGACGCGTTGTTCCAGTCGCACTACAGGTCTTCGTCCGCAGTGTATGCAGACCGGTCCTTTGAAGATTTACGTCCGGCGTACGTGGTCGGACATCTCGCAGGAAGCAACCCGGACTACGCAGGTCGTTCGTTCGAAGAGATCGAGGCTGACCTGAAACACGGGTGGAAGGGCGACGTCGCGAAGCGAAGCGGTGAATGGGCCTCGGTGCGCGAGGGAGCCAGGGCGGCATTCGACAGCGCCAGGGCCTCCGGCACGTCGCGAACCTCGCCTAACCCCGCAATGGACGCGCGACCAGAATCCCGGTAGCGCGACGAATCGCGGCAACGTACTCGGAAAGCGTAGTGTTGGTGACCTCCACGACTCCGCCCGAAAGCGGAGCGTGAAGTACCCGGAGAATCTCCTTCGAATCCCGATAGGCGAAGGCGGCGTGCGTCACGTCCAGCCCGGGAATACTTGTAGCGAACGCGAGCACATCTCCTGTCTCGATGCGGTCAACCACATCTGGAATACGCTCGCTGGACACCACCCGCCGAGTGCGGCTGTCGAGTCGCCGCTCCATGACTCCGATTTCACGAAACACGACGTCATCGGTTAGTGCGGGGTAGCTGGCACGATGCTCGGTCATGAAGCGGAGCGGGCGCGCATCCTTCAGGCCGCCCAGCTCAGCGCCGATATCCAGAAGGAGACCTCGCTTCTCTCCATCGGTGATCCACTCGCTGAAGTAGTGCAGCCGAGATGTGTACCCGCGGCGCGCTCCGCCGCGGTAGCGCATTCGCTCTATTTCCCGTCCAAACCGCTCCCACGAAGGCCTCACGCGGTCATCCGCCACCCGCGCCACTGCGAGGCACGCCTCCACCAACGTGACGCAGTCGAAGCGGGTCAGCGAAAGCGCAAGCGGCTCATCGTGAGGGCTGCCGCCGCCGCGGAGGTACGCCTCCAATGTGAACGGTTCATACGGAGTGCCTAAAGCGAGCTCACCAACACGGATTGCGCTGCGACTGAAGTGAGCCGGTAGCTTCTTCGGCTCCTCGGCCCGAAGCGCCGAAATCCAGTCGGCGAGGCGTGCGCGGTCCGGGTCCAGCGCGCGTTCCTGTGGCATGCTCCCGGTTCGCGTTTCGCGGGGAGAATCACCCCTTCCGCAACCGGCGATATGGACGGGGAGTGTGAACGCTGCCGCTGTCATGGCGGCGTTTCTCAGGAGGTCTCGGCGAGAGAGCGGCGTGTTCAATTGGTTGGCTAGTACTGTCCCGGGTTCGAATACTATTCCTACGACACGTTTCGGAAGGCCGCAAGTCGCAAGGCATCCTGCAACTTCCCCCCAGGTTTCTCGTAGGAAGCTCGGGTCGTATCTTGGGTCAAGCAAGACTGGAGGTAACTCGGGATGCCATGTCTTCTGGCGCTGATCGCGCTTGCGGCTCCGCGGCTGGTCATTTTTCTGCTGTGGTTCGCGACGAGTTGGTTCTCGGGCATGTTCGCGTCGCTCGTGTGGCCGGTCCTGGGCTTCTTCTTCGCGCCAACAACTCTCCTCTGGTATTCGGCGGTGCAGCACTGGTTCGGTGGAGGCTGGTCCTTCTGGCCAGTGGCCGGTCTCGTGGTCGCCATCATGATCGATCTCTCACCAGCATCCAGCCGGCGAGACAAGTCTAAGAGTGACTGACCAGCGCTGCAGGTTGCGATGATACCTCGACGCCCACTCCACCTCGCGGCTCTCGTGGCACTTGCGTGGCCACATCAGGCGCCGGTGCAACGCGCATTAGCGTTCACGCACGTGAGCGTTCTTGACGGCAGGGACTCGACTCCGCGCCTCGACCACACCGTCGTCATACGTGGTAATCGCATCGTAGCGGTGGGGCCATCGCGATTGACGCGCGTTCCCGCCGGCTCGCGGATTGTGGAAGGACGAGGAAAATTTCTCCTTCCCGGCTTCTGGGACATGCACGTCCACACCGCCGTGCGCGACGGGCGTGATCTCCTCGCATTGTACGTGGCAAACGGCGTTACCGGTGTGCGCGACATGGCCGGCGACTGGCGGACGCTCACATCGTTTCGCGACGACATCGCGCATGGACGCCTAGTGGGGCCCCGCATTGTCGCCTCGGGTCCGTACCTCGAAGGCGGCGACGTTCCCATACCTCACATCCTGGCGCGCACGCCGGACGAGGGCCGCGCCAGCGTGGATTCCCTCGTGAAGCTCGGCGTGGACTTCGTTAAGGTCCACGGTCAGCTCACGCGCGACACCTATTTTGCGATCGCGCGACGCGCGCGAGAACGGGGAATCGCCTTCGCGGGACATCTCCCGCGCGCTGTCGGATCAGCGGAGGCGTCCGACTCCGGGCAACGCAGCATCGAGCACCTCCTCGGCATTCCTGTTCAATGCACCCCAGCCGATTCGGTCGCTCTCCAACCCCGGTTCACGATCCAGCGGGCGCTGGGACGTTGCTCATCTCAGAACCTCATGCCGCTCTACTCGAGATTCGTGCGCAACCAGACCTGGATCACGCCGACATTCGTCGCCGCGTACGAAATCGCAGGCTGGCCCGGGCGAGCTGTGCCGGGCGACTCGTTCGCGCATTACATCCCCGAATCCCTCCGCCGCTACGTAGCGGAGATCCTGCCGATGCCAGACAGCATTCCGCCCAACGCGGATTCCGTCGGCCGCGCCATTTTCGCGAAGCGACTCCAACAGGTGGTAACGATGCAACGGGCCGGCGTGCACATTCTTACCGGATCCGACGCGCCGCTGCGCAATAGCCCGCCCGGATTCGGCCTTCATGAAGAATTCGTGCTGCTCGCGCGGGGCGGCCTTTCTCCCATCGAGATCCTTCGCGCTGCTACACTGGAGCCGGCGAGCTATTTGGGCATGCTAGACTCGGCAGGCACAATCGCGAAAGGAAAGCTCGCTGATCTGGTCCTCCTCGACGCGAATCCATTGCGCGATATCCGCAATACGCGGCGTATCTCCGCGGTCGTCTCAAACGGCCGACTCTATGATGCCAGGGATCGGCAAAGATTGCTCCGTTCGAGGGTGCAACCGCGTCGTTGAGATCCGCTCCGTACGCTCCGAGATCCGATAGACATTCTTGCCCGCGCGCTTGGCCTCGTACAAGGCCAGATCAGCGCTCTGCATCAGCGTATCAGTGTCCTCGCCATGGACCGGATAGATGGCGACACCTGCACTGGTGGTCACGCTCACTGCATGGCCCCCGATAATGAAGGGTTGCGCGACCTTCTCGATCACCTTCGATGCCACGAGACCCGCATCGTGTGCGCTGATCACGTGCCACAGGGCAATCATGAACTCGTCGCCGCCGAGCCGCGCAACCGTATCTTCATCGCGTACTCCTCCCACCAATCGCTCGGCGACCATTTTCAACAGTGTGTCTCCCGTGCCGTGACCTAACGTGTCGTTGATCTCCTTGAAGCCGTCCAGATCCAGGTAGATCACCGCCATCGCGCTTTTGTTCTTCTGCCCATGAGCAAGCGCCATCCGCATTCTCTCTGCTATGAGTCGGCGGTTCGCAAGTCCGGTCAGCGGGTCCTGCAGTGCGAGGAATTCCAGTGTCTCGCTATAATGACGGGCCGCCTCGCGCAACAGGCTGACTTCCAACATGTTGTGAACTCGCAGCAACACTTCAGCCTGGTCGAACGGTTTGCTAACGAAATCCTTGGCGCCGGCCTGCAACGCGTGGAGTCTCTCGGCTGGCTCGGAGGTAACGGCAAGCACCGGCAAGTAGCCACTGATCTCGGCTTTCGTCAGATCCTCCAATGTCTGGAGCCCGCCAGCCATTTGGAGATCGAGCAGGATCAGGTCGTAGCTATTCTCCCGGTGCAGATCGCAGACTTCCTGCGGATCGGTGGTAGATGAGATCGCCGTGTAGCCGGCGCCTTGCAGAATCCGCTCGAGCTCATCGAGACTTGGCTTGTGATCGTCGACGATGAGGACGCTGGCGTTGATAATGGCTGATTCGCTGATCATTTG
This sequence comes from Gemmatimonadaceae bacterium, assembly GCA_046261975.1. Taxonomy (GTDB): domain Bacteria; phylum Gemmatimonadota; class Gemmatimonadetes; order Gemmatimonadales; family Gemmatimonadaceae; genus JBHENQ01. Next base: position 3,971 of record JBHENQ010000006.1, on the reverse strand, counting down.
CCTCGTTGGAGCCCTCTGCAATCACACGGCGGCTTCCAGAGTATGCAGCAGCTGGTGCGGAAGTGGAAGGCGACAGTTTTTGGAGACTCGCGTCCCGGGGGGTGGCGCGTTCCTGTCAGGCAGCGTTCCCGCCAATCCAGTGTGAATTAGAGTTCTCTAATTCCCGGACTGTGCGGTGGCTTCCCGACCCAATGCATTCTAGCTTGTGCTGGTGCGCCTCTTACTCGTAGAGGATGATAGAAACCTGCGCGGCTTTCTTCGCAAGGCCTTCCGAGAGGAGGGCTACTCCGTAGATGAAGCCGAATCCGGCGACAGGGCGATCGAGCGTGCTCTTTCCACCGAGTATCAGTGCGTGGTGCTCGACATCATGCTGCCCGGTCGTGACGGCTTCGCAGTTGTAGAGGAGCTGCGGCGCCGGAGCGTCGCGACCCCGATTCTGCTGCTGACGGCGCGCGATGAGTTGGAGGCTCGTATCCGGGGCCTTGAAGGCGGCGCCGACGACTACCTGACAAAACCGTTTGACCTCCCTGAACTATTGGCACGCGTATTGGCGCTGATCCGGCGATCGCACCTCCGCCACCAGGACACTGTGCTCTCCGTTGGAGACGTCTCGGTGGACCCGCTCAAGCGGCGGGTGACGAAGGCGGGCAAGATCGTCGACCTGTCACCACGGGAGTTCGCGCTGCTGGAGTTTCTTACGCGCAACGCCGGGCGCACCGTATCCCGTGCGCGCATCGCAGAGGCTGTCTGGAACTACAACTTCGATACCGAGACCAATGTGGTGGACGTCTACATTAACTACTTGCGAAGGAAGGTGGCACCTGGTCCTCTCGGAATGGTAATCCGAACCGTGCGCGGCGTCGGATACCGACTGGAGGCGTCGTGAACGAACAATATCTAGGCGGTATACTTACCCACCGATTCGCGCGTCTGCTCTGGCCTACGCTCGCCGGCTATGCCGCGCTGGTAATCGTCGTCTTTGCCGCGCTGAGCGAGCTTGCCCTCAGACAATCGCTGAATCGTTCGGCCGACGTCGTTCAGTCTCTGATCGGTCTCTACGCGGATCCCGGAGGGGAGCGCACAACAGTCGCGCCGGCGATGCTCGCCGAGCAGCTCGTCGGCACAGGCGAACCGTTCCTTATCACTCGCACTACCACGGCTGGCAGTGCCGACGGTGGCAGGACCATCTATTTCCTCTCTCCCACGATGCCGGCAAAGGAGATCGAGTCGCCCGGAGGAGCCTCGGCGGACGATGTTCGCGAACACATCGTGCGCGCGGCGGCAAGGCGGGGTCAGGGACTCCACCGTTTATTGCAACGCCGCTCAGGTGAGTTCGACATCTTCGTGATCGGGAGCCGGCGCCCATACTTGCTGGCATTGGTCGGACTCGTCGTGGCCGCGGTGGCTCTGCTACCGGTGGCGGCTCTGCTTGCTCGCCGCTCAGCGGCCCGGACGGTTGATGTCGCGCTCTCGCCGTTGGCACGCGTGGTCGATGAAACGCGAGCGATCGGACCACACGACCTGGATCAGCGCCTCACCGCGACAACTGGCGTGGTGGAGGTGAGCGAACTGGCGGAAGCGCTGAACCGCCTTCTGGAGAGAGTAGAGCGATCTCATCGTGCACTGGAGGCGTTCACGGCCGACGCAAGCCATGAGATGAGGACGCCGTTGACTCATCTTCGGGCCCAGGCCCAGTGGGCTCTGGACGAGCGACGAAGCGGAGAAGAGGAGCGGGACGCACTTGCAGGGATCGCGCGAGAGACCGACCGCATGGCGCGCATGGTGGATGATCTGTTGCTCATAGCCCGCGGTGAGAATCGACAACTGGCCGTGGAGCAGCGGGAATTCGATCTGGCGGAGGTCGTGCGAGAAGTTGAAGAGATCGCGGCGGCGATGGGTGCTGACCGCGATCTGCTCGTCAGGGCGGAATTCAACGGTCCTCTGCACGCCGTGGGCGACGCGGGCCGCACGCGTGAGATCCTCCTCAACCTGGCCTCGAACGCTGTGCGTTACACCAGCGCCGGTAGCGTCGTATTCACGTTCGAGCGTCACGGCGGCATGGTGGGGGTAGCCGTGCGCGATACGGGCTGTGGCATCAAACCCGAGCAGCGCAGCCGCATCTTCGATCGCTTCTATCGTGTCGATCGTTCTCGAAGTCGTTCGCACGGCGGCGCGGGACTTGGTCTGACCATCGCTCGCCTCCTTGCAGAGCTGCAACAGGGTCGCATCGACGTCGAGAGCACACCGGGACAGGGCAGTGCCTTCGTGCTGTGGCTCCCGTCCGCGGCGCCGGCGTCGGGCCAGGCGAGGGGTACGAGCGAGGCTGGTGGAGCGTAAAGATAAGAGGACCGTGAGAGTCCTTTAATCCCGCTCGAAATCGGTTCCAGCCACACTGTTCGTGACTTCAGATTGCTCCGTGACGAACTCGGGATCGATGTGTGATTCCCTCACTCAACGCGGAGCAGTACAACCATGCAAACCATCTGGAAGGTTTCACTTGCGACAACGATGGCGATCGGCGTGGCTGCTTGCTCAGACACCAAGCAGATCACCGAACCACTCGCCCCGGATCAGTCTGAAGTCTCGAACCAGAGTGGAGGTGGGGGCGCGGTCTACACGTCGACGAACTCGCCTGAGGCGAACGAGGTGCTGGTATTCCCGCGCGCGGCAAACGGGAGTCTGGGAGCCCCCGTCGCTTTTGCAACCGGCGGACTGGGCACTGGCGGAGGGCTCGGCAACCAAGACGCGGTCGTCCTGACCTCCGACACCCGGCGGCTTCTCGTGGTGAACGCGGGCAGCAACGAGGTGTCGGTCTTCGGCGTGGACGACAAGGGACTGAAGTTGCTCGATCGCGTATCCTCTGGAGGGGCGACTCCCGTGAGCATCGCTGTGCGGCGGCGTCTGGTCTACGTACTCAACGCGGGAGGCACAGGCAACATCACGGGATTCCGGTTGGACACCAAGGGTAAGCTTCTTCCGATTCCGAACTCCACGCGCCCACTGAGCAGTCCGGCGGCTGGTGCGGCGCAGGTCTCGTTCAGTCCGGTTGCGAACGTGCTGGTGGTTACTGAAAAAGCGACCAACGTCATCAGCACCTACAGGATCGTGGACGGCGGTCTCACCGTCGGTCCAAACGTACAGCCCTCGGTAGGGGCGACCCCGTTTGGCTTCGCCTTCAGGAAGAACGGAACGCTGGTTGTGTCCGAGGCGTTCGGCGGAGCGCCTGACGCCAGTGCGCTGTCCTCCTACAATGTAAGCTCCATGGGCACGCTCAGCGTGATCAGTCCGTCGGTGGGCACCACGGAAACCGCGGCCTGCTGGGTCGTGATCACCAGCAATGGGCGATTCGTCTACACGTCGAACACGGGGAGCAACACGATTTCCGGCTACCGACTGTCGCCCAGTGGTGAGCTACGCCTACTGGACGCCGATGGAGTGACGGCAACCACGATGGCAGCTCCCATCGATCTCGCTCTGACCAGGAGCAGCCGCTATCTGTACTCGCTGGACAGCGGCTCGGGGGCAATCAGCGCCTTCAGCGTGGAAATAGACGGCAGCCTTACGCCGATTTCCGGTGCCGCAGGTCTCCCCGCGGGGGCGAACGGCCTCGCCGCCCTGTAACGCGCGGATTTCAAGACCTGGTGGGAGTGGGGAGGTGGGGGGTGGAGGGAGTTGGCGAGGCGCGTTCCTCCCCCCCCGGACAGTAGTGGGTCAGTTTGGGAGCGGAAGATCAACCAAGAACGACGCAGACGCGAGACCCCAGAAGTATAGACCTCAGGGTCGAGGATGAAACCAACACTTAGGTCTGTTTGCTGTCCTTTGACTGAGAAGCCAGATGACGACGGAGACCATAGAGCATTTTTCGGACTTCCACGACTTGACTGATAAGAGTCAAACAATCCGACCCACGGACTACCTGGAGGTCGCGAGCTGCGATAAGGTGGTACTCGAGCTCCGTTGTCGAGTTGAGC
>JBHENQ010000005.1:0-67532 GCA_046261975.1 Gemmatimonadaceae bacterium | reverse complement strand
CGCTCCTCCCGCCCCCCACCCCCCCACCGCGCACCGGCATCGGATTCGATTCGCACCGATTCGTACCGGGCGGTCCGTTGCGACTGGGCGGCGTAACCATTCCGTTTGATTTCTCTCTGGCCGGGCATTCTGACGGCGACGCCGTGGCGCATGCCGTAACCGACGCCGTCCTTGGCGCGCTCGCAGCGGGGGACATTGGCCAGATGTTCCCGGATAGCGATGAGGCAAATCAAGGCCGCGACTCGATGGACATGCTAAGTATCGCAGTGCAGCGGGTTCGCTCGCTGGGCTGGCGTGTGACCAGCGTGGACGTGACCGTCATTTCAGAGGCTCCCAGAATCTCGTCGCACCGTGATGCCATGCGTTCCGCTCTAGGAAATGCACTCGGCCTCCATGTGGAACTTGTGTCCGTGAAAGGGAAGACCAATGAGGGCATGGGCTGGATTGGACGCGGCGAGGGCCTCGCGTGCATGGCCGTCGCCACGCTGGTCGAATTATCCGAAGTGGGAAGGTAGTAGTGGACGATTTCTTTGCCTGGCTTACTGACCTTCCGGCCGGTCTGCTTTACCTCATGTTGGGCGTCACCGCCGCAATCGAGAACTTCTTTCCGCCGCTGCCAGCCGACACCGTCGTGGCCTTCGGAAGCTTTCTGGCTGCGCGCGGGAATGCCGCGCTCTGGGGAGCCTTTCTCGCGGCCTGGTTGGGCAACATTACGGGAGCCATGATCGTCTTCGGGCTCGCGCGGCGATATGGAGCCAACGAGATGCAGGTCAGGCTCAAGCGATACGGGCGTCAGACATCGGAACAGAAGCTCGAGCACTGGTACGCAAAGTATGGAATCCTGGCGCTGTTCCTGAGCCGCTTTCTGCCAGGTATCAGAGCGCTTGTTCCGCCCTTCGCCGGTGCACTCCGTATGCGGCCGCTCCCGGTTTTCCTCGCCATCTCCAGCGCTTCGGCCGTGTTTTACGGATTGATAACGTACGTGGCGTATCGGGTTGGGGCCAACTGGGATACTCTGGAGTCCCGCGTCGGCGATTTCATAGCTGTTGCAGCTCAAGTGGCAGGCGTGCTCGTGGTGATCGGCCTAATCTGGTGGCTGATTCGCAAGCGCAGGATCGCTCGGGAGGGAGGCCCCTCGTGATCACCGACCAGGTGGCGATCGACTTTCTGCTGGAGCGTTTCAACGATTTTCTCGCACTGGAGCAGGGATCCGCGAAAAACACCGCTGAGGCCTATCGGCGCGACCTCGAGCGCTTCGCGTCCTATGCCGGAAGCAAGCGCTGCGATGCGCCGCGCGACGCCACACCTAGATTGTTGCGCGATTACGTTTACCACCTCAAGGACATGGGTCTCGCCCCGGCATCGATCAGACGCAACGTCTCGGCCCTTCGAACCTACTACAGATTCCTGCAGGAGGAGGGGCTGGCCGTCCAGGACCCGAGCGAACGCCTGGAAACGCCAAAGCGCTGGCGAACATTGCCTGATGTGCTTACGGTTTCCGAAGTGGAGCGCCTGCTCGAAGCGCCGTCGCTGGACGAAACCCTGGCCTTTCGCGATCGCGCTCTGCTGGAAGTCGCCTACGGAGCCGGGCTTCGCGTTTCGGAATGGATTACACTTGGTATCCGCGACGTGCTGTTCAACGAGAGCCTGGTGCGCGTCTTCGGAAAAGGGAGCAAGGAGCGACTCGTTCCGATTGGACGTCGAGCAATCGCTGCGGTAGCGATCTATCTCCGCGAGCTCAGGCCCCGGCTCGAGAAGGGTGAGGGACAGGGAGTGCTATTCTTGAACGCGCGTGGCACGCCCTTGACGCGTATGGGAGCGTGGAAGATTCTGCGAAAGTACTCCAAGCTAGCCGGGATCGAGAAGCGGCTTACTCCGCACACGCTGAGGCACTCCTTCGCTACGCACCTCATGGAGGGCGGGGCCGATTTACGAGCAGTTCAGGAAATGCTTGGTCACGCGGACATCTCCACGACGCAAATCTACACGCACGTGGACCGGGAGTATCTACGGTCGGTGCATAGGCAGTATCATCCAAGGCATTAAACCGGGTGTCGGGTGTGGGGTGTAGGGTGTCGGGCCGCCACCCGCCACCCGCCACCCGTCTTTCTTCGCATGATCTTGGTAATCGACAATTACGACTCGTTTACGTACAACCTGGTTCAGTATCTGGGCGAGCTTGGGGCACAACCTTTGGTTCGCCGGAATGATGCCATAGGAGTCGAGGACCTGGATGGACTTTCGCCGCGAGCGATTGTGCTGTCCCCCGGTCCGTGCACGCCATCAGAGGCTGGTGTGGCTATTCCGCTTGTGAAAAGATGGGGAGCTGAGATGCCGATTCTTGGCGTATGCCTTGGCCATCAGGCGATTGGAGAGGCGTACGGCGGCCGCGTGATTCGCGCGGACCGGGTGATGCACGGCAAGACGTCCCGAATCGAGCATGATGGCAGCGGTATCTTTGCCGGCTTGCCTTCGCCGCTGGAGGTAGGCAGGTACCATTCGCTCATTGTCGAGCGCACCTCGCTTCCACAATGCCTCAAGGTTCTGGCAAGAGCGTGCGAAGATCCCGCGGAGATACATGCCCTGCGGCACGAAAATCATCCTGTATGGGGAGTACAGTTTCACCCCGAATCTGTGCTTACGCCTCACGGTAAGCAGCTGATAAGGAACTTTCTCAACCTCGCTTTATGCTGACCCGCACCGCGATCTACCTTGTGCTGTCATCTCTCGTCGCCGTCCGCGTGGGGGCGGCGCAGCAACCAACCGTTGTCATTCGTACTGCGGGTCCCGGGAGGCCTGGCGCGCTCCTGCAGGCAGCGCTGGCAGCCCCGAACAGGATGTTCCTGACGCCTGAGGGTGGCGCGCATTTCCCTCGCGACTCCGCGTATGAAACTACGATCATCGTAATTGGCGCGGACGCCACCGTTGCCAGCAGGATCTCGGGGGACGTGATCGTTGTAGGAGGAGACCTTTTCCTACGCCCAGGCGCTCTGATAGAAGGCCGTGCCGTCGCTATCGGAGGCGGGGTGTACAATTCCATGCTCGCGGTGGTTGGTGGGGAACGGCTAAGCTTTCGCGATGTCACGTTTGTCATGGAGCGGACCGCCACGGGAGTTGAACTGAACTATCGAGATCTTGTCATGACGGACGTAAAGGCGGTGACGCTACCGTTCCTCTACGGATTCAGACAGCCGGCCTACACACGGGTAGACGGTGTTTCGCTCCCATGGGGTCCTCGCATCTCGATCGACACGGGCCGGATCATCGTTGACCCGACCGTGAGCTACCGCTCCGACCTTGGCGAAATTGACCCGTGGATCTCCGCCAGTGCGACGGCGGGGCGACGATGGCGGGTGGAGGCTGTCGCAGGGCGCACGACGGCATCGAACGACCGCTGGATGCGGTCTGAGCTTGCGAACTCGGTATCAACACTGGTCGTCGGACGGGATCACAGGAACTACTACCGGGCGGAGCGAGGGGGAGCGAGCATCCACCGACTCTGGATTCGCAGATCGTCGGAGCTCTCCGTGATGGTGGGGGCAAACACCGAGCGCGCGCGCTCCGTCCTTCAGGGTGGGCCGTGGAGCTTCAGGGGAAAGAACGATGCGCTGGAAGGGATGCTGCGGCCGAATCCGCTTATCGCTGCCGGCCGCATTAATTCAGCGGTTGCGGGTGGGAACGGCACCTGGGAGGCCGCGGGAGTAAGTCTGGATGGCGATTTGATTGTCGAGTTCGCTCTGAAAGCGCCGCTGGATCGGCGCTTTACCCAGACCACCGTGGACGCAGGAGCGAAGATGCCGACGTTCGTCAGTCAAACTCTCACTGTGCGGACGCACGCGGTGATCACCTCAGGAAATATCGCTCCGCCTCAGCGGTTCGCATATCTGGGAGGCTCGTCCACGCTACCAACGCTGAACGTTCTGGAGCTCGGAGGCGACCAGCTCTTGTTCGTCGAGAGCGCGTACAACATCCCCATCAAGCGCATCAAGCTTCCCTTCGTGGGTTCGCCGGTCTTCACGTTGCGACACATGCTTGGATCAGCCGGAATCGGCGACCTGCCCGACCTGGAGCAGAACGTGGGAGCACGGATCCGCCTTGGTCCATTGCGCGTCGACTATACGGTTGACCCAGTGTCGAAAGAGACTGACTTCGGAGTTGGCGTTTCCATCTCCATGTGATTCGCAGGTAGTAGTTTGATTTCCGCCGTCGCCACGCTATATTCAGTGGCGTGAATCTTGCATCCGCCGCCAACTTCGCGCCGAAGTGAGCACGCTCGCGGTGATCCCCGCGCGACTCGGCGCCCGCCGCCTCACCCGTAAACCTTTGCGCCTGCTGGGCGGCGTTCCTCTCATCGTCAGGGTGTGGCAGAGGATCTCACAACTCGGGGTTGCCGATCGCTGCGTCATCGCGTCCGATAGCGACGAGGTGGCTGCGGCCGCTCGCGGTGTTGGCGCTGAATGCGTGATCACGGCCGCGACTCACCCATCGGGAACCGACCGGGTTGCAGAGGTCGTCGCGATGCCGGGCTTCGACGCTTACGACGTGATTGTCAACGTTCAGGGAGATGAACCATTCGTGCCGGCCGCAGCGGTTTTGGGCGCCGCGCAGATGGTGACGAGTAAACGCTTCACGCTCGGCACCGCGGCAACGGCTATGGGACAGCGATCAATATCGTCGCCTCACGTCGTCAAAGTAGTAAGTACCGACGACGGGCGAGCGATGTACTTCTCGCGCGCCGAGATTCCGTGTTCTCGCGAGGCGGAAGGTCGCACCTTGCAGGCGAGATTTGCGCGGCAGCACATCGGCGTGTACGCGTACACGCGGGACGCGTTGGCCCAGTGGGTGATTTTGCCTCAGCATCCGCTCGAGCAGATAGAGAGACTGGAGCAGTTGAGGCCGCTGGCAGCGGGGATGGCTATGGGGGTAGCACTCATCGACGAGATACCTCCCGGAGGCATCGACACCGAGGATGATCTGGCACATGCCAACGAGATCTGGCCTCACTTCATTCAGGGAAGACCACTAGATGGCCAACACTAAGGTGACAAAGCCCGAAGTTCAGAGGACCACGAAGTTCATCTTTGTCACAGGGGGCGTGGTGTCCTCGCTGGGAAAGGGGATAGCTGCGGCCTCTCTTGGGCGTCTTCTGACCGAGCGCGGATTGCGCGTGACCATGATGAAGTGCGATCCGTATATCAATGTCGATCCCGGAACCATGTCTCCGTTTCAGCATGGCGAGGTCTACGTAACCGACGATGGCGCCGAAACAGACTTGGACCTGGGTCACTACGAGCGCTTCATCGACCGGTCTCTCTCTCAGGCCAACAACGTCACGACAGGCCGAATATACCTGAACGTCATCAACAAGGAACGCCGCGGTGAGTACCTCGGCTCTACGGTTCAGGTCATTCCGCACATCACCGACGAAATAAAATCCGCGATCAAGCGTATAGCGCCCGACAACGACGTCGTCATCGTGGAGATCGGAGGCACTGTTGGCGACATCGAATCACTTCCTTTTCTCGAGGCCATACGTCAGTTCCGGCACGAGGTCGGCCGCGAGAGCTCGCTCTTTATCCATCTGACATTGGTACCGTTCATAGCGGCTGCCGGAGAAGTGAAGACCAAGCCGACGCAGCACTCTGTGCGCGAGCTCATGGAGATAGGAATTCAGCCCGATATCCTCATCTGCCGGGCGGAGAAGCCGCTCTCGGAGGACGTCAAGCGAAAGATCGCTCTTTTCTGCAACGTGGACTTCGGCTCCGTGATCGAGAGTAGGGACGCACCGAGCATATATGAAATCCCGCTTTTATTTCACGACCAGGGGCTGGACGCACGCGTAGCGGACCGCCTCGACCTCGGTGGAAAGACGCCGGACATTTCGCGCTGGCGCGCGATGGTGGAGCGTATTCTTTCTCCGCGCCTGCGGGTCAGCATCGCCGTTGTCGGGAAGTACACCGATCTCGCCGACAGCTATAAGAGCGTGAAGGAAGCGCTCATTCACGGTGGCATCGCCAACGATGCCGGCGTCGATGTGTCGTGGGTCTCGAGCGATCTCTTTACGTCATCCGAGGCCACCAAACGCATCCTCGCTGAGTACGATGGTCTTCTGGTGCCGGGCGGATTCGGGGTTCGCGGGGTGGACGGGATGGTCCAGGCCATCCGCTGCGCTCGCGAATCCGGCATGCCGTTCTTCGGCATCTGCCTAGGCATGCAGACGGCCGTGATCGAATTCGCGCGCAATCGCTGTGGTCTGGGCGACAGCCACTCTAGCGAGTTCGAGCCCGAGTGCGCCAATCCGGTTATCTCCCTCATGGAGTCCCAGCAGCACGTGACTGACATGGGCGGCACCATGCGCCTCGGCGCGTATCCATGCCGGCTCAAGCCGGGCTCACTAGCCGCGGAAACGTATGGCGTGGCGGAAATCAGCGAGCGTCATCGTCACCGCTATGAGTTTTCCAACGCTTACCGCGAAATGTTCGCCGAACGCGGCATGCGGTTCAGCGGACTCTCTCCGGACGGATCTCTGGTAGAGATCTTCGAGCTGCCCGATCATCCGTGGTACATCGGATGCCAGTTTCATCCCGAGCTCAAGTCGCGGCCCACCCGGCCTCACCCATTGTTCGCGGGATTCATCGCCGCTGCCGTCAGGGCAAAGGAAGTCACCGGCGGATCGCGCCAGGCGATCGAGCGCGCTCAGGCAGGTAGTTAAGCGCGATGGCCGCCTTTCCGTCAGATGCTTTCTTTCTGATCGCGGGCCCGTGCGTGCTGGAGAGCGATGCGTTGAACCTCCGTGTTGCCGATCATCTGGCGCGCCTCCAGGAGCGAGTTCCCGGCGGGATTGTTTACAAGGCCAGCTTTGACAAGGCGAATCGGTCGAATCCTTCCGCGGCTCGTGGACCCGGTCTGGAGGCTGGGCTCGCAGCGCTGGAACGCGTGCGAAGCGCAACCGGCCTTCGCGTCCTCACGGACGTGCATCTGCCGGACCAATGTGCTCCCACCGCCGCGGTCGCGGATGCGCTCCAGATCCCGGCATTTCTGTGTCGCCAAACTGATCTCCTCGAAGCGGCGGGCGCGACCGGTAAGCCGGTAAACGTCAAGAAGGGCCAATGGATGCAGCCAGAGGGAATGCGGGGAGCGGTGGAGAAGGTAAGGCGCGCGCGGCGCGGACTCTCTCAAGATGGGCAGGAGGAAATAGCTGTCACGGAGCGTGGAACCTTCCTGGGATATGGCGATCTGGTCGTGGACATGCGCTCCTTTACTCGGCTGCGACATGCGTGTGGTACGTCCGTGATTTTCGACGCGACGCACAGCGTTCAGCGCCCTGGCATGGGCCAAGGGGGCGCGAGTGGTGGCAGCCGGGAATTCATTCCGGCTCTCGCACGAGCGGCTGTTGCAGCAGGAGCGGACGGTCTGTTTCTCGAGACGCATCCGAATCCGCAACAGGCACCCAGCGACGGCCCCAACATGATTCCGCTGGACGAACTGGATGACCTAGTGAACCGAGCGGTGGATTTGTGGAGCCTCTGCCGGCGATGATAGACGCAGCCACCGCGCGGCGAATTCGGCTGGTTGGACTCGATGTGGACGGGGTTCTCACTGACGGAGGCATCTACATAGGTGACGTTGCGGGCAAGCCGCTCGAGCTCAAGAGGTACGACATTCAGGACGGCCTTGGCGTCCTTTTTCTCCGCGATGCAGGCATCAAGGTCGTCATCATTACGGGCAGAGAGTCAGAAGGAGTCAGGATCAGAGCTCGCGAGCTGTGTGTGGACGACCTGGTGCAGGATGCGCAGGCTCGCAAGCTCCCGGCGTTTCAGAAAGTGCTCAGCAAGTTCGGAGTTGCGCTGGATGAGGCTGCCTACATCGGCGATGATTTTCCCGACCTCGGCATCTTTCGCTTGGTAGCTTTACCGGTGGCGGTCGGGAATGCCGTGCCCGAAATAGTCGCAGCTAGCTCCTTCCAGCTCACCCGGGCCGGCGGGTTCGGCGCAGTGCGTGAATTCGCCGAGCTTCTGCTCAAGGCGCGCGGGGAATGGGACGGCGTAGTCGAGCGGTACGTAGCGTCGCGGTCGGCCCCGATCCAGGGCATGGCAAGGTGACCGCCGGCTTCGAGACACTCATCGGGCGGGCCCGACGTGTCATACGGATGGAGCGCGAAGCACTTGCGGAGATGGAAGACAGAATCGGCGCGGAATTCGCTGAGGCAGTTGAGCTCATCGCTTGTAACAATGGTCGCGTCATCGTGACGGGAGTCGGCAAGTCTGGTCTGATCGGTCGGAAGATCGCGGCGACGCTGACGTCGACGGGGACACCGGCCATGTTTATCCACCCTGTTGAAGGTGTGCATGGGGATCTCGGTATCGTGGGGCCGTCCGACGTCGCAATCATGCTCTCAAAGAGCGGGGAGACCGCCGAGCTATTGCCCCTCCTGGAGCAGCTGAAGCGCCTGGGGGTAAGAGTGATTGCCATGACAGGTGACCGCAATTCGACGCTCGCGGCGCACGCGGATACGATCCTCGACACTTGGGTGCGCGAGGAGGCGTGCCCGCACGACCTCGCGCCCACCACGAGCACCACCGCTGCGCTCGCCATGGGTGATGCACTCTCCGTGGCGCTGCTCGAACGGCGCGGATTCCGTCGCGAAGATTTTGCCCGTCTCCATCCCGGCGGATCGCTGGGACGAAAGCTGCTCACTCGTGTGCGCGATGTCATGGTAACCGACCCACTTCCCGTGCTCGGGCCAGCGGCCACCATGCGCGAAGCAGTCGTGATTCTCGCTGAGAGGCGCGGGACGCTGGCGGTGATCGACGGCAACGACGTCCTGCTCGGGGTCATGACCGCAGGTGACCTCACAAGACTGATGGAGCATGAGGAGGACTTTCTAAATGTGCCCGTATCTGCGGTGATGAATGCGTCACCGAAGATCGCGCACGCCGACGAACTCGGAAGCGGCGTCGTGTACCGTATGGAGCGCTTCGGAATCATGGCTATGCCTGTCCTTAACGGAAATGGCCTGATGGTAGGTATGGTACACCTGCATGATCTCATGCGGGCAGGCGCTGTATGAACCTGCGGCTGTTCGTCGTTGCGAGTGCCGTCCTGTTAAGCGCGGCGTGCAGGGATGGCACTGAACCACCCGTCGCGACCGCCAATCCGCTCGCGGACTCCGCGGACCAGATGCTCTTCGGAATCAGCACGTTTCTAACTAGCGATGGGTTGTTGAAGGCTCAGCTGCAGGCGGATACCGGGTACTTCTTCGACGACAATTCGCGCCTCGAGCTCCGCAACGTTCGCATGACGTTCTATACCAACACGGGACAGAAGAACGCCGTTCTCACCTCTCGTGAGGGCACGTACAATACGCGTCAGTCGCTCGCCGAAGCGCGTGGGAACGTGGTGGTCATAACGGAGGATGGCCGCCGACTTACGACACAGCAACTCCGATTCAATCAGACGAGAAACGAGATTCTGAGCGACAGCGCTTTCGTGTTCACTGAGCCCGGCCGCCGCATTGAGGGCGTGGGTTTCGTCTCAGATCCCGATCTGAACAATGTTCGAACGCTTCAGACCAAGGGCGAAGGCACCTTCACCTTGCCGGGACAATGAGAGCGCGCTCAGAGCAGATACTGGCATTGATGTGCGCGTTGACTACTGCGGTATCCGCTCAGGAGGCTGTCGGACCGGGACGGGAAGGCGGCGGAGGCAGCAGATGCCTGTTCGAGTTCGAGAACCGTCCCACGACCGCAGTGTCTTCAATGCGGCAGCCGAGCGGAGAGTACAACTCCTTCGTCTCCGGCGGCGTGGTTGCGCATTGTCGTTCGCAGCAGATCACACTCGTCGCTGATAGTCTCGAGTATTATGGCGACTCCCGCCTTCTTTACTTGATCGGTGCCGTACACTATACGGAGCCGCGGCTTGATTTGCGCTCGCAGCGACTCACCTATTGGATGACAGAGGAGCGACTGCACGCCGAAGGCGACGTGGACGCTACTCTTCCCAATGGCACCAAGCTGCTGGGGCCATCCACAGAATACTACCGCGCGGTTCCGGCGCTCCGGCCACGTGCACGAATGATCGCACCTGGCCGACCGACCATAACCGTCGTACAGCGTGATTCGGCCGGCAGCGTCAGCGAGCCCATGACCGTGGTAGCGAACACTGTCGTGATGGAGGGTGACAGCCTGGTTTTCGCATCCGGGCGCGTTGAAATCACCAGAACTGATGTGATAGCGCGAAGTGATAGCGCGGCACTGGACAACGGCCGCGAGTGGGCACGTCTGGTGGGCAGACCAGTGATTGAAGGGAAGGGTGATCGGGCCTTCACGCTCAGCGGATCGATGATCGATCTGTTCGCTAGAAGTCGGCTGCTGGAGCGAGTGTTCACTGTGGGCTCAGCGAAGGTGGTGAGTGAGGACGTGACTCTGACGTCCGATTCTCTGGACATGCGTCTTGCGGACAGAGTGCTGCAGAGCGCTCAGGCCTGGGGATCGTCGCGTGCCCGCGCCTTTTCACCTCGTTACGATATAGTCGCCGATTCCCTGGATGTACGCATGCCGGGACAGCGACTGAAGGAAGTGCATGCTGTGCGAGATGCCCATGCGCAGAGCGTGCCAGACACACTCAAGGTCCGTACGACCGAACGGGACTGGCTTCGCGGGGATACAGTAGTCGCTTACTTTGACAGCGTAGCCACCGATACGATAGCAAAACAGCCTGACATCAACCGTCTCGATGCGCTTGGTAGCGCGAGATCGTACTATCAGATGGCTCCAAGAGACAGCACAGCGGCGGCACCAGCAATCAACTACGTACGGGGCCGTAACATCACGATCGCATTCGTCAGCCAGACTGTGGATCGTGTCACTGTGGTGGACGAAGCGTCGGGTGTGTTTGTCGAGCCTACTCCTGTAGGCGTGGTACGGCCGACTCCACAGCGAACACCAGCGGCAAGGCCAACACGCGACGCTTCGATCACTCAACCTGCTCGGAGCCCTCCGTGACCGCCGGAAAACTCCCGCCGCCGGTAGGCGATTTCATCGAGCAGTACTCGCATGGCGACCGTTCCATGCTCCTTGCACTCAACGGAATTGTGCAGGCCGCACGGGATGGGCCGGAGGTCCGCTTCAACGACGTAGCGATCGAGTACCGGAACGCCTACCTCGCGATCGTTACGAGCGAGGGGCGCGATTCTGTCACCGAGTCCGGCCGCCTCGGGCTCGATGAGGTAAGGACGCACCTTGCCCGGTCGGTGTTGCCACGGCTATGCCGCGATGGACTGATAATAATGCCGCCCGGCGGGCTTTCGAGCCCCGATTCTGTACTTCGCATCGCTGATCGGTACTGGGAAGGACTGCAGGAATTCCGAGCCGCGGTGGCCGAGGCTGAAGGGGGTGTCACCGAAGCCTTGCGCTCCGCAGAGCATCCGTTGCCAGGTTTCGCCGCGCCGAACGGTAAACAGAGCGTGCTCGAGGCAGAGGGTCTTGTGAAAACCTACCGGCGCCGCCGCGTGGTGAACGACGTCGCGGTGCGGCTCGAGCAAGGGGAGATCGTGGGGCTCCTCGGACCCAACGGGGCCGGCAAAACGACCACCTTCTACATGATCGTCGGCCTGATCGAGCCTCAGGAGGGCCGAATCCTGATGGACTCGGATGACATCACCGAGATGCCCATGTATCGGCGGGCGCGGCTCGGAATCGGATACCTCTCGCAGGAGCCTTCCGTATTCAGGAAACTGTCCGTGCAGGACAATCTCATGGCGATTCTGGAAACGCTGCCGATTTCGCCGGCTGAGAGACAGGCCAGACTCGAGAAGCTGCTCGACGAGCTTAGCATCAAGCATCTTCGTCAGAGCCGGGCCTACGCGTTGTCCGGTGGAGAGCGCCGTCGGCTCGAGATCACTCGTGCGCTTGTGACCGAGCCCAAATTCATGATGCTGGACGAGCCTTTTGCAGGCGTGGATCCCATCGCGGTGCACGACATACAGTCAATAGTTTCTGGGTTGCGGCATCGCGGTATCGGCGTCCTCATCAGTGACCATAACGTCGAGCAAACATTGGATATCGTGGACCGCGCCTACATCATGTTCGACGGTCAGGTGAAGGTCTCGGGAACGGTGCGCGAGCTGGTTTTCGATGATACGGTTGCCAAGATATATCTTGGCCCGACATTGACCGCGCGCTTGCGCGCGCGCTTCTCTGATGGAAGCGACGGAGACATGGTTTCATGAAGCAAGGAATGCATCAATCCACCCAGCTCCGGCAGGAGATCAAGATCAACCCGCGCCTGTACCAGGCGATGGATCTCCTGTACATGCCGCTTCTCGACCTTCAACAGCATCTCAAACAGGAATTGCTCAACAATCCGTTCCTCGACATGGTGGAACCGGAGGATGAGGAGGAGGAGGAGGCGACCCCTGAGCAAACTGAGGCCGCCGAGACCAAGGAGGCGGCGGATGACGGGATCGACTGGGAAGAGATCCTCCTCAACGGCTTTGACGCGGGTGGCCTGCAGGAGGAGCATGAGGATCGTGAGTACTTCGAGCCCGTTACCGTGGCGACCCGCGATCTCGCCGATCATCTCCGCGAACAGGTGGCGCTCCTGAAACTTTCTCCGCGCCAGATGCTCCTCTCGGAGGAATTCATCGGCAACGTCAACGAGGAAGGTTATCTCGTCTGCTCGATGGAGCAGATCCTGGACAGCATAAACGAGTTGGTGAAACGGACCGCCGAGGAGGTGGGCAGGGAAGGAGCGCCTCTCTACACGCGAGAGGAAGCGGACGAGATGCTAGCGATCATTCAGGCACTCGATCCGCCTGGCACGGGCGCTAGGGACCTGCGCGAATGCCTGCTGCTGCAGCTCCGAGAGGCCGGACTCGAGCAATCGGTGCCTTACCGTCTGGTTCATGACTGCTTTGATGAGTTGATAAACCACCGCTGGAGTGAGATCTCGAAGCGATTCGGCATCAGCCAGACCGACGTGCAGAAAGCCGCCGACGAGATCGCGAAGCTGGACCCCAAGCCCGGCCAGGTGATCAGCCTCAAGGACGAGAACTACATCATCCCCGATCTCGTGGTGGAGAAGATAGACGGCAAGTACCACATCTTTCTCAACGATTCCAATCTGCCCAGACTAAAGCTGAGCAAGGCCTATCAGGAAATAGCCCGGGACAAGAAAAAGTTCGAGGGTGAGAACAAGGAGTTCATTTCCAACAAACTCAACTCCGCGAACTGGATGATTCAGGCGATCGAGCAACGGCGCCAGACCATGCTCAAAGTGATGCACTTCATCGTGGACCGGCAGCGCGATTTTTTTGAGAAAGGTGTTCAGTTCCTGCGCCCGCTCACGTTGCGTGAGGTGGCCGAGGTCATCAACATGCATGAGTCTACGGTGAGCCGCGTAACCAACGAGAAGTACGTGCAGACGCCGCGTGGTGTGCTTCCGCTCAAGTTTTTCTTCTCGTCGGGCTTGGCGACGACAGGTGGAGAGGACGTGTCGGCCCGCGGCATCAAGGCCCAGATAGAGAAGCTGGTGTCCGACGAGGACCCCAAGCATCCGCTCACAGACCAGGCCATAGTGAATATTCTGAAGGACAGCGGAGTTCAGATTGCCAGGCGCACGGTGGCCAAGTATCGCGACCAGCTTGGTGTTCTTTCCGCACGCATGCGCAAACGCGTATGACGGGAGCCCTGCCCGAGACGCGCTCTCAGGCTCCCCCAACTTCGCCCCACCAGAGGAAAACGCTAGTTACGCTTCCTTCTGACTCGCTCGCACGTGCCGTGGACGTCAGCATCCTCGTGCCCGCCAAGGATGAAGCCGAGAATCTCCCACTTTTCATGGAGCAGGCGGCCGCGGCGCTGAAGAGTGTTGGCTTCACGTACGAGGTCGTCGTGATCGACGATGGCTCTACTGATGACACGTGGCCAATCCTTCAAGGTCTTGTGGACCGGCATGACTTTCTACGGTTGGCGCGACACCGCCGCCAGCGGGGAATAGCCGATGCTCTGCGCACGGGCTATCTGAGCGCGCGCGGTCGCGTGCTCGTGTTCTATCCGGCGGACCTGCAGTTCAAGCCAGAGGATATTCCGCGTCTCGTCGACCCCGTGCTATCCGGCGAGGCCGACATGGTTACCGGCTTCAAGCAGGGGCGGTACGAGAAGGCATTCGTCTCTCGCGTCTACAACGGCCTCAGCCGCACGCTGTTCGATGTACCGGTCAAGGATCTCAACTCGGTGAAAGCGTATCGTCGTGAGATAATGGAAGTACTCCCGATGCGCCCCGATTGGCACCGGTACATGGTCGTTGTAGCGGCTGCGAGCGGCTATTCCGTGACGGAGATTCCTGTGCCGCTTTATCCTAGGTACGCGGGCAAATCGAAGTTTGGGATAGGTCGCATTCCTGTCGGCGTGTTGGACATGCTCTCGGTGTGGTTCGAACTTAGATTCGCGACAAAGCCCCTGCTTCTCTTCGGCATGCTTGGAGCCGGATTATTCCTGCTGGGCGTACTGACGGGCATCGTCGCGCTCGGCATCCGTGTGTTCGCTGGCGTCGGGTTCCGGCCGCTGCTCAACCTGATCGAGGTCTGCATGATCGTCGGGAGCGTGCTCTTCGTGGGCGGCCTACTTGGCGAGATGATCGCCGGTCTCCGCGCCGAGGGTCGCGAACTGCGTCGCCGTCTGGACACGCTCGAAGAAGGGCACAACAAGTCCGTCTGACGAGATGCGCGTCATTTTCCTCGCGCATTCGTTCCCGAGGTATCGCGAGGACTCCGCAGGGTCGTTTCTCCTACGCCTGGCCGTGGCACTCCGCGAATACGAGACCATCCAGGTTCATGTCATCGCCCCCGGCGCTCCAGGGCTATCTGCTACCGAGGAGTTGGACGGAGTGACCGTAGAGCGATATCGCTATGCGCCTCGACGACTGGAGACGCTGGCCTACACCGGTACCATGGCCGAAGATGTACGTAGCTCATGGACGGCCAAGTTCGCTCTTTCCGGCCTTCTCACTTCACAGGTTCAACGAGGCGTTAGGGCGGTCGGGAGCTTTGCCGCCGATGTGATCCATGCGCACTGGTGGTTCCCGGCGGGCCTCGCTGGTGCGGCGATATCGATGATGGCGCGAGCTCCACTAGTCACCACGATGCACGGTTCGGACGTGCGCCTGGCACGCGGGATGCCGTCCGCCAGAAGCGCCATGCGCTACATCCTGTCTCGCTCGCAGGCGATAACGGCAGTCTCGAGCTGGCTTGCCAGGGAAGCTCTGGACGTTGCTCCTCTCAGTCAACCGGTGGTAGCCCCCATGCCGGTGGACACCGCGGTTTTCATTCCGCCAGCCACCACCCAACGCCTGGATGACCAGTTCCTGTTTGTCGGCCGGCTCAATGTGCAGAAGGGAATTGATCACCTTCTTCGCGCACTTGCTGCGATGCGCACGAGGGCAACGCTCGAGGTCGTCGGCGACGGCCCCATGCGGCAGGAGATGGAGCGCCTGGCTGGGAGTCTTAACATAAGCGACCGCATCCGCTGGCGCGGCACCGTTGCGCACGGTTCATTGCCCCAACATTACGGATCGTCGACGGCACTCGTAGTGCCATCTGTAGAGGAAGGGTTAGGGCTCGTCGCGGCCGAAGCGATGCTGTGTGGCACTCCGGTTATCGCCTACGATTCGGGAGGGTTGCCAGACATTGTCCGGCACGAGCAGACGGGATTGCTCGTCCCACCGGGCGACGTGCCGGCACTTGCCTCGGCACTCGACAGGCTGCTCGCTCGGCCTGATCGCGGACGATCGCTGGGCGAATACGGGCGTATTCATGCTATCTCGACGTTCGCGCCTGCCGCCGTGGCTGCCCGCTACGCAGCCGTGTATCGTGCGGCGCTTGGTAAGCAGGCGAGCTAGTCTATGCCGTTTGGCTCAGGCCGCCACCGCGGCGGCCGTTCCGCGCTGCTCACCAGCTGCGACTGGCGCGGCCGTGTTGTCCGTCGCAACTTTCAGAGGGATCGTATCTGGCCGGATTCCTCACGCTCATTTTTGAGCCGGCGGCCTGATGGTTCGCGAAGGAGTGATGTTCGCCGCGTTGGCCAGCGCGGGAGATGACGCAGGTCCAGCCGCACTGTTGGTGGTAGCTTCGCTGCTCCGGCTCACCATGCTTGAGACCCTACCGCCACTCCTCCTATTGACCAGGACTGAAGAATACGTGAGTAAGCGCGCGTGAAGCGTGAAGCGCGAACGAAAACTCTAAGCGCGCAGCGGTCCGCGACGGTCGCCCACGCCAACGCACAACCTCCCGCGCCTGCATACGCAACGGCGTGGGCAGCGCTCGCATATGCACTCGTCACTCTTTCCCTCGCGTATCCGGCGCTCACCGGCCAGTTCCTCGTGAATCCGTCGAGCGATCAATACATAGCGGGGTATGCGTTCAGGGAGTTTGCGGCGGCCACCCTCAGGGAAACTGGTGGCTTCCCGCTCTGGAATCCATATCTCTTCGGCGGAATGCCGTACGTCGCGGCCATGCACGGCGACATCTTCTATCCGACGTTTCTGCTGCGACTGTTGATGACTACGGACGTCGCGATGACGTGGGGCTTCATAATTCACATCTTTCTGGCCGGCCTGTTCACGTACGTGTTTCTGCGCACATGGGCATTCGGATTTTTCCCGGCGCTGGTAGGCGGCGTTGCCTATATGCTGAGCGGCCAGATCGCGTCGCTCGTTTCGCCGGGCCACGATGGCAAGCTCTTCATCGGCGCGCTCTTTCCGCTCGCGCTCTGGATCGTCACGCGCGGTGTGCGCGACGGACGCAATTGGGCGTGGGGTGCTCTCGCCCTCACAATTGGTCTCGCGGTTCTCAGCCCGCACCCGCAGCTGCTGCAGTACTTGCTACTAGCGTCCGGCGCTTTCGGGCTCTTCTGTGCCTTCGCGGCACGGGACGACGGTGAACCGCTGTCACGCAAAGTTGCACTCCGGCGCCTAATGTTCGCCGCCGGAGCTGTCGTTCTGGGTGGAGCAATCGGCGCCATCCAGTACCTGCCGGTAGTCGAATACGTGCCCTGGTCGCCGCGCGCGGGTGGAGTCGGCTACGAGCGGGCCACACAATTCTCGATGCCACTCGCCGAGCTGGTGAACGTCTACCTGCCGCAGTTCTCCGGTATCCTGGACGCCTACTGGGGCAGTAATCCGCTCAAGCTTCATGGCGAATACCTTGGAGTAGTCGTGCTCGTACTCACGGGCGCGGCGTTCGGAGCAGGCATCACGAACCAGACCCGCAAGCGCTTCAGATGGTTCTGGGGAATCACAACCATAGTCGCGCTGCTGTGGGCACTTGGCGGCAACACTCCTTTCTTTCGGCTGGTCTATGCGCTCGTACCGGGCACGAAGTTTTTTCGCGCGCCGAGCACGATATTCTTCCTGGTATCCTTTGGCGTGTCGATGATGGCGGCCTTGGGCATGGAGCGAGTGCTCGCGCGCGATGTCGGACGGAAGTACGCCCTCGGCTGGCTCATCGCGGGCATAACCGTAGCGGTGCTCGCCACTGCCGGAGTGTTCACCAACATCGCTACTGCCATCGCCAGCCCTGAGGACTTCGGTGCCGCCCAGGCAAATTCCGCGGCGGTCACACTGGGCGCTTGGCGATCGTTTCTGTTCGTAGCCATCGCTGCCGGCGCGGTGCTGGCGGTTCTGTACTACAAGATTGGCGCGGTGGCCGCCTGCTGGATTTTCGTGGTCGCTGCGGCGGCGGATCTCTGGAGCATCGATCGGCATTACTGGATGTTCTCACCGCCGGCGACGACTATCTTCGCGTCAGATTCGATTATCGAATACCTGAGGAAACAGGAACAGCCCATTCGGGTCCTGGCATTCCCGGTCGGACAGGCCCAGCGGGATCCGTTCCTCGCGCATGATGCGCTGATGACGCACCGTATCCGTAACGTGCTTGGCTACCACGGAAATCAGCTGGGGCGCTACGACCTTATTGCCGGGCGGGAACAGGGCTACAACAGCATCGGCAACCCGAACTTCTGGCAGCTGTACAACATCCGTTATCTTCTCACCAACCTTCCGGAGCCGCCACTTCCCGGCGCGGAGAAGGTGCTCGGACCGGTGAAGAATGCAGCAGGCCTGGACACGTATCTCTACACGATGCCCGGTCAGAGCGCCCCTGCCTGGGTGACGCCGGTTATCGTCAAGGCGCCGGACGACGCGGTTCTGGCCACGGTGCTGAACCCCGGATTCGACATTCGCCGCGCTGCGCTCTTCGACACCGCCGCTCCCGTGACGGGGCGAGAAATCACCGCGCTGCCTGATACGCTCCCCGTTCGCGCGAAGATTACCACGTACGAACCGGGACACATAGTCGCCGAGCTCGACGGCCCGGCCCCGGCAGGTGCAGCGCTCATTGTCTCGGAAAACTACTATCCTGGCTGGAATGCCACGGTCGGTGGAAAGCCCGCGGGCACCGGCCGGGCGGATCTGACACTCATCGGCGTGGAGCTTCCTCAAGGCGGTAGAAAAGTCGAGCTGACCTTCAGCAGCAGGCCCTACAACCAGGGGAAGATGATCACCATTGGCGCGTTGGGCCTGTCACTGATGCTCTTGGCCGCCGGCATCTTGCTCGGTCGCGGAAGGGAAGGGGAAGTGAAGGGTGGGGAAGCGGTCCCGTGACCAGCGAAAGCCTGGCGCTCGTGCCTTCCATAGAGCGCGGGCTGGTGGTCGTCCCCACGTACAACGAAAGGCAGAATGTGGCGAGGCTGATCTACAACGTGCTGGCGCAGGATTCACGTCTTGACGTATTGGTCGTGGACGATGGCTCTCCAGATGGCACGGGGGCATTGGTGGACGAGATAAGGGCCGAGAACAGTCGCGTGAACGTGTTGCACCGGCAGAGGAAAATGGGACTCGGCACCGCGTACCTCGCGGGATTCCGATGGGCGCTGGAACGCGACTATGAGTACGTGTTCGAGATGGACGCTGACTTCTCGCACGACCCTGGACACCTGCCACAGTTCCTCGAAGTGATCCAGCGCTGCGATCTCGTCCTGGGCTCGCGTTACAGGGACGGTAAAGTTACAGTAGTTAATTGGCCAATGCCTCGGTTGATGCTCAGCTATGCTGCCAATATTTACGCGCGTGCCGTCACCGGACTGCCGCTGTTCGATTCAACGGGCGGGTTCAAGTGCTTCCGAAGGAAAGTGCTTCAAGCAATTGATCTCACAGCCGTGAAGTCCAATGGTTACGCTTTCCAGATCGAGATGAGCTTCAGGGCGTGGAAGAAGGGATTCTGCATAATCGAGATTCCTATCGTATTCGTGGACCGCACCGAAGGCCAAAGCAAGATGTCGCGGAGGATTGTTCGCGAAGCAGTTTGGATGGTCTGGCGTCTGCGCTGGTGGTCCATCACCGGCAAGGTCTAGGAGGAGCCGTGACCACAGCCAGCGACGAGCCTCAGGGGGGAGGGAGGGGTCGCGAATTCTTCAAGATGACGGGGTCGGGGAATGACTTCATCTTCTTCGATGCCCGCGACTACCATGCAGGCGACCTGGCCACCGGCGGCGTCATACAGGCGCTGTGCGCACGCGGCAGCGGCGTCGGCGCCGACGGCGTAGTGTTTATCGAGCCTTCCAGGCAGGCAGCGTTCCGAATGAGGTACTTCAACAGCGACGGAAGCCTCGCGTCGCTCTGCGGCAATGCGGCATTGTGTAGCGTACGCCTGAGTGCCGAGCTGGCCGCTGCGCCTCCAGAAGGAAGCTTTGCCTTCGAGTCCGACGCGGGCATTCTGCACGGCCGGATCACTAACGGCCTTCCTGAAATAGATATGCAGCCCGTCAGGGAGGTGACCGAGGACGCGCCAATAACTCGGTTGCCTGGGGAGAGACGTATCGGGTTTGCCCTTGCAGGGGTACCGCATCTCGTTGTTCTGGTGGATAACCTGGAGGACGTGGACGTGCTGACGCGCGGCCGAGCCTTGAGACGCGATCCAAGCTTGCCTGGGGGTGGGGGCGCGAACGTGAACTTCGTGGCGCCAAGGGGCAGGGATTGGGCAATGCGGACGTTTGAGCGAGGAGTCGAAGCTGAAACCTTGGCTTGCGGCACAGGCGCGGTCGCCTCTGCGCTTCTGACTTTGCTCTGGGCGTCAGGGGCTCCTGGAGTCACGGGCGTGGAACCCACCAAGATTCTGACGCGCTCTGCTCGGACGCTTTCCGTCCGGTTTACAGGCGGACCTGGTAAATGGAGTCCGTCGCTCGCAGGCGAAGGACGTCTAGTCTACCGAGGCAGGCTCGTCGAGCTGCTATGAGCAAAGAACGAGTGCGTCCTAAGTCAGTATTCGACATAGGGTTCAGGCCATAGCGGCCACCAGTGGGGAGCAGTTCTCCACATTAAGGTGAGCGTTGAGTTTACATAACATATCTTATACGCAGTCTATCTCCTGCACAACAGAAAGGCGCCACTCGCTGGCGCCTTCACCTCCAACAGCTTCTGAAGGCGACATTAGCCCCCAGGAGCAACGCTAGCTGCGCGTGGCTGGCTTTGCCGTCAGCTCTCCGAGCCGGACCCGAGCCTCTCCTGCGGTGGGCGTGCTCGGATCCTCAGCAAGCCCCTCCCAGATCTTAACGGCTTCCGCCTTCTTCCCTGCCGTCACGTAGGCCCGTGCAGCGCTGGTAAGGAATGTTGACTTGAGGACTGGGAAGCCGGCCGCATCGGCCGCTCTCGTGTAGTACTGGGCAGCCTTATCGAACTGGCCAAGTTCCTCATAACCGTCAGCAATCATACCATTCGCGCCAGGAACAAGGGACTTTTCGCCCGACCCAGCAACCACCTCCAGCTGAGAGATTCCTCGTTCGAACTCCCGCTTATCGAAGTGGATATGTGCGAGCAGGATCCTGGCTCTGTGTTCGGCCGAAGTGCCATCGAAACGTGCGATCACCGACTCCAGATCGCGCTGTGCAAGCGGAACGTTCCCGCTGGAATAGGCCTGTTCTGCCGCCATCAGGCTCTTTGACGCATTTGTCGCCCTCGAGTCCCGGTACTGAACGAAAAGCCAGACGCCGGCGGCAGCGGCCGCCAAGGCAACCACGGCAATTCCGAGCTCCCGACTGTGGACCAACGCCCAGTCCTTCACGGACTCGGCGCGCTCTTCCAAGCCAGGCCTGCCGTGTCTTGCCGTGTGTGCCATTCGTCCCATTCCTTTTGGTTGATTCAGCTGCCGGGGCGGTCCCAATCGCCGGCCGGGACGCCCCTGGGGTGACTCGAACACCCGGCCAACGGTTTAGGAAACCGCTGCTCTATCCACCTGAGCTACAGGGGCAAACAGGTTGGAAGATAATAGCCCCCCTCCTGATACGCGACGGCACGACCAACCGTGAATGCTCATCTGTACCCGCGCGCTGAGTTCTGGGAATCAAGCCGACCCTGCAAGTACCTGTTCGGGTACGGTCCTCACGAGCTCCACATCGATGGAGAGCTTTACCTCGTCGCCGACGAGGACCCCACCTGTCTCGAGCGCCTGGTTGTAGACCAGACCAAACTCCCGCCTGTCGATTTTGCCAGTGAGGCTGAAGCCTGTACGTTCCTTCCCCCATGGATCCATTCCTCTACCCTCGCTCTTGCCGCTGAGGACGACTTCGCGCGAGATGTCTCGAATGGTGAGGTCGCCGATGAGGCGGAACTCGCCGCTCGTGTCACCATCAATCTTGCGGCCCTCGAACTTGATCGTGGGATAGCGTGCTGCATCGAAGAAATCCGGTGAGCGAAGATGGGCATCACGCTGATTCTGACGGGTATCGATGCTTGCCACGTCGATAACCACCTGCACCTTCGGTGTTGAGCTGCCATCTTCGGACTGCACTGAGCCCGAGACGCCGCCGAAGCGGCCCTTGACTGTCGAGATCATCAGGTGGCGCACCGCGAACTCCACATTGGTGTGAGCGGGATCGATCTCCCAGACGGGTACTGCTTCGGATTCGAACATGGGCGTTCTCCTTGTGAAACGGTCGTTGTGATTGACTACTGAACTATTCGTATATACATATTTCATATATGAATAACATCAGCAAAAAAAAAGGTGCTTACTCCATTGCCGCGAGAGCTCGTTCTACCAGGAACCGTCCCCCAGGCGGCAGAGAGCGCGCAAAATTCTTTTCGAGTTTCTCCACTGCCACCGCGCCGGCGGCCTGGCGGCTCCTGCCCAGCGTGGTGAGTTCCACACGGACGATCCGGCGGTCGTCTTGGTCGCTCGCGCGACGCACGAGGCCATCGGCTTCGAGTCTGTCCACCAGTTGAGTCATGTTCGAGCGCACACAGCTGAGCCGAGCCGCCAGCTCGCTTGGGGCGAGTGGTGTGCCCGCCTGCACGAGCTGCGTCAGAACGCCGTACTTTGGCGTCGACAGCTCCACTGCCGCTAGTGCGGCATCCAGACGCTGCTCGAGCGCCCGCGCGGCGTGCAGGAGCGTGAACAACATGGGCTGCCGAGCATCCTCGGATGGCTTGGAAATGCGACGACGTAGCGAGGGCTTGTTCATGACTGAATAATACAGATATGAGCGATATTTTGTCAAGCCCGCGTGTCAGTAAGTCAGGAGAGTCGCGAAGCTCCTGCCCTCCCCTTTCATGATTTCAATTCCGGGCAGGTACGAAAGGACCATCAAGAACGAACAGGCGATTATCGTGCTGCCCAGTATCTCAACCACACGGCAAGCCGCGCTCGCCGTTCCACCGGTTGCCAGCACGTCGTCCACTATGAGCACTCGATGCTCGGAACCGAAGGCGTCGCTGTGGATCTCCAATGCATCGGCGCCGTACTCCAGTGCGTACTGCATGCGCTCGACCCTGAACGGCAGTTTGCCAGGCTTTCGCATGGGTACGAAGCCCGCCCCAAGGCATTGCGCCACCGGAGCCCCCAGAATGAACCCGCGGCTCTCGATTCCAACGACATGAGTGACGCCGTCACCCACGAACGGCGCTGCCATCGCTTCGGTGGCCTGCTTGAACAACGGTGCGTCGCGAAGAAGTGGCGTGATGTCCTTGAAGACGATTCCAGGGGCGGGAAAATCCGGTATGTCCCTGATGGCGTGTTTGAGAGCTAACGCGAGTTCGCTTGTCGCTGTCTCGGGAGTCATGCGGGCAATATACCTTGCCTCGCGCGCTACGGACTATTCTCGCGCTACCGAAGTATCGTGAACGGGCGCGTCAGCGTCGCAGTTCCCGGAATCGGTAGTGGGCGCACGCTCTCCACTTGTGATCCAACCGGCCCACGCTCTAGCGCGTCCAGAAACTGCCTGACCTTCTCTTCGTCGCCGGTTACCGCGAGCTCTACCGCTCCGTCCTCACGGTTCATCACCCAACCCGCAAGATCCAGGGTACGAGCCAGCTCGCGCGCAAACCAACGAAATCCCACGCCCTGGACGCGACCCAGGATCTCAACGTGGGTGACGGGCATGTCCGGTTGCTGGCCTAAGGCCCCAGTGAGCTGCGTAGCGCCGAGAGCGCGGCAATGAGGGCCGACTCCTCGTCGGACGGGAGTTGGACTTTGGGGATCTCGAGAGACCCGCTGCGAACGCGCCCTGCCACTCGCTCGAGACTTCGAGCTACCACCTCCTCCATTGAGTCACCGTCCCGTGCCGGACTGCCAAGTTCCACAATCGGCGGTTCTTCATGCAGAACCTCCAACGAATCGTTGCCGCGGGGAGTGCTTCTCGACACGTTCGCTGAAAGAAGCTCCGCTTCGGGCATCATCTCGACGACTCCCTCCACTTCGAAGCTCGCTACTGCACCGGGATCCCCATCGAACGGCGTGCTAGCGGCTGAGGGCGGAGCGCCCAGAACTGACATGCCAGAGTGCTCGTGCACGGGAGACGTCGAATCGTCTGGGTCGTCGTCGTCCCCAAGGTGTAGTAAGTCGGACTCTGACTCATCATCGGAAAGGGCGCCCAGTGCAACAGACTCCGCATCAGTGTGTGGTGCGCCAAACTGCGGCTCAGCAAGTTCAGTCGCCTGCAGCGCATCCTCAAGCTCGCCCGGTGATGCCTGCTGCGGTTCCTCTTCAGCCGGCGAAGCTGCCCCCAGGCCTGGAATCGGTGCTGGCTGTATCGCGCCAGCTAACGGCTCGGTGGCGTCGGTGAGCGGCGACCAGGCGTCCGAGACTGCGTTCGAGCCACTGGTGTAGGCGGGGACGACGCTGCCATCGAGGGGCTTTAGTCCTGATAAAGCGTCCAAAGCTCTACCCTTCCGAGGAGCGAACGGCTTTGCCGGAGTGGGGGTCCTCGCTATTCCGCCTGGTTTGGCGGCGCCGGCGGGTCCTCGGTGGGGGGGGCTCACGAACGGCCGCATTCCATTCGAGCGTCTCGCCGCAGTTGGCGTACGGTGAACGTCTTCGCTATCCATGAGCGTCTCCGGCAACGTGTAGTAAAGCCCCCGATCACTCGGAGGGGGGCCAGCCGTACAGGCCTATGAGCGGGACGAATCGCGCACGGCCGATGTCACGCCGATCGACCTCGTGGCCGCGTCGAGTCAACAGAGTAAGCGTCTGCTCTTCCCTTCCACCGAGTGGTATGAGCATGCGACCGCCCTCGGCGAGTTGCTCCAGCAGCGGTTGAGGTACTTCTGGCGCGCCTGCCGTGACAAGGATTCCCGCGTAAGGCGCGTATTCGCGCCAGCCTATGGTACCGTCGCCGGAAAGGATCGAGACGTTGCTCACGCCGGAGCGACGAATCGCTTCGCGAGCGCGGTTCACCAGGGCACCAACGCGCTCGATGGTGAACACCTGGTCCGCAAGGTGCGCGAGGAGAACAGTCTGGTAGCCCGAACCCGTACCGATCTCGAGGACCCTCTCGCTGCCGGTGAGTTGCAAGAGAGCAAGATAGCGGGCGTGCGTCGACGGTTGCGATATGGTCTGGCCGTTGCCGATCGGGAGGGCGCTGTCCTCATAGGCGCGGTGCTGCATTCCCGTGGGTACGAAGACGTGCCGGGGGGTGAGATCAAAGGCGCGCAGCACCGACAGGTCCGATACGCCGCCATCCTGCAGTTTCTCCACGAGCCTCCGGCGGGCCCCGCGATATTGCTGCGTCAAGGCTCGCGCCACCAGGACTGAGCCGTATTGAACAGTTCGTAGCTGGTGAGATCCAGGTGCAAGGGCGTAACCGAGATATAACCGTCATGAACGGCCCGAAAATCCGAGTCCTCACGTCCGGACCATGTGGCAGACCCGCCCCCGATCCAGAAAATCTCGCGTCCCCATGGGTCCTTCATTCGCATCAAGGAGTCCGAGTAGACACGCCGTCCCAGAGTCGTGAGCCGCACGCCCTTGATTTCCGAGCTCCGCAGCGGCGGAAGGTTGATGTTCAGGAGAGCGTCTCGCGGGAATTCACGGAGGCCTGTGACGTGTGCCAGGAGAGCCGTGAGTGCTTCGACTTGCGCGTCAAGCATGTCCGGATCCGCTCTCAAATCCCCTCCTGCGAATGAAATCGCAATTGATGGAATGCCCAGAGAGATGCCCTCCATCGCGGCAGCTACAGTGCCGGAGTACAGTACGTCCTCGCCCATGTTCTGGCCGTGGTTGATACCGCTGAGCACGAAGTCCGGACGCGCGTCCATCAATGCCTCGACGGCAACCATCACGCAATCCGTCGGCGTGCCGTCAAGCTGGAAGCGTCGTTCGCCGCGTTTGACGGCTCGCACCGGATGGTGAAGCGTAAGCGAATGACTCGTTGCGCTCTGCTCCCTGTCGGGCGCGACTACAGTAACCTCGCCCAGCGGCGTCACCGCGTTCACGAGACATTCCAGGCCGTGGGCGAGAAAGCCGTCATCGTTCGTGCACAGTAAACGCATTTACGTTCGGGGTCGCCGCCTCCCTTCTCGGACAGCGCGATTGCGCCAGATTGCTCGGACGACACGCGCGGAGTCGGACAGCGCCCGGAAGTGGCTTGTCTCGTCGCCGTAGATCGTCCGTACAGGCACCGCGGCAATCGTGAAGCCGGCTAGTGCCGCCAGAATGATGAACTCGGTTTCGTATTCGTATCTATCCCCGCTTGCAACAGCCCAGACATCCTCGACGACACGCCGTCGCATCGCGCGAAAACCGGACTGTGAATCCGGAATGGGAGCACCGACTACAGCCTGAATGGCAGCGGAGGACACCGCGTTCGCAAAGCGGCGGCGAAACGGCATTCCGCCTCCGCTTCGCGAACGGACGCCTATAGACATATCGGAATGCTCGAGCGCTGCGATCAGCGCGGTAATTGCGGCGCCGTCATGCTGGCCGTCGGCGTCAATCGTAACGACCACGCGGCCCACGGTTTCGAGGGCCGCCGCGAACCCTGCGCGCAGCGCGGCACCTTTCCCACGATTGCTGGAGAATGTTATCACACGGTCGCAGGTCCGGCGCGCAATTTCGCCCGTACCATCCGTCGAGCCGTCATCCACAGCTATCACGCTGATCTGCTGTACCGAATTCCGAACCTGCTGCACCACGGCAGACAGCGAACGGGCTGAGTTGTAGGCAGGGATAACGCAAATTGCATCTTCCGTCATTTCGTGTCCTGCGGAGCGATCACGGGGCGCGTTCCGTGTCTTCCAGAATCCCCAGTAGCAATACAAGCTCCTGCTCGAGGCTGTCGATTGTCTGCGCGTCGAGCCCTGCGCGTGCGACCCGCTTTAGACTCCCGTGCTTCCGGTGGTCGTCAACCTTCTTGCGAGCTCCATCAATCGTGTACTTCTCCTCGTAAAGCAGATGCTTCACGAGCATGATCAGCTCGATCTCGCGTCGTTGGTACACTCGATTCCCGGAGCGATTCTTGGCCGGGTTCAGGAACCGGAACTGGCTCTCCCAGTACCTAAGAACGTGCGGCTTGAGGTCGGTCAGAGTGCAAACCTCGCCGATGGAGTAGAATTCCTGTACCGGATCACGTGGACTCATGGGTGATCTCGCTCCGCGCGCAGCTCGCGCGACATTAGCTCGGTGATCGCTCGCCGCGCAGGTTGATTCTCGAAGAGCGTACGATAGACAGCGTGGACGATCGGCATCTCTATCCCCTCTCGGGCCGCGAGCGCGTGGGCACTCTCGGTCGTGATAACTCCCTCAGCAACGGTCTCGCGGCCGGCCAGCGCCTCGACGAGGGTCGCCCCTTTGCCGATCTGCATTCCAAGGGATCGATTGCGGCTCAAGGCACCAGTGCACGTGAGTACCAGATCTCCCATTCCCGCCAGGCCAGCGAAAGTATGCGGCGACGCGCCGAGAGCGACACCAAGGCGCGTAATCTCCGCCAGTCCGCGCGTTATCAGGGCGGCGCGAGCATTGTAGCCGAGACCCAATCCGTCGGCTATACCAGTGGCTACAGCGATCACATTCTTGAGCGCGCCTCCGAGTTCGACACCCAGTACATCGTCATGGGTGTAGACTCGGAACGCCTCGGCACTGAAGGCACGTTGCGCTAGATCAGCGGCTGACTGATCCCGGGACGCGGCGACCACGGCCGTAGGCTGCCTGGCTACTACTTCCTCGGCAAAGCTCGGCCCCGAAAGCGCTACCACGGGGCGCCCTGGCAACTCCTCGGCGGCAACATCCGTCATCGTCGCCAGCGTGCGGCGCTCGATCCCTTTGGTGGCTACAACGACCGTTGCCGCGCTCGCGACAGAGGGCGCCGAAGCCGATAACACCGAGCGCAAAACGTGAGATGGTGTCACGCACGTTATGAGCGCCGCGCCTGCGACGGCACGAGCAATATCGCTGGTAGCGCGCAACGCTGGAGACAACGGCGCACCTTTGAGGAAGCGATCGTTGGCATGGCGCGAGCCGATGGACTCGGCAACGTCTTCCTCGAATGCCCAGAGAGTTACATCGTGCTCGTTGCGTGAAAGGAGATCCGCCAATGCCGTCCCCCACGCCCCCGCGCCGATAACAGCACAACGCATCAATGCGCCTTCTTTCCGCCGAATCGGCTCTCTTCACCGCGCCTTAGCCGGCCGATGTTAGCCCGATGCGTCCAGAATACGAACACAGCCATCGCGGTGCTCACAGCGAAAAGCGGCGAACGCAGTCCATAATAGGCGAGAACTGCGACTGGCATCACCACCGCGGAGGTGAGCGACGAGAGCGAGACGTATCCCGTCGCTAGCAGCATGGCAACCCAGACGGCAAACGCTATCACCACTGGCAGCGGTGCCAGCGCGGCAAAAACTCCGGTCGCCGTCGCGACACCTTTGCCCCCGCCGTGCCTGAGGAAGACCGGCCGCACATGTCCAGCGATAGCTGTCACGCCACAAGCGATTGGCCACCACTCCGACTCGGGTGATTCAATCCATCTCGCAAAAACGAGAACGGGGATCATGCCCTTGGCGGCGTCGAACACGAAGACAAGCAATGCTAGCTTCCATCCCATGACACGATACACGTTGGTGGCACCAAGGCTTCTGGAGCCATGCTGGCGAAGATCTATCCCCTTGAAAACCTTACCGGCGAGGTACGCGGCAGGGATGGATCCCAGCAGGTACGACAGAACAATCGCTAGGAATGCGTGCATTTATGCGGCCCGTCTCCGCAGAAGTATCCGAAGCGGGCTACCCGTGAAGCCCCAGGCTTCACGGAAACCGTTGTGCAGATAACGGACGTAATGCTCTTCGACCAGCTCGGGATGGTTGCCGAACACAGCGAACGTCGGCGGGGCAACTTCAACCTGGGTCGCATACAGGAGCTTGACCTCTCTGCCCGCCGCCTGAGGTGGCTGTCTCCGCGCTATTAGCGCCTCGAGCTGTTCGTTCACCTTGGAAGTCGAGATACGCTTGGTGCGTTCTTCCTCTACCTGACGAATGAGGTGGAGCACCTTGCTAGCCCGCTGCCCCGTCTTAGCGGATGCGAATAGGAACGGCACGAAGCGAAGGAAGGGTGCCTTTTCCTTCGCTTCTTTTTCGAACTTTGCGGCAGTCTTGTCATCCTTCTCCTGAAGGTCCCACTTGTTGACGACTACGATCAGACCGCAACCCGCATCCCATGCTTTCGTAGCGATCCTGAGATCCTGATTGTGAAGACCATCCACGGCATCGATCAGTAGAACGCAAATGTCCGCGCGCTCGATCGCACGCTCGGTCCGCAGTGAGGAATAGAACTCGATTCCGTCGGCGTTCTTGGATTGACGCCGCAGACCGGCCGTGTCGATGAAAATGAGTGTTCGGCCATGAAAGATCATCGGGGTGTCGATCGCGTCGCGCGTGGTGCCGGCCAGGCCGGAAACCACAAGGCGCTCCTCACCCAGAAGCCGGTTTACGAGCGAAGACTTGCCGACGTTTGGGCGTCCTACCACCGCAATGCGCAGCGCCTCTTCTCGATCCGTGACGCCCTGCGGAAAGCGTGAAACGATCGCATCCAGCAGGTCGCCCGAGTTCTTGCCGTTCTGTGCCGACACCGGCACTGGGTCGCCCGCACCGAGATTGTAGAACTCATAGAAATCCTTGGACTGCGGGTCGTCGACTTTGTTGGCGACGAGCAGCCACGGCTTGGCGGTGCGACGCAGAATCTCCACGACGCGCACGTCCCGTGGATGCAGACCCTCCTTCGCGTCCACGAGCAAGAGGAGCAGGTCTGCCTCAGCTATTGCCTGCTCGACCTGTTTCCGAATTTCCACCTCCATCGGCATGGACGTGTCATCGGTCAGCCCGCCGGTATCCACCAGCCAGAAGGCACGGTCGTTCCATTCGACCCGTCCGAAATGACGGTCACGAGTAGTGCCGGCGAGATCGCTGACTATGGCTGCGGACGAGCCCACCAGACGATTGAAGAGTGAGGACTTGCCGACATTCGGACGCCCAATCAGCGCGACGACTGGAACGTTCATGGCTGCAACAGCGCTTCGACCTTGCCCGCTGCGACAGCGGTCTCCCCACGGCTCAGCACATCGTAGAAATCGTAAGACGCGTGCACTGCTACCGGCAGCTCCTTCTGCAGAACCGAAAAAACCGTACCGTCCAGAAACAGCCCATCATCGTTGATGGTCTCAGCAGGAATGAGGGCCATGTCGAGGTCCGCGCGTGTGGCAAGCACGCGGTGAATGTCCGGCCCCGTAAGCAAGCCAGCCGTCGTCGTCGTAGGGCCGAAGAGAGAATTCTCGGCCACCAACATCTCGAAGCGCGCACCTGAAGCCCAACCGAGCTGGTCAAGGATGTCGGCCATGATTCCGCCGACGCGTCCCATGGAAGTGCCGGTTACTACCCCGATTCGCTGGCCACCGAGACTGGGGAGCGAGGCGAGACCCTCGCTAACTCGTGAGCGAAGGTGCGCGACGGCACCTACTCCGTTCTCGATCTGCGGAAAATCATCGTAATGATCGGCGGCCGGTAGCTCGCGTCCCGCCAGTAGGTAGACCTCGTCTGAACCGTAAACCCAAGCCGCGCCGCGCTCCGCCCGGGCGTGAGCTTCCCGGCGTTCCACTTGCTCCAGGATAGCCGAGGCGTGCACCCGATCCATGGGCGCCCCGGTATAGAGGTGAGAGAACTGTGTTAGCCCCACCGGCACGAGAGCGACGGAGATCACCGCGTCGCCCATATTCCACAGATCGGACAGCGACTGCTCGAGCACGAGCCCGTCATTCAGACCGGGAACGATCACCATCTGGCAGTGGAACTGAATGCCGCCGGCGGCCAAGCGCTCGAGCTGTGCCAGAATATTGGGCACTCGAGGATTGTTCAGCAGGATCTTACGCGCCTCCCACGGTGTGGCGTGCACGGACACGTAGAGAGGAGAGAGCCTATACTCGAGAATTCGCTCGACGTCGCGCTCTTTGAGGTTCGAGAGCGTGGCGAAGTTCCCGTAGGCAAATGAGAGGCGATAGTCGTCATCCCTCACATAGAGGGTACGACGAAGCCCCTTGGGCAATCCCTCGATGAAACAGAACTCGCAACGATTGGCGCAGCGCCGGATGGTAGGCGGCTCAATCTCGACGCCCATCACCTCGCCTTCGGGACGCTCGATGTCGTAGACAATTCTCTCTCCCGCAGGCAGGCAGGCCTCGATCGTGAGTGCATCGTCAGCGGTCAGGAACTCCCAGTCGAGGAAATCGGCCAGCTCGCGGCCGTTCACCGACAGAAGCTCGGTTCCGGATACCATTCCGATTTGCTGAGCCACGCTGTCTGGGAGAATCCGGCTGATCCTAATCATTGCCTCAAGAATGCAAAACGGGGGGGATCACTGCTGTGATCCCCCCCTCTGTGGCCGGCTTCCAACGACCGGAGACCGCGAGCGATCAGATAAAGTAACTTAGGAGATCACATGGCGGAAGTCAATACAAGCCACCAGTTCCAGCAGTCCAGCTGAAGCTTGGTGCGAGGCAGTTCCTACCCGATCGGAGCGTAACGGAAGGAGACGATACCCTCCTTCTCCACCTCAACCGTAAACTCCTTCTTCGATCTGGCCGGCACCGATACGGTTGCAGTTTCCGAAGCTACTACATTGCCGCTCTTGTCCAGGAACTCGAACTTTATCACGTATTCGCCGGGTGTGGCGGATGCGTTCTCCACGCTTCCCGTGAGCTTGTGCTTCGCTCCATCGTGCCGGAACTGCTTGAAGGCGAGCTTTACCGCGACTCCTTTCTCCTTCTCGAGGAACTTGAGGACACTGTCGACATAGGCCCTTTGCAGCTTGCTGTCCTTTGTCTGTTTCTGAAGTCCCTGGTATGCTCCGGCAAGCAGGCGCCAATTGTCAGGATTGTTGGGGTCCACCGAGACCAGAGTTCTGGTCACCGGCAGCATCTTGTCGTACTGCTGCGTAGCCAGATAGGTATTGGCGAGGTTGAAAAGACCGTCGCGGTAATACGGATTGAGGGCCAGCCCCGATTCGAACAGTCTGGCGGCTTCATCCCGCCGTCCGGCGCGAAATGCGTTGGTTCCGGCCTCGAACAGCTGGATATCGGTGAATTTCTTGGGATCGGACAGCATCTCGGCGTAGATCTGGGCTACGGCAGCCGTATCGCCGGCCTGCCCAAGAGCACGCGCAAGCGCTGCCTGTGCTGCCGCAATGTTCTCGGCGTCAGGGAACTCTCGAACGTATGTCTGCAATGGCTCGGCCGACGCCCTGAGGGCGGCGTTTTTTTCTTCCCCGGAAAGCTGATCGGCTCTGTTCTGAAGCAGAGCGGCATAGTTATAGAGTGACACGGAGCGAAGTTTCTTCACCGTGGAGTCCGCGGCCATCGCCTCCGGCGTGCTGAGCGCGACCACCCGCTTGTATGCTTCAATAGCCGCATCGTTCTCGTTCTGCTTCTGCGCAATGATGGCAGTGTAGTAGGCGCCCAACGGGGCGTCAGGCATCAAGGTATTCGCATTGCGGACCAGAACTTTCGCCGAGTCTAGCGCTCCCGAATTGATCAGTGGCAGGGCGGCGTTGATCTGCTTGCTCCACGGTGCACGACGGTAGGCGATGAACCGCGGGTCCGTCCTGCACGCCGGATTGCCCGTCTCCACGGCCTTGATGGCCGTGTCGAGCGCGGCGTACAGGTCGATCGTACCGCCCGCATTCTCGGTGAAGCCGATGTCACCGCGGCGAACCGTTGTACTCACGTCAGGCTGCTCGAGCCACCAGAGGTACGCCTGCGCAAGCAGGTAATTCCTACCCAGCTGATTGCCGATCTTGTCCGACTTCTCAGTGAGAACCCGGATCGCATCGCGCGCCTGCTTCTTCTGCTCGTCCTTGAATTTCCCTTCGCGCGCCTTGATCATGTAGATACGCGCACTGTTTACTTGGAACGGACTGCTGGTATTCGGTTCACACTTTCCTTGCGCGGCTGCGGCGCTCGAGAGCGACGCAGAAATCGCGAACGAAAAGAGGACCGCATTCCGGCAACGGTTCATCGCGTGCCTCCTCGGGTTGTGGATCTAAACGCCTGGCCGCTGCCGCGGCAGGCGCTCGATTGGCTGGATTCTGATCGATGCAAGGTATCTACTCTCTTACCCTCTGCGACATAGCCCGTTCCGCGACCCTGTGCGCCAATCCGGACACTTCACGTACGCTCCTTCCGGTTGCTTTTGCGATGGAAGCTATGTCGTCAAACTCGGGCTTGGGGGCGCGTTTTCCATCAGGCAGCGTCACAATCTTGATGCGAACATCATGCCCTAGGAGCTGAACTGTAGCGGTTTCGCGCGAAAGAGCTCGCCGCTCCACCGTGATCCGCCTCACACCGATAGAACTGCTCTGCGTCAGGAGCAGGTCTTCCAGCGCTGTCGCCTGTCTCGGACGCGCGAGCACCTCGATCCGGACACCCGGACGGCCTTTCTTCATGAGGCTGGGGAACAAGACGACATCCAAGGCGCCGGCCTCTCTCAGCATTTCGGCGACGGCGGCCAGGTGCTCGCCGTTCATGTCGTCCACGTCAACGAGGAGCTCCACTAGTTCCTCGACTACCTCGGGCTGCCCCGCGCCATGATCGCCCGAGCTAACTGCGCTGCGCGCCTCGTCGGCCAGAATTAGGCGCAAGGCGTTAGGTCGTCCGGGCAGCTCCTTCGTCCCGGCACCGAAGCCACTACGTATTGGCACGTATCGTGTCGGCGGTGGGCCTCGGGAGAGCACGCGCACCAGCGCCGCTCCGGTTGGTGTTACAAGCTCCCCAGTGCCCTCAGGGCCGGTTCTAACCACGTGGCCCTCGAGAAGCTTGAGTGTTGCCGGCGCGGGCACTGGTAGCACTCCGTGAGCAGCGCTTACGAAGCCGTCACCGAGAGCGATGGGTCCGCAGAAGACGGCTGAAACACCCAGAATCTCGAACCCCCACATGGCCCCCACGACATCCAGGATGGCATCCACCGAACCGACTTCATGCAGGTGGACTCGCTCCATCGGTAAATCGTGGATCGCGCCTTCGGCAGCGACTATCGCTCTGAACGCTGCCTCTGCACGCGAGCGAACGGTAGGGGGCATCTCGGCGCGACCTATTAGCTCCAGGATGTGATGTAGGTGCCGGCCGTGAGGCTGCGTCGGGATTTCGAAATCGACCTTGGTGCAGGCGATATCGCAGCGTTTCACCTTACTCACTCGAACGCTGACGTCCTCCAGTCGTAGTCGCTGCGGGAGTGTCGTGAGCCACTCCGGGGGCAGGCCCGTATCGACGAGCGCCCCAAGCGTCATGTCCCCAGCTATGCCGCTGAACGCGTCGAGTATTGCGATTGGCATCGCCTAAAGGTAGCCGGCACGACCCCTAGCAGCGATATCCTGCACCGCTCCCAGTGTTGAAGACCACTACCTCCGATGTCGAGTCTATCCAGCGCTGCTTCACGGTTTGCTCGAGCACGGAGAGCGCGCAGCCACCCTCGGGCGATGTGTCGATGCCTGAACACCGGGAGAGGCGAGCCGTATTTCGCCGGATCTCAGCTTCACTTGCTGAAGCGGCGTAACCATCGCTCTCACGGAGTGCTCGCAGGATGAGTCTGTCACCCAACGGGGCCGGAACGCGGAGCCCGCTTGCATGTGTCTCCGGGTTCGCCCACGGTGCGGCGGCCTCCTCGCCGCTGGAGAAAGCGCGCACGATTGGAGCACAACCTTCGGCCTGAGCCACGATCATGCGCGGCAATGGTGCTTGGGGGTCGAGCCACTTTTTCTGCCGCAGCTCGCCGAATGCCTTCCACATTCCGATCAGGCCCGTACCGCCGCCCGTCGGGTAGATGATGACGCCGGGCAGGCGCCACCCCAACTGTTCGGCGAGCTCGATACCCATGGTCTTCTTCCCTTCAATGCGATAGGGCTCGCGCAACGTGGAGACATCAAAGTAACCTGATTCCGCGGCGAAAGCGCGTGCAGCCTTTCCGCAATCGCCGATATGCCCTGGTGTGGTGACGAGCTCCGCGCCGAGGGAGCGAATGGTTGCGAGAATGGAACGTGGTGTGCTATCAGGCGCGAAAACACGCACGGGGAGACCAGCGGCGGCGCCGTAGGCGGCAAGTGCGGCGCCGGCGTTTCCGGCCGTTGGCACAACGAGGCCGGCTACGCCCATGGCGTGAGCGCGCGTCACGGCGGCGCTCATGCCGCGAGCCTTGAAGGAGCCGGTCGGATTCAGCCCCTCATCCTTCACCCAAAGTCGTCTTACGCCGATCTCGCGCGCGAGGCCAGGCAGCTCAAGAAGCGGCGTCCCTCCTTCTCCCAGGGATACCGGTCGTTCCCCCGGCAGAAGCGGAAGGAAGGCTGAATAGCGCCACATGTCCCACCGGGGAAGCAAAGCCTCGCGCGACAACGGCAGGTCTTCGTAGGCCACTAGGAATGGCTGGCCGCAGTCGGCGCACACTGTTGCTCTAGCGTTGCTAGGCTCCACGCGCGCACAGCGGGAGCAATGGAGGGTCCACCCGGTCACGCCTATTGCGCGGCTGGAGGCAACATGCTGGACGTTGTCCGGGGGCTCTCGCTCAGCCGCTCCAGAATACGGCGGGCACTGGCGACGCTGAAGCCAGGAAGAGCGGCAATTTCAGCGATGCTCGCTTCGCGAACACCCTGTAAGCTTCCAAAGCTTCGGAGCAGCAGTCGGCGCTTGGATGGTCCTA
This sequence comes from Gemmatimonadaceae bacterium, assembly GCA_046261975.1. Lineage (GTDB taxonomy): Bacteria > Gemmatimonadota > Gemmatimonadetes > Gemmatimonadales > Gemmatimonadaceae > JBHENQ01. Next base: position 32,045 of record JBHENQ010000005.1, on the reverse strand, counting down.
TGCCAGGCACCTTGAGGAGTTCGGAGGTCACCGTACGCATGGCACGCCGCTTCCGGTTGTACGTCACGGCCAATCGATGCGCTTCGTCGCGCAGCCGCTGCAACAGCCGCAGGGCGCTCGAGCGCCTTGGGAGCCTCAGAGGCTCGCTCCGTCCAACGGCGAAGATCTCCTCATCGCGCTTGGCAAGCCCGATTGTCACCAACTGGCTAAGGCCGAGCGCGTCGAGGGCTGAGCGTGCCGCGGCGAGCTGTCCCTTTCCGCCATCGAGAACCACCAGATCCGGCAGAGGCTTGCCGCTCTCCACGTGACGTTGCATGTATCGCGTTACCACCTCACGCATGGACGCGAAGTCGTCCGTTCCTTCGACTGTCTTGACCCTGAATTTGCGATACTCTGATCGGCGCGGGCGCCCGTTCTCAAACCACACACACGAGCCGACTGTGTCGGTGCCCTGGGCAGTCGAGATATCAAAGCATACCATGGAGCGAGGGATTCGCTCGAGGCTCAACTGGCGACCCAGCTCGTAAACGGGATCTGCGGCCCGCTCATCGGTCTCCAGCGACGCAAGCTTGAACTCCTCGAGCAGGTGCCTGGCGTTCTGTTCGGCTAGATCCACCAGCTCGCGTCTTGGCCCTCGCAGCGGAAGCAAGACCCGCGCGTTCACTAGCGCTGCTTCGAGCAACTCTCGGTCATCAAAGTCGAATGGTGCCAGCACTTCGCGCGCACGCTCTTCAGATGTCAGATAGGATCGGCTCAGGAAAGCGGATAGGACCGCGGAATCGTCTTCGCCAGAGATGTTCTCGAGAAACCGACTGTCCCGCGCGAGGAGTTTGCCCTTTCTGATCCGCAGCACAACCACACAAGCGCTGTCGCCGTCGCGTGCGTATCCGATCACATCGCGGTCGTGTTCGTCGACGGTCACCACTACAGTGGGTTCCTGTAGTTGCTCGAGATATCGCAAGGCATCTCGCAGCTCTGCAGCTCGCTCGAAGTCGAGATCCGCAGCCGCCCGATCCATCCTTTCTCTCACGCGGCGCGTGACTTCCTCGGGCCGGCCGCTGAGAAATAGCACGACTTCGTCGATCATGGCACGGTAGTCGTCCATCGTCTGGGCGTGAATGCAGGGCGCCTTGCAGCGCTGGATGTAATAATCCAGGCACGGGCGCGCTGGCATCTCCGCGGGCATGTCATAAGAGCATGATCGAACCGTGAAGAGCCGTTTCACGACGTTCAAGGACCGGCGCATCACTCCCACGTCGGTATAAGGTCCGAAGTATCGTGCGCCGTCGTCGACGAGATGCCTCGTCACGAATACTCGGGGAAACGGCTCCTGCACGGTGACCTTGATGTACGGATAGGACTTGTCATCGCGCAGAACTATGTTGAACCGCGGATGATGCTCCTTGATGAGGTTGGCCTCGAGGATGAGCGCGTGCGCCTCGGTTGGCACGACGATCGTGTCTATGTCAATGACGTGCCGCATGAGCGCTTGCGTTTTCACATTGTCTATGCGGTCCCCCGCCAGATAGCTGCGCGCACGTGACCTGAGACGCTTAGCCTTGCCGACGTAGAGCACCTGCCCGGAAGCGTCCTTCCACAGGTATACGCCGGCCGACTCAGGCAGGTTGGAAATCTTGACGTCAAGGGTAGCGCGTGACTCGGTCATCTTGTTGCGACAGTATAGTGAAGCGGTACCGATAAACCTGAAACTTAGGGACCGAGCAACGGCGCTACTTTCCTTCCCCTCCCCCTCCCCTTCGCGGGAGCCCGATCCGGCGCAACCACCTCCCTGCCTCGTTGATCCCCCAGTGGTGCGCCGCCACCAGGAATATAATGGCGAAGACAGGCAAGGTTCCCGCCGCGGTCACGATGACGTTTTGGTCGTGCAGCAGCCAACGGACAGGAATGGCCGCAACGGCGGCGATCAAGGTAGCGCCCGCAATTCGCAGAGTCGCCGCACGCATCGTGCTGGTGTAAAGTGCGCCCAACCGTTGTCTCAGCCCGCGCGTAAGCCAGAACAGGTTCAGATACGATCCGGCGGCGGTTGCGAGCGCCAGACCCGCGGCGGCAAGAGCATACTGACGCGCAGCGAGCGCCACGGTGATGCCTCCCGCCGCGCTCGCAATGATGCTCCACAGCGCCGCACGCAGGGGTGTTCTATAGTCCTGCATCGCATAGAATGCAGATGCTACAAGCTTCACCGAGCTGAAGCTCACCAACCCTACCGCGTAAGCCGCGAGTATCCAGTGCACGAGTTGCTGCTCTTCCGTTCCGAACCGGCCGCTCTTGTAGATTAGTCCGACGATCAGATCACCATACGCAACGAAAGCCACGGTCGTGGGAATGATGTAGAAGAGAATGCGGAGCCAACCGGCCCGCAGGCGCTCCAGGAGCGCTTCATGTGAGATGGCTGCGGACTCGCGTGAAAACTCCGGAAGCGACGCCGCGGCGATAGACGTGCCAAACAGAGCCAGCGGGACCATGTACAAGCGCGTCGCATATCCCAGGGCCGCGATCGATCCGGTGGGCAGCCAGGACGCGATCTGAACATCGATGAGGCTTGAGACCTGGAACAGGCCGAGCGCGGTGACGACGGGCAAAAAATTTCTGAGCGTTTCGCGCACACCCTCTGCCGAGAGATCGAGTCTCAATCTGATCGGCCGTACCAGCGGGATAACCTGCGGGAGCTGCGCCGCCAGCTGCAGCAGCGATCCTGCCAGCGTCGCCCACGACAGCCACCACGCAAGAGTCGCCAGACTGTCAGCTTGGGGCCCCCAGGCTACCAGTAGCACGATCTGGGCGACAGACCACAGCGCGGCACTCGCGTAGGCGTTGAAGAACAAGCGGTGCGAGTTCTGAACACCCAGGCACCATCCCGAAAGAACCATGATGCCCGTCATGGGAAACAGAACCCGGATCAGCTTAGTGGTAAGGAGGCTGCGTTCGGGATCGGTGAAGCCCGTGGCCACCACCGCGGTAATGACAGGCGCAAGCAGAATTCCGGCGATTGTTAGAAGAGAGGTCGCGACTAGGAGCAGCGCGAGAACAGTGTTCGCCAGAGTGCGCGCCGCCTTCGCGTCTCCGCCGGACTTGTCGAGAACCGCGCTATAGACGGGAATGAAGGAAGCGGATAGCGCTCCTTCCCCGAGAAGATTGCGCAGGATGTTGGGGATCTTGATCGCGGTCGCATAGGCGTCTGCCTCGGCAGAGTTGCCGAAGAAATGTGCGAACACGCGATCGCGCACGAATCCGATGATTCGACTCACGAAAATGCCGCCGGCCACGAGGCTGGCGGCACGGACGGAGTGCCGATCGCTGGTCTGATGAGCTTCAGTCAAGCCCGGAACGACCGGAGGTTTGAGACGTCGCACTCCCACTCCGGCCGGCAGATGCAGCGAGCGTCGAAGTGGGGGACTCGATGCCGACCACGTTCGCAGCGTGATCCGAAGCGCAGCCGACCATCTCGCGCAACAGGGCCGTTCCGTACCTGGCAAGGAACGGAATGAAATTGAGAACCCTTTCCTGCTGGTGTCCGAAGGGATACACGACGCCTCTGGCAGTCGCGATGTCCTGAATCATCTCGGTCTCGCGCCGCTTGATGGCCGCGGTAGCTCGCCGTTCCAGCCGGTCCAAACGCCGTAGGATCTCCAGACGAGTTCCCTCCAGCGCGGTCTCAGGAAGAATTGGGGGACTTATTGCTCTGAGCGCGCCGGCGACGTCGCGACTGGACTCATCGGTATAGGTGCGGAACTGGTCCAACGCTTGGCGGAATCGCTCCGGCATCAGTGCGCGAGCCAGCCGCGTTTCTATTGCATGTGCATCGCGCAGGTCGTCAGCCACTATGCGGTATCGGGCGAGGATTCGACCTATGTGGGCAGGCACGATCATTCCTGACCATCGTGGTATTGCCAGTGGCGGCGTCTGTTTCAGAACCGCTGCCACGGCACTCACCTGGGCAAAGTAGGCTACTTCACCGGGGCCGGCGACATAGGCGGCGGTGGGCAGGACCATGCGTTCGACGACCGGCCGAAGAAGGACATTTGGTCCCAGCCTGTCGGTCTTGGTTGCAGCTGAAGTGGCATCGCGCACATGCACGATGGGTATGCGGCGTCTGCCACCATCCAACCGGCCGAAGACAAGCGAAAGTCCGTCGACAGTCGTCACCTGTGGTTCGAAACCGGTCTCCCGGATTTCCCTCTCGCGCTCTTTCAGCGCTGACTCGAGCTCCGCTGCGCGGTCAAGTGCCTTCAAGAGAAGCGGGAGCGACGCCGCCTGAACAGCCGGATGACCCGCGTCCAGCACACATATACCCAGCGGCTCGAGGACTCGTCGAAGCAGAGTCACGTAAGCAATCCCAACCGTAGCGCCAGCCATGTAGCTCGCCCTTGCAGCCTCCAGCGCCTCGGCATACGCGACCGATCCGGCTCCGCGCTCCAGTCCATGCAAGAGTTCACTAACGTTGCCGAGCGGCACGTCACGCATAGCCTCGCCGTCATACTGCGACCGGTCGACATGCAGAGAAAGCGTTTCGACGCCTCCCGGAACCGCCACATGAGTGGTGCTTGCCTCGGCGAAATCAGCGTCGTCTGTGGCAGCCCAGAACACGGGCGCCACTGGAATTCCAGTCGCCATCTCGAGCGCGTCGGCGAGAGCGAGTGCGCTGAGCGCCTTTGCCCATGTGTAGATGGGGCCACCGAACAGTCCCGCCTGCTGGCCTGTGGTCACCACCATTCCGCTTCCCCCGGCACTTTTCGCCAGGCGATCGGCTGCTGCGCCAGACGGTGCAATTGCAGGTAGAAGATCTCGCGTCCAATTCGGTTTCCCCGTTTGGCACACCGCGCTCGCGTGCTTGGTCCACTCAGACACGGTGCGCGGTGGCTGACTGTACCAATGCGCGGGCAGCCGCCCCTCGAGCGCGGCGCGCGTCAGGGCCGAGCCGCTGAGCTCTTGGGTGAAAACGCGCCTCTCGCTCATCGTCGTTTCGCGAACATGATCGTCCTCGGCGATCGGCCGCTGTGCGGCGAACCCGAATGGTCACCAAGGATCTCTGACAGGTCAAAGCAACATCGATCAAGCATGTCCACGAGCTCAGCCGGCTCGAATAGCCGGACTCGTTCCGTAAACTGCCGTCCTTCGTCGGAAAGCCGGATTGTCTTGCAGACGTAGCGACCATCCGCGGAAATGGAGCGTTCCTGTTCGACGACTCGCGAGCCGACGCGGCGTTCGTCATGCGCAACCAGATTGTCCCGTACGTACGACGCATTCAGGTAGTCGAGTACAAAGACGCCGCCTGCCCGCGTCACTCGCCCAACTTCTTCCACGACGCGCTCGTGCTGCGAGTCATCACTAAAGTATCCAAAGCTCGTGAAAAGATTGACAACGAGCGTAAAGGAGGAGGCCCGGAAGGGGAGTTCGCGCATGTCCCCCCTTACCAGCGGAGCCGAATGGTCCGCACCCCGAGCGGCGCGAAGCAGAGCCGGCGACAGATCGAGCCCCACAGTCCACCAGTGTGCGCCAAACGCGCGGGCATGGCGACCCGCACCGCTTGCCAGGTCGAGAGCCGGCGAACCCGCAGGCAATCGAACACGCCGGTGAATGAGTTCGGCAACGGCTCGCGCGTCCGCGTCGTCCCGATGCGCGTACAGCGCCAGATACTCCTCGCCGAACCATTCCTCGAACCAGTCGCTCACTTGTGGTACGGCTCCCCGCGGATGATCGTACCGGCGCGGTACAGCTGTTCGGCGAGAACCAGACGCGCAATCTCGTGTTGCAGCGTCCATGGTGAAAGGGAGAGCCTCGCGTGAGCCGCCTTCCGGGCCGCCGGTCCGAGTCCTGAAGCGCCACCGATCAAAAACGCGATGTCCGGGGACGATAGGTCTCGCTCCTTCTTAAGCCATTCCGCGAACTCCTCAGAGCGCATTGCCTTGCCGTCCACTTCACAGGCGACCACCCTGGCGCCCGCCACACTATCGAGAAGCCGCTGGCTCTCGCGCTCCCTCACTGCCTCGGATGATCGGCCGCGAGCGGACTCCGCACGGACTTCCACGACACGCAAGGACCAGTAGCGTGCCGCGCGCACCTCATACTCGTGAATAGCCTCTGCAAGCGCCGCATCGCGCGGCTTTCCAACGGCGACGATCAGGATCCGCATCAGGCATAGACGCCGCGTAGCCGGTGGACCGTGGCGACGCGGCTTATGGCCAGCATGTACGCCGCGGTGCGCATGTTCACCCTGTGTCGCTTCGAGAGATCGAGGACATCGGCAAAGCTTTTCGTCATTATTTGTATGAGGCGTTCGTTGACAATGTCTTCGGTCCAGAAATATCCGCCGCGATCCTGCACCCACTCAAAGTATGAAACCGTAACTCCTCCGGCGTTTGCGAGTATGTCAGGAATGACGAAAACTCCTTTCTCGTCCAGAATCGCATCTGCGGACGCCGTGGTCGGACCATTCGCACCCTCGCAGATGATCTTGGCTCTTATGTCTCCGGCGTTCTTCGTCGTGATCACGTTCTCGAGCGCCGCCGGCACGAGGACGTCGACCTCCAGCGTGAGAAGATCGTCGTTCGAGATTCTATCGCCCTTGTCATATCCTTCCAGGGTGCGCCTCTCCTTCACCCAAGCGCTCGCCGCTGCGAGGTCGATTCCTTTCTCATTCACGACGCCCCCGGACCGGTCTCCGATGGCGACCACGTTGCAGCCCTCCCGTGCCAACATCTCTGCGGTCACCGATCCGACGTTACCGAAACCCTGTACCGCGACCGTCGTTCCCGCCACGGGCATACCCAGGTGACGCAGTGCGTCTTTTGTCACGGTCATGCATCCGCGCCCTGTAGCCTCCCGGCGGCCAAGCGATCCGCCCATCTCCACCGGCTTGCCAGTTACGACTGCGGTGACCGTGTGCCGAACATGCATGGAATACGTATCCATCACCCACGCCATGACCCGCTCGTTCGTGTTCACATCCGGAGCAGGCACGTCTGAGTCAGGTCCAAGAGTGTTGATGATTCCAGCAGTGTAACGCCGGGTGAGCCTCTCCAGCTCGCCGACACTAAGCTTGAGCGGATCGCATATGACGCCTCCCTTTGCACCGCCGAACGGAATGTTCACCACGGCGCATTTCCACGTCATCCAGGCTGCAAGCGCCTTCACCTCATCCAGTGTCACCTGCATGTCGAAGCGGATGCCGCCCTTCCCTGGACCGCGCGAGGTGTTGTGAAGGACTCTGTAACCGGTGAATACCTCGATGTCTCCATTGTCGAGCATCACTGGAATCGAAACGATTATCTGTTTCTCCGCATGCCTCAGTATCTTGTACAGGCCCGGTTCGAGATCGAGTAGTTCCGCAGCCCTGTCGAAGCGGGACATCATTGCCTCAAACGGGTTCACTTCGTTCAGAAACCGCTCCCTGTCCGGGCGAACGATCTTGTGCGTGGGAAGTCGAAGGTCTGTGAGCATGTTGATGTGCTATGCCGGCGCGCGGCCGGTTTCGATTAGTGAGATGGAGCGGGCCTGGAGTACGGATTCAAACGCGACTTCCAGCGCGCGCATGCCTTCCTCGATCGCGACGTGCTGAGAAACATACCACAACGACGGCGCTTCGCGAGGCCACAACGGCCCAAGCTTGACGGCGTCCTTCAGAGTGCATACAGGCAGCTGATGCTGCTCCAAGGCTGAGGCAAGGCGATCTGCTTCGGCACGAGTGAAAGCGAAATGATCCGGAAAGTTCTCGGGTCTCACATCGGTGCCGAGCACCCGTAGCTGATCGATGAAAGATTCGGGATCGCCGATCGCCGATATCGCGAGCAGGTTGACGCCGCGCAAGGAAGCCAATGTCCGAACGGCATTGCCTCCCCACTCGCGCAAAGATCCCAAGCCCAGATGGGCAACGGCTACTCGCAAGTTCGGAACCGTCCGCTGCAGAAAATCGACTACTTCGCGCGCCTGGCCAAGAGTCACCGCTTTGCGCACTACGATTGCAAGGGAAGCACGGCGAAGCGCTTCCAGCGGCTCCCGCCATGGTCCCGCCGGCAAGGCCCGCCATTCTTTCGGCCAGCGATCGGCGCTCAGCAGAACGACATCCGCCTCTCGCTTGACGCGGCGGTGCTGAAACGCATCATCCAGAACCGCAATGTCGGCACCAATGGCCGCCGCGCTCGCTATCCCAGCCAGACGATCGGGATCGACCACGACCGGAACCGTGGGATTCAGGATCTGATGGACGAAGGGCTCGTCTTCGCCGTAGCCCCGAGTCACTATCGCTGGATGTGCTCCACGTGCGGAAAGCTCGCTCGCGATCCATGCGGCGATGGGAGTCTTGCCCGTTCCGCCGGAGCTCAGATTGCCGACGCTGATTGCAGGCAGAGCTGGAGCGTGACTGCGAAGCAGGCCGCGGTCATACATTCCATTGCGGAGGCTAATAGCGCCCCGATATGCCAGCGACAGAGGCAGTAGTGCGAGTCGGATCGCACGGTCTTGTGGGCCTTCGCCCCACCATACTCTCTGCAGTGAGAAGAGCCTCGGCAACGTGCCCCTTTTGACGCGATGCGCGTTACCTGCCATTTGCTACTGCTGCCACGGCGCGCAGTGTAGCCTGGCAGAACGGTGCCTTCTCGGCCGCTTCACGCGCGGAGCCGCCCTGTATGACTATCGGATCGCCGTACGCTACCGTCACCGTTGCAAATGGCTTCGGAATCCTGAAGCTGTCCCAGCTACGGAGATGCCAGCACCGCCGTGCTCCGGCCGCGATCGGTACAAGCGTAGCGCCAGACCTCTGGGCAACCACCAGCGCCCCCGGCGCAAACGACTCAGCAGGACCGCGCGGGCCGTCCGGCGTGAACGCGAGGTCGCCTCCACCCTCAGCTACTCTGATCATTCCGAGAAGCGCACGCTCAGCGCCACGCGTCGTTGAGCCGCGGACCGCGTGATATCCAAGGCGAGCCGCAACCCGCGCGATCAGTTCGCCGTCCCCATGTTCGCTTACAAGAAGAGTGATATTCTGGCGCCTGTGGTGCCAGACTAGTGGGAGAAGGTGCCCGTGCCAGAGTATGAAGATGACGGGCTTTCTACTGGCTCGGAGCTGGTTGAAAGGTCCGACGTTCACTTCGCGAACCCGCCAGGTACGGGCGAGCAAGCGTAGCATCAATGTGCCCAGCGGAACGAGCCATTGAAGCCTGCGTTCCAGGCGCCGAGCCCGCTCGTCCGGAGTCATCGAAGCAGTTGCAGAGCGATCTCCGCGACTCTTCCGGCGGCACCGGGTGTGCCCAGCTTCGCTCGAACCTGATCGAAGGCGGCCTCCATCGCCACGCGCTGAACGCTGCCACGGGTCAGAAGAGGTTGTAACGCGTTCGCAACGTCGTGCGGCGCCAGATTCTCCTGTACGAATTCGGGTGCGATCTGCCGCTCCGCAACGACGTTTACCAGACCTATGAATGGAATTTTCACCACACGCCGAGCGATAGCATACGTCCAGGCGCTGGTGCGATAACCGATGGCCAGCGGACAGCCGCACACAGCGGCTTCCAGAGTCGAGGTGCCGCTCTTGCACAGCGCGGCGTCCGCTGCGCGCAAGACCGGAAACGAGGCTGAGCGAACAAGCCGGTACGGGCATCGCTCGGGGTCCACGTCTATTCCTGGCGCGAGGCTGACGACGACCTCGAGGCGAGGAAAGCGCTGCTCGAGGATACGCGCAGTCGCGATGAACAGGTCGAGATGCCGCACGATTTCCTGGGAACGACTTCCTGGAAACAGCGCGAGCACGGGCACCTCGGGTGGTAATCCCAGGTCATGTCGCGCCTCAGACCGGCTGGGCAAGGAAGCCGTGCGATCGAGCAACGGGTGTCCGACAAAGGTCGCATCGATGCCGTGCGAACGCAGGAGCGCTTCCTCGAACGGCAGAATAACTGCTGCCCGCGTTACAGTTCGCGCCAACTTCCCCAGTCTTGCCGCTCCCCAAGCCCAAACCTGCGGTGTGATGTAGTAGAGAACTGGCACGCCCGCCGCGTGCGCCACCGAGGCGAGCTTCATGTTGAAGCCGGGATAGTCCACCACCACCAGCAGCCCGACCCGCCCGCTCTGCAGGCGCCGCCGCAGCGTTGAGAGCAAGAAAGAATGCCTTGGGACGTGACGCAGCACTTCGAGAAAACCCATCACTGCCAGACTTTCCGCGCGTTCGACCAGGCGAACCCCAGCGGCCTCCATGCGGTCACCACCCACACCGGCCATTGGGAGGGCGGGCGATCGGCGGGCGAGCTCTGCGGCTACACCTGAAGCGTGGAGGTCGCCGGAAGTCTCACCGGCAAAAAACAGAACCTCACGCACCGAAACCTTCCGCGGCGGCTTCTTTCCGGCCCGGCCATATCGATCCTGTTCCACTCAGGCTCGGCAGCGTACGTTCGATCTCGCTCGCGATCCGAAGCGCGACAGCCAGCGCCTCCCTGCCGTCTTCTCCGGAGACGCTCACCTGTTCCCGCCCCTGCACAGCGGCCACAAAGCTGGTGAATTCCAGGCGTAGAGGCTCACCCTCTTCGGCCTCGAGCGGCACCCTCTCCACGAAGGAGTCCAGTTCCTGCGGTGCCTTCACCAGCTCGTTCAGATCGAGGTCGCGCCGCATTCGATAGTATTCGCCCGTTCCTGCAGCCAGATCCAGCGAGAAGTAACCGCTTCGCTGAAAGATTCGAATCTTGCGCATCCGCTCGCGGGAGACACGACTTGCCGTGATGTTCGCGATAACACCCGAGTCAAATACGAGCCGGGCGTTGGCGATGTCCACCGACGGTGTGAGCACCGGAACACCCACGGCAGAGAGCTCAACCACGTGACCTCCGACCAGGTTCCCGACCAGATCGAGGTCGTGTATCATGAGGTCCAGCACCACCGTGACATCGGACCCGCGTGGATTGAACGGAGCGAGCCTGTTACTCTCGATAAAGCGCGGGCAGTCGATATGCTTGACCGCGGCCCGGATCGCGCGATTGAAGCGTTCCACGTGCCCGGTCTGAATCAGCGCCCCCATCCGGTGCGCGATCTCGAGCAACTGGTCGGCTTCCTCGAGATTCGACGCGAGCGGCTTCTCGATCAGTACGTGCCTTCCGCGCTCGAGAGCAGTCTTCGCCACGCTGTAATGCGCCAGCGTCGGTACGGCGATCGTAAGAGCGTCTGTCGCGTCCAGCAGAGCATCTGCGGAGTCGAACGCGCGAACCTCGAGCTCGGCCGCCACCTGCGCCGCCCGCTCCGGACGCAGCTCGTGAAAGCCAACGAACTCGACTCCGGGAAGCTCACGCAGTATCCGTACATGATGGAAACCCAGACTGCCGGCGCCGATCACCCCGAGCCTGAGAGGCGAATACCTTCCCTGCACTTCGTTTCGTGTCAGATCACCACTCCGCGACCGCTCTTGTCGACGAACTCCAGGAAATGCCGCACCTCGGGGAACATCTCGAGTTCGGATTCGGCCCGGGAAAGCGCCTGTGACACATTCAGCTCCGAACGAAAGAAGAGCCGATACGCCCGCTTGAGCTCCCGAATCACGTCGGCATCGAAGCCGCTTCGCTGAAGACCCACGGCGTTCAGACCGTAGAGCTTCACGGGATTGCCCACGGCCTTCAGGAATGGCGGAACGTCCTTCGCAACACGCGAGCACCCTCCCACAAAGCAGTGCATGCCTATCTTCACGAATTGATGTACCGCTGTAAGCCCTGAAATGATCGCTCGAGCCTCGATAGTCACGTGACCGGCCAGCTGAACACCGTTCGCCAGTATCACACCGTCGCCGACGTGACAATCGTGCGCGAGGTGGACATAGGACATGATGAAGCTGTCTTGCCCCACCGTCGTCCTGTGCGACTCCGATGTCCCGCGGTTGATCGTCGTGTACTCGCGAATAATGGTGTTTTCGCCCACTTCGACCGTGGTCACTTCTCCCTTGAACTTGAGGTCCTGGGGATCGCCACCGAGTATGGAGCCTATCCCCACCCTGACGTTTCTCGCCAGACGCACGTGGCGCTGCAACACCGCTCGCATCGCGATCTCACATCCATCCGAAACCACACAATCTTCTCCCACATAGGCGTGCGGCCCGATGGTCACGTTCGAGCCGAGCTCGGCTCCACGATCGACCAGCGCAGTGGGATGTACGATTGCACTCATCTATCGCGAATCATGGCCGCCATGTCGGCCTCGGCTACTATCTCACCGTCGACCTTGCCCACGCCACGCATCTTGCAGATGCGACCGCGGATCTGCTGAATCTCCAGCTCGAACCGAATCTGATCGCCGGGCTTTACCGGCCGCCTGAACTTTACGTTATCCAGCGACATGAAATAGACGACCTTGCTGTTCGGGTCGTCTATCGCTCCCATGAGCAACATGCCGCCCACCTGCGCCATCGCCTCGATGATGAGAACGCCCGGCATTATCGGATGTCCAGGAAAATGGCCCTGAAAGAACGGCTCGTTGATCGTGACGTTCTTCAGTCCGACTATCCTCTTTTTCTCCTCGATCTCGATGATCCGGTCTACGAGCAGAAAAGGATAACGGTGCGGCAACACCTTCATGATCTCTTCGATACCCAGCATCCGCTTCTCTCTGACGGCCATTTTCGTCAACTCCCTAACGAGGATCAACGTTCCGCGATGACTTGGCTTGGTAGCGGTGATGCGCGCCCGGACGCGTTTTCCGGCAAGCGCAAGATCTCCGATACAGTCAAGCGCCTTATGACGTACAAACTCGTCTGGCCATCGCAGCTGAGTGTCCACCAGACCGATGTCATCCAGCACGACCGCGTTCTGCGTGGACGCACCACGGATCAGGCCCTTCGCGCGCAGAGTCTCTACTTCGTGCACGAACCCAAATGTGCGTGCGCCCGCCAGCTCCCGGCCGAACGTCTCACGATCGACGGCGTAGTCGCCAGATTGTCGTCCGATCATCGGATGAGCAAAGTCGATGACCACGCGCAATCTCAATTCGGTTGCAGGCGCCGCCTCGTAAACTGACTCCCCGTCCGCCACCCGCAGCGTGTCCTGTACGTCGAGATACTGCACGCTACCGGCCCGCTCTGCAATGCCCGCGCGGCTCAGAGCATCAAAGTAGGGTTTCGCACTGCCGTCCAGGATTGGCGGCTCCGGCGCCGACATCTCGATCGTGATATCATCGATCTCCTGGCCCGCAACCGCGGCAAGCAGATGCTCGACGGTGTGGAGAGCGTGCTCCCCTACACCCAGTTGAGTGCGACGCTCGCTCAGGACGGCGACCTCCGCAAGCGCCGGAATCTCGGGAGCTCCCTCCAGGTCCGTACGCCTGAAGCGTATTCCGCGGCCGCTGTCTGCAGGCAGGAAGGTCACTCGGCAGGGCCGTCCCAGGTGCAGGCCGACTCCCTCGAGCGACACTGCTTCCGCAATGGAGTTTCTGCGCGTCACTCGCTGCCGTCCACCAAGCGCTCCAACTTTCGCATCATTCCGGAAAGCTTGAATAGGGCGGCCTGGGCACGCAACGCCTCTTTGTGCGGCCGCGCCGGATAGCCAGACCACGTCTCACCCGGTGGAACATTTCCAAACACCCCTGACTGAGCCGCGATGCGGGCACCCGCACCAATGGTTATGTGGCCCCCCAGGCCCGCCTGTCCCGCGAGAATGCACCCGTCCCCTATCATCGCGGAACCAGCTATTCCAACCTGGGACATTATCAGACACAGTCGCCCGATTCGAACGTTGTGCGCTATCTGCACGAGGTTGTCGATCTTGGTTCCAGCACCGATCACCGTATCGTCCATACTTCCGCGGTCGACTGTCGTATTCGCACCAATCTCGACATCGTTCTCAATAATGCACCGTCCGACGTGTGGCATCTTCTGGTGAGCTCCGTCGGCGAAGACGTAACCGAAACCATCGCTGCCGAGGCACGCACCCCCGTGAATACGTGCGCGTTCGCCAACCTGTGTGCCTGGGTAGAGAATTACGGAGGGATATATCCTGGAGTCTGAGCCGACTGAAACGCCGTCACCCACCGTGACATTCGGGCCGACCCAAACGCGCTCGCCGATTACCGCCCCTGCGCCAACAACTACGTTCGCACCCAGGGATGCATTGCTAGGAAACCGGGCACCCCGCCCGATGGTTGCAGACGGGTGCACACCAGGCACGGGGGCTGGTTCGGGGTACAACTCCGGCAGCACCCGAAGCATGGCTTCGTGAGGGCTGCCCACCACTATCCGGCACGCCGGAGCTCCCGGAGTGTCAGCGAGCTCGGGAGACACCAGGACCACACCCGCGCCGGAACGAGCAAATGCCGCCACGTATCCCGTGGCGGCAAGCATGCTCAGATCCCCGGATCTCGCGCGATCGAGTGGTGCAACACTCTCCACAACAGCGTCGGCCTCACCGACAAGGGTGCCGCCCACAAGACGAGCAACGTCGCGGGCGGTGAGATGTGGCCTGGCTCCGGTCAACGTGTCTCGGGCGGCGTCTTCGGCCTGGTCACTCCGGAAGGCTGAGACACAGGTGCACCAGCGGGCTTCGCCTCGCCCTTTCGCGCTGCGGCGGGACCTGCTGTCTTGAGCCGCGCTATCACCTTGGCCGTGATGTCCAGGCTCGTGTCTGCGGCAACCACCACGCCAGACGCGGAGCCGGCATCAAAGACCATCGCGTAGCCCTCCTCGGCACGGATGGTCTGTATGATCCTGTTGATCTGTTCCATAATCGGGCGAACGAGCTCTGCCTCGCGCTGCTGTGCCTGCTGCTCGAGCTGTTGCGTGCGCTGCTGGAACTGCTCTTCCTTCGCGCGAACTTCCTTCTGTCGGCTTTCCTTGGCGGCGGGGCTGAGGATGACCTCCTGCTTGTTGTACTCCGCCACCAAGGCATTCAGCGAGTCGCCCATACGTTGAATCTGCTGCCGGTAGGCGGTCATCTCACGCTGGAACTGCGCCTCGGCCTCAGCACGGCCGGGAGCGCTAGCAATGATCTCCTGCGATCTGATATACACTATTCGGGGTGTCGTGGAACTTCTGCCGCTGGATGTTGGCGCCTGAGCGGTGACGCTTGATGTTGAAGCCGCGCCGGCCACAGCGGCAATCAGCGATAAACGAACTATGGAACGCATATGAGCTCCGTGTGAGGTAGTGATGACGATGGTCGGTAGGCGCTGGTGCCGGCTGATGGGCTTACCTAGAACAAATTGCCGAGCCTGAAGTGCAGTTGCCACTGGGGATCCGGCCGGCCCTCAGCATCCACACGATCGAAGCCGTAGGCCCAGTCAAGCCCCAGCGGCCCTAGAGGCGTGATGAGAGCAACGCCGATGCCCGCTCCCCTGAAAAGACGCGTGGGATCCATCTCTCGTGGCCGGTCCCAGATGTTACCCGCGTCATAGAAAATGTTCGCATAGAACTGCTGATTCAGCCGCAAGCCGACCTCGGCCGTCGTCGTGAAGAACGCGCTTCCGAACGACTCGCGCCTGGCCGTTGAAGTTCCTGTTCCGGTGACGACCCCAAGTGGCGTCACCGAGAACTCCTCGTACCCTCTGAGCATCTCCCCGTACTGCGTTCCACCCAGAGCAAATCTCTGGGAGATGAAGAACGGGCCAACATCTCCGAACACCGCGCCGGCTCGCGTCGTGAGGCCCAGCACGAACTTCACTGGCTGCGATCCTGGCTTGGTGCCACCGATCTGACCAAGGGGAGCGTAGGCTCGCACCTCGGACGTGTATCGCTGAAAGCTTGCCGTTCCACCGAGCGGACCGCCGTTGAACTGTGCGCTCGCGGTCTGAAGCATTCCGGCGGTGGCGAAAGGCAGATCGATTCGCGTGTCTCGGGTCTCGGTGAACCCAAGGGTGGACCGGAAGCAGTTGTTGCAATTGAGCGCCCCGGTGTCGCGCGCAAAAAGTCCACCGCTGTACTTCACGGCTTCGCCGCCGTATGAAACGTAGAGTCGGGTGAAGAGCGTCCGCGGCACGGGGAATCCGAACTGAACGGAGCCGCCTGTGCGAGTGCTGCGCCCAAGATCGGCCACGATGAATCTCGAGCGAGTGTGATAGGCTGTGGCTACGCCGGAGATGCGTGATCTGCGAATGGCCGGATCCGTGTAGCTGAGCTGAAAATCGTTGATGTAACGGCCGAACTGCCATTGCAGGGAAACGCGCTTGCACTTGCCGAAGAGGTTCGGCTGATCGAGACTGAGGAAGCCGCCAACGCCGGTGCCCTGGCCAACAGACGCCCCGAAGCCGACGTTCCCGGTTTTCTTTTCCTTGACGCGAAACACTATGTCCACATCACCCTTGTCGTTGGTCGGCCGCACATCCGGAGGGGTCATGGGAGTCTCAAAAAACCCGAGATTGGAGATGCTCTGCCAGCTCCGGACGAGGCGGTCCTGGTTGAAGACGTCTCCCGGCAAGATCACCAGCTGGTCGCGAATGCAGGCCTCGGTGGTGTAATCATTGCCTACGATCTCAATCCTGTTGACGGTGGAGGGCGTTTTCTCATCGATATCCCAGCGCAGATTCACGATCGGCACGGAATCGGATTCAACGCGCTCCACCACCGGGCGAACGGTGGCGCCAATGTAGCCTTCGTTGCTGTACGCGGTGCGCAGGCGCCCCGTTGCCTCCTCCCACTCGCTCTGGTTGAAATAAACCTTGTCGTCGTTGCGGCGAAGAATCCCTTTCAGACGGTCCGTGATGGAGGGATCCGTCGATGAGAAAGGAAAGAAGCGACCGATCTCTTCTGTTGAGAACCGTCTGTTCCCCACCACCTCGAATGTCCCGACGCGGTAGCGCTTTCCCTCCTCCACGTCTATGCGGATGAGTGCCTTGCCACGGTTCGGGTCCACAATCAGAGTGTCGGACAGAATCTGGAAATCGACGTAACCGCGACCGAGATAAAGCTTGGGGATGTTGTCGCCCAGATCTGCCGCGTACTTGTCTTCATCGAACTCGCCTCGACGGAACCACCAGAACCCCTCCGGCTTCGTCTTCATCTCGCCTACGATATCCTTGTCCGCGATCATGGCGTTGCCTTCGAAGCCCACTCCTGCGACCGCGAGCCTGCGTCCCTCTTCGACGTGAAAAGTGAGCTTGTGCTTGTCGTTGACGAGAGTCGTTTCTGCGCGAACGCGGGCCAGAAAGTAACCCTCGCTCTCATATAGCGAGTCGATTCTCTGGACAATGCGTGCAACCTGCGCCGGATCGATCGGGCGCCCGATCAGAATGTCGACTCGATCGCGAACCGTGCGGTCGGGGATCGCGTTCGCGCCCGTTACGGCAACGTCACCAAGGATTGGGCGTTCCACCACGCTGACCACGAGTAAGGCGCGGGAAGTTGCGGGATCAGGCTCGCACGTAAGAACGATGTCGCTGAACTCACCCGAAGCGAAAACCGACTGGATCGCGCGCTGAATGGAGCGATAGTTGATCGTGTCTCCTGGAGTCAATCCGAGATCGGCGCGCACGGAGGCGTCGCTTACGCGGCTCACGCCTCGGATGGCTATGGAGTCTGGCGTGGCACAAAGGTCGGGCGCTTCCTGAGCAGGCGAAGGGCGCGCCAAAAAGCCCAGCACCGCCAGGAAGAAAACAAGTCTTGTCATGCCATAAGTATACACGCGAAACGGCCGGATGGCCCAGTCCAGGCCACCCGGCTGTTACGGCTTGCGGCCGGGGCGTCAGCTGATCTTGGAGAGTACGCGAAACTCCAGTTTCGTGCCATCCTGGGAGACGTCAACTTCGACCTCGTCACCCTTCGCAAACTCACCAACGAGTATCTTCTCGGACAGAGGATCCTCGATGAAGCGCTGAATCGCGCGCTTGAGCGGCCGCGCTCCAAAATGCTCGTCATAACCCTGCGAGCTCAGGAACTCGCTCCCGGCGTCGGTAAGCTTCAGCGTGATCTCCTCGTCGGAGAGGCGCTTCTGGACGTCCCGCAGCAGGATAGAGACGATCTGCGCGATGTGCTCGCGGGTGAGAGGATGGAACACGATAGTGTCGTCAAGACGGTTCAGGAACTCGGGATTGAACACGCGTTGTATCTCTTCCTTCACCTTTTCCTGAATGCGGTCGAAGTTGGCGCGGTCGTCCGGCACCGCGAAACCCAGACCCTTGTTCTTGGTGATGTCGCGAGCCCCGACGTTCGACGTCATTATAACGACCGTATTCTTGAAGTCGATGACGCGGCCGTAGTTGTCAGTAAGGTGGCCCTCATCGAGAACCTGTAGCAGTATGTTGAACACATCGGGATGTGCTTTTTCGATCTCATCCAGGAGCACCACGCTGTAGGGCTTTCGCCGCACGGCCTTGGTGAGAGTGCCCGAATCCTCGTACCCTACGTAACCTGGGGGCGCGCCGATCAGGCGAGATACCGAGAACTTCTCCATGTACTCGCTCATGTCCACGCGAATAAGCGCGGAGGGATCAGCGAAGAGGAATTTCGCGAGCGCCCGGGCTAACTCAGTCTTGCCGACACCCGTCGGGCCGCTGAAGATGAACGATCCAATCGGCCGGTTGGGATCCTTGAGTCCGGCCCGGCTTCTGCGAATGGAGCGGGAAAGCGCCCTGATCGCCTCGTCCTGCCCGACTACTGATTCGTGCAACTCGGCTTCCATGCGCATGAGGCGCGAGCTTTCGGCCTCCTGGAGCCTCGTAACCGGAATGCCGGTCCAGCGACTGACGATGAAGGCGATCTCCTCTTCGCCCAGTGCCGGCCGGAATGACTGGCGGTGCTTTTCCCACTCTTCGTGCTTTCTGCGGATCTCGATCTGCAACTCACGCTCGCGATCGCGCAAGGAGGCTGCGCGCTCGAAGTTCTGATCGCGCACCGCTGCTTCCTTCTCGGAAATCACGTCCTCGAGCTGGTGCTTGAGCTCAGCCACCTCCGGCGGGGGCGCCTGGGCGGCCAGACGGGCGCGCGCGCCGGCCTCGTCGATGACATCGATGGCCTTGTCCGGAAGGAATCGGTCCGTGATATAGCGCTCCGAGAGCTTCGATGCCACGACGAGCGTGGAGTCCGGAATCGTGACATGGTGATGATCCTCGTACTTCTTCCTCAAGCCGCGCAGAATCTCGACAGTTTCTTCCACCGTCGGGGGATCGACAATCACGGTCTGAAAGCGGCGCTCGAGGGCGCCATCCTTCTCGATGTACTTGCGGTACTCGTTCAGAGTAGAGGCGCCGACGCATTGGAGCTCTCCGCGAGCCAGCGCCGGCTTGAGCATATTGCTCGCGTCTATGGCGCCCTCAGCCGCTCCCGCGCCTACGAGCGTGTGGAGCTCGTCGATGAACAGGACGACATTCTTGTTCTGGGCGATCTCGTTCATCACGGCTTTGAGGCGTTCCTCGAATTGTCCGCGATATTTCGTGCCGGCAATCACTGCGGCCATATCGAGCGCGAGAACGCGGTTATCGCGTAGCGACTCAGGGCATTCGCCATTGGCTATGAGCTGCGCCAACCCTTCGACGATGGCGGTCTTGCCGACGCCGGGCTCGCCGATCAGAACGGGATTGTTCTTCTTGCGTCGCGTGAGCACTTCCATGACGCGTTGAATCTCCTTGGCACGTCCGATAGTCGGATCCAGCTGTCCCTCACCGGCCAGCTGAGTGAGATCGCGGCAGAAGTGATCGAGCGCCGGAGTCTTGGACTTCTTTTCACCCTTCTGTGTCGAAGGCTGCGGCTGCGTCCCTGACTGCGCCGTGCCCGTGCCTCCGCTCTGAGGCGCATCGGTGCCGAGCAAGCGCAGCGTCTCGGTGCGAGCTGCATCCAGGTTGACGCCTGTATCCGTCAGCACCTGCGCGGCAATGCCCTTCTCTTCCCGAAGCAGGCCAAGCAAGAGATGCTCGGTGCCCACGTAACTGTGGTTCAGCTCGCGAGCTTCACTCATCGCCAGCTCGAGCACTTTCTTGGCGCGTGATGTATAGGGGAGATCGGGACCGGTGGCCAGAGCCGCCTTTCCCTTCTTCACCGTCTCCTCGATCTTCTGCTGGATCTCTTCCAGATCCACGCTCAGGTTCTGCAGAACGGCGGCAGCCACTCCCTCTCCTTCGCGGATGAGCCCGAGCAGAATGTGCTCCGTGCCGACGTATTCGTGGTGCAGACGGGCCGCTTCCTCGCGGGCCATCGCCAGAACCTTCCTCACACGTTCCGTGAAGTTGTAGCCGTTCATAGGTCCCTCAGTTCGAGCACCACCCGCCCGTCACCCGTTTGATTCGGCTTCTTCAGTCAGGGCCTGACGCACATACCTTGCACGTATCACCAACGTTTCGCTCTCCGAAAGTGAACGCCCCTCGGCGTACGCCAGGTGTGCAGATTGCGAAAAGATCAGGAGCTTGTTGAGAGTATATACACTCAGACCAGTGATCAGTTTCAACCCCACTGCCAACCGGACGCCGCTGAGGTAGTTCATCGCTTCCTCGAACGTGAGGTTGCGTGCGTACCGAAGCGTGCCGTAGGCTCGCCAGAGCTTGTCTTCAATAATATAACCGGCATCCCTCAACAACACACGTCTGGCTTCTTCTTCGCGTTCTATCACGTGACGAACCACTTGCATCAGATGATCCAGAAGGTCTTCTTCCGAACGGCCCAGGGTCGTCTGATTCGACAACTGAAAAAAGTTTCCTACAACCTCACTCCCTTCTCCGTACAGGCCCCTGTAGGTCAGACCCATCTGCTGCAAACCTGCGAGCACCTTGCCGATCTCCTTCGTTAAAACCAAGCCTGGGAGGTGAATGAGAACGGAAGCCCGCATACCCGTGCCGGTGTTCGTCGGGCACGAGGTAAGGAAACCGAACTCGGAGTGAAACGCGTACGGAACGCTTCTTCCCAGCTCGGAATCCACGCGTTCCGCAGCCGCGTACGCAGCGGCCAGGTCGAACCCTGACCGCAGCGCCTGAAGCCGCATGTGGTCTTCCTCATTTATCATGACGCCTATACCGTCCCCGAGATACACGCCGGCACCGCTGCGCACCGGATGCTGCGGATCCAGACCAGCAAGTTCCTTGCTGACCAGATGGCGCTCGTGGAGCAGGAGCCTTTCCTCCTGCGGCAGCTCATCGATCCGCACGAGCACACTGTTACCCATGCTGCGTGAAAGGCCGACCGCTTCCCTGATCCGCGATAGTATCCGTAGCCGCTCCCCCTCTCTGGCCCGCGCGGCGAAGGCGAAGCCCTCAAGGTTTCGCGCGAGGCGGATCCTAGTGGACAACACAATTCCGGAATGATCGCCGGATGCATCCAACCAGCTCACGCCCCCGTCCGGTAGCATCGAAAGGTCGATGCTCATTCCATCACCTTGATCTGGTCGCGAAGCTTGGCTGCCTGTTCGAAGTGTTCCTCCGCGATTGCACGCCGGAGTCTCTCGCGCAACTCGAAGAGCATGCTGGCCTCGGGTGC
Source organism: Gemmatimonadaceae bacterium (assembly GCA_046261975.1). Lineage (GTDB taxonomy): Bacteria > Gemmatimonadota > Gemmatimonadetes > Gemmatimonadales > Gemmatimonadaceae > JBHENQ01. The sequence goes on along the minus strand of JBHENQ010000005.1, from coordinate 10,687 downwards.
GAGCACAGGTTCCGGGGCAAGGTAGCGCTTTCCAATGTGCTTCGAGTTTCCCTGTACTCGACGCAGTAGATCGCGAAGACTCGCCTCGAAGGCCGTATAACAGCGCGCGCACCCGAGGCGGCCCGACGAGCGAAAATCACTCAGCGTAGCCTGACAGAAATCGCAGCGCAGGTCCGCCGGCGTGGCGGGAAGCTGCTTCTGAACCGCCTGGATGAAGTCCAGCGGATACTTGGCCATGCTGATGGTCGTTTCGATCCCGCGCTCCGCCGCGCACTTCTCGCAAAGATGAAGTGTTGTCGGCGCGCTCCCGGCCACCTGCGTGAGCTGCACGACGGCGTCGCGCTCCTTGCACACGTCGCAGATCATCAGGGCACGGCCTCCCTGACGTCCGTTTCGCGCAGCCGGCCGTCCTCCAGCAACAGGACGCGATCGGCTCGCGAAGCCAGAGATCTGTTGTGCGTCACAACAACCATCGCGGTCTCCAGATCGCGCGAGAGTTGCGCGAACAGGTCATGTAGCCGCTCGGCGTTTCCATGATCGAGGTTGCCGGAAGGCTCGTCCGCTAGAAGGACGGCTGGATCAGCCGCCAGGGCACGTGCAACCGCGGTTCTCTGCTGTTCGCCACCCGACAACTCGCCGGGCCTATGCGACATGCGCCCGCTCAAGCCCACCTGAGACAGAAGCTCTTCGGCTCGCGAGCGAGCGGCTGGAGCCGCCATGCCGCCGATTCGAAGCGGCATCATGACATTCTCCAGGGCCGAAAACTCGCGCAGAAGATGATGAAACTGGAAAACGAAACCGACGGTTCGATTCCTCAGAGTTGAAAGTCGAGCTTCGTCCAACCCGTTCAGGGGTTGGCCAGCAAGCACCACGTAGCCTCGCGACGGAAGGTCCAGCGCGCCGAGCAGATGAAGCAATGTGCTCTTCCCTGCACCGCTTGCTCCGACAACCGCCACCATCTCACCGCGGCGCACGTCCAGGCTGACGCCATCCAGTACATGGATGATTCCGCCGTCGCCGCCGGTGTACGACTTCGCGAGATCGCGCGCCTCGATGACCATCATTCGTGCCGGATCGCCTCCACGGGATACAGTCGCGACGCCTGCACCGACGGATACAGCGTTGCCAGCGCCGCTATCGCCAGACTGGCGACAACGATGAACGCCACGTCGAGCGGGTCCAACATCACGGGCAAATGATCGATGAAATACACCTGGGGATCGAGGGAGATGAACCTGCCCTTGTCCAGAGCAATGGCGACGGCGATGCCGGTAATGACACCGAGTCCGGTACCGACCACGCCAATGACTACGCCCTGCGTGAAAAATATTCGCCGGATCGACCTGGCCGTCATCCCCATGGTCTTGAGAATGCCGATCTCCCTGGTCTTGTCCTTGACGACCATCGTGAGCGTGCTGACGATGTTGAACGCTGCCACGACCACGATGAGAAGCAGGATGATACCCATGCCAAGCTTTTCGAGCTTGAGCGCCTGGAAAAGCGATGAATTCTGCTGCTGCCAGTCAAGGACGCGGTACGGAAAACCCAGCGCGGTTCCCAGGGCCGCGGCAACGTCGGGCGCAACCCACCTGTCGACCGTGCGCGCCTCTATCCCCGTGACCGCCGTATCCAGCCCGGCGAATTCCTGAGCGGTGCGAAGCGCCATGTAGATGTAGGAATTGTCGTACTCGTACATGCCAGTCTCGAAGAGGCCGGTAACCTCGTACCTGTCCAGCCGTGGCACGTAACCACCGACCGCGGGATTGAACCTCAGGCCGGCGAACGCCACCATCGTTACGGAATCGCCGGGATACACGTTGAGGCGTTCAGCCAACCTTTTGCCGAGCACCACGCCGCGGACACGACCGTCGGAGCTTGCGAAGCGAAAATCGCCACCCACCGCGTGCCGCCTTATCGCTGTGACGGCGGACGTATCAGATAGTCCTCGACCCGGAGGTTCGATGCCCACTACCATCGCCCCCTCACCGTAGTCGTGTCCCGCGCTTACGCCCGCCTGTGCGCTGACGAACGGCGAGGCTGCGACCACTCCAGGCGTGGTTCGCACTCTCTCAAGCGTCGAACGCCAAGCCGGCATCTTCAGGTCGTCGCCGAAGGTCAGAACCCTCACATCGGGGCTTCCCACGAGAATCTTCTCCCGAAGATCATGCTGGAGGCCGTTCATCACGCCCATGATGACGATGAGCGCGCTGACGCCCACGAGCACACCGCCGATGGCGATGACACTGATGAACGACAGGAGCCGCGATGCGCTGCGGCTTCGCAGATACCTCCACGCGATTCCAAGCTCGAGCCGGTTCATTCAGGACGCATCGTTGGAAAAAGTATCACATCGCGAATATTGGCCGATCCGGTCAGGTGCATGAAGAGCCGGTCGATACCGACGCCGACGCCGCCCATCGGGGGCATGCCGTATTCCATGGCGCGAAGATAGTCCTCGTCCACGATGGCCGCTTCTTCGTCGCCCGCCGCCTTCTGGCGCGCTTGGGCCTCGAGCCTCTCGCGCTGCTCGATGGGATCGTTGAGCTCGCTGAAAGCGTTCGCGAGCTCACGGCCCCCGGCGAACAACTCGAAGCGTTCCGCCAGGGCCGGATTACCGCGCTTAGGTTTGGCGAGTGGGGATATCTCCTTTGGGTAGTCCATGACAAAGGTCGGAGACTGGATTTTCGATTCCACGAGCGTCTGGAATATCTCGTCGAGCAGCTTTCCACGACTCAACCTGGCAACATCTTGAACACCCACTCGTTCAGCGGTGTTCCGGAGCGCGCCGTCATCCAGAGCCAGCGCGCTCGTTGCGCCTCCCCCTCCCAGAGCATCGTCCAGAGCAGTCACCCACTGGAGTCTGGTGAAAGGCGGCGTGAGCAACGGAACGCGGTCCGCGAACTGCGAGGACGCACGAACGGTCATTGCTGCTCGTTCCACCAGAGCCTCCACGACGCCCATCATCTCCTCATAATCCGCGTACGCCTGGTAAAATTCGAGCATCGTGAACTCCGGATTGTGAGTCCTGTCGATACCCTCGTTGCGGAAATCGTGCCCGATCTCGTACACCCGCTCCAGGCCGCCCACCACGAGCCTTTTGAGGTAGAGCTCGTCCGCTATCCTAAGATAGAGAGGCATGTCGAGCGCATTGTGGTGCGTAGTGAACGGCCGTGCTGCGGCGCCGCCATACAATGGCTGGAGGATCGGCGTCTCCACTTCGAGGAAGTCGCGCTCATCCAGGAAGGCGCGGATTCCGGCGATCATTCGCGACCTGGCCACGAAAAGGCCGCGCACTTCAGGGTGAACGGCCAGGTCGGCGTAACGCTGCCGGTACCGCTGTTCCGGGTCGGCGAAGCCGGAGTGTCGCACGGCCGCTCCGTCCACCACCTCTTCCTTGCCGAACGGCAGCGGCCGCAGCGATTTGGCAAGCAATTCTATCGACTCTGCACGCACCGTCACCTCGCCGGTGCGCGTGCGGAACAGCGGCCCTCCCACCCCGACGACGTCGCCCAGGTCAAACATCTCGAACACTGTGTAGAGGTCTTCGCCGATCTCGTCCCTCCGAACGTAGATCTGGATACGGCCTGATTGGTCTGCAAGATGGGCGAAGGAAGTCTTTCCGTGTGCCCTTAGGGCGACAATACGGCCAGCGACGCGCACCCTATCGCCTTCCTGGGCGGTGCCCAACAGTGCCGTGGCGCCGGCAGCCGTATGAGTCCGATTGAAGCTGTACGCGTACGGGGCAATGCCACGTGAGCGCAGATCATTCAGCTTGTCCCGTCGCGCCTTCAGGACAAAGTTGAGGTCTTCACTCACTCTTTCACCTGTACCGCGGCCGGCGCGCCGAATTTCTTCAGGTAAGCTTCGATGAAAGGATCGATCGCTCCATCCATCACTTTCTGCACGTCGGTGATCTTGAGCTCGGTACGGTGATCATTCACCATTGTGTATGGCTGAAAGACGTAGCTTCTAATCTGATTCCCGAACGACACGTCGCTCTTGGTGGCGTCGATCACGGCCCTCTTCTTCTCGCGCTCCTCCACTTCTCTCTGATAGAGTGCCGCCTTCAGCATCTTCATCGCGGTCGCCTTATTCTTGAACTGCGACCTTTCCTGCTGGCACGAAACGACGATGCCCGATGGAATGTGAGTGATCCGTACGGCGGAGCTTGTCTTGTTCACATGCTGGCCTCCGGCGCCGGAGGCCCGGAAAACATCTAGCCTGATGTCTTCGTCGCGAACCTCTATAGTGATGTCATCATCAACCAGCGGATACACGAACACTGAAGCAAAGCTGGTATGCCGCCGCGATTGGGAATCGAACGGTGAGATTCTCACGAGTCGGTGCACTCCCGATTCCGCTCGCAAGAAGCCGTACGAGTGCTGACCTTTTACCTCGAGCATCGCACCCTTGATGCCGGCCTCCTCGCCCTCGCTCAGGTCGAGTATGCTGACCTCGTAGCCGCGGCGCTCGGCCCACCTCGTGTACATCCTCATCAGCATGGAAGCCCAGTCCTGTGCCTCGGTTCCACCAGCGCCGGCGCTGATCTCGAGCAATGTATCGCGGTGGTCATCTTCGCCCTGAAGCAACGAGCTGAGCTCGAAGGCGCGGAGGTCGTTCTGGAGCTTCTCAACCTCGCCGTCGAGGTCCAGAGACAGCGATTCATCCGGATCGAGTGCGAGCATCTCCTCCAGCTCGATGGCCTCGTGCATGCGCGCGGCGATAGCGTCGTATGACTGGACCCACTCCCTGAGGGACTTCACTTCCTGGATGACATCGCGTGTTCGATCGTGATCATCCCAGAATCCCGGCTCCGCCATCCGAGCTTCCAGAGACGCGAGCCGGTCCCGCTTGCCTGCTATGTCAAAGATACCCCCGCAACTCAGTCAGCCGGTCGGCCCCACGCTGGAGCGCTCGCGCACGTTCGATATCAGCCATTGCTTCTCCCAATGGAGTTTAACAGACGAGCCGTCACGCGCTCCGTATATGGTGGCGGACGGCTCGAGTCGAATGGAGAAATATAGCAGCGCGCATTGCCCGTCGACCAGACGCGCGACGGCCTGTTTCAGAACATTCGCTTTCCGCCGGCGAAGACGTCGTTCAACGCATCCTGGAAGTGGGAAGTTGACTCAGCAAACTCCTTCCCCATCTGATCCACGTATTCCTCGTAGCTCTTCTTGATCTCCTCGCGAAAAAGTTCCTTTAGTGTCCCGTCCCGCAAACCCTGCTGATGCTTTTGCGGATAGTAGACGATGATATCGGATATGAGAGCACGCGCGAGCCGCTTCGCTTTCTGGTTGGGGTCGTGCGCCAGAAAAGGATTGATGGGCGGTCTGCCAGATGGGCGCGCCGACGCGGGCTGAGCAGTGGGGACGGCCGCGGGTCTCGAAGATGCGGGGGGAATCGCACTGACCGCCGGCGCGGGAGGCGTGGGTAGAGGAGGCGGTGCGGACACGGTCACTGCCGCGCGAGCAACGGGTGCACTGACCGGGGGTGGAACGGCGGCGGTAGGCCGACTCACCGGCATGGATTGAGGCGGCCGCGGAGGTGGCGAGGAGGCCGCGATGGGAGAGGCTGCAAACTGGGGTGGTACTGGTTGGCGAAAACGCTCTTCCCTAGGCGCGGCTGGCGCGGATGGCACTGACGGGAGTTGGGCCGCCGAAGGGGGAGGCGACAGCCGCGACGAAGTAGGGGTGCGTGTCGCTGCTGGAAATGCGGCAAAGTCCTCCCCTATCGTCCCTGACGTGCCTATCGTCATCACGCCGCCGCAAACTGAACAGCGCGCGCGAACCCCGGCCGACGGAATCTTCGCTGGGTCAACCCGAAAAACGGAGCTACATTCTGGACAGTTGACGTTCATCGTTCACTGCTGCGGGAAAGAGTCATTGCTTCGGCGCCGCGAAAGCCGCCTCGAGCGCCGGGTCCTGCCGTCGGTCAACCACATAGACGGACCCCTGAAGAGTCTTAGCGTAACTCTTCATTTCCGTTGCCAGATCGCTCACATGTGAAGCGTGGGTGAAGATGCGCTTGCTGTTCGTTACCACACCGATACTCACGGTCATCAACGGTACTCTGTGGAGCTGCCCGCGGCGATCCTTGCCGAAGTAGTAGCCCGCTCTTCTGTCCTGCTCCGAGTACTGGTACGGCACGAAGGCATCGAATACCTGGATCATCTCTTCGCAACAGTCGCTCACCGACTCCACGGGGACGATGAAGATGAAGTCGTCACCACCTATGTGGCCGACGAAACCATTCTCCTCACAGAGCCCGCTGACGACGTCGTGCAATATCGTCGCAAGGATTCGGATCACCCGGTCACCTTCGTAATAGCTATAGCGATCGTTGTATTCTTTGAAGTGATCCAGGTCAGCGTAACACACACCGAATCTGCTGCCCTCGGCGATACGCTGTTCTATCGCGGACTCAATAGCCGGCGCTCCAGGAAGTCGAGTTGACGGATGCACGAATACGTCGCGGTCCGCACGGCGCAGCATCGCATCGAGCCGAAGCGGTATCTCGGTGCTGGGAAGTCCGGAACGGACAACCTCATCCGCGAGCGCATCGAAGCCGCCGACCAGGGATGCGTGGTCATCTCGAACGAGGACTGCGCATGGAACGACGCCGGAAAAGGGGTCGCTCTTAAGGCGGCGACACGCCTCCAGGGCCGCCTCGGGATGAGATCGCGCATCACAAATAACGACGCGCGGGCGCCCTCTCAGCGCCATCGCCTTCAAATCCTCAGCATCATTTGTCACCATGATCGACAATCGTTTGGAGTCGAACCATTGGCGTACGACGTCCGGCAGCCGATGGGGATCGGAGGAGAACAAGATAGCCTGAGGCTGCGCCATCTTTATGACGGTCCTGGATGTCGCTGCAGCTCCACGCATCCTCGCCATGTAAGGCGTTCAAAGTATGAATTTTGAGGCACTTGCGCTCCTAGACAAGACGATCAGAAAAAGAAGAAGGCAACTCCCCAAATGGCGTGGGCGAGGGCGAGGAGTCGTAGAGGAACTTCATCTGTCGAGCGATCTCGGCCGGCCGAATGGAGCCCAGGGCACGGACGCCTCGACGCGATAACCTGTGTCGCCCGGGAGGTCGCGACGCAATCTCAGCGTAACGAAGGCGTCAACCGTGCTCAGCGCATGGTTTGCCAGTATCAGCCCCAGGAGAGCCGAAGACGACCGAAACGCGTCGTTGCTGCGCTCAATCGTGCGCCGGAATAAATCCTGCTCGAGTTGCGCGTTTCGCCACGACCAGCGAAACTCGGGTTGGACCGCGCGCCTGCTATAGAAGTCCAAAGCGTCCTGGTAGGGCCTCGAGCCTATCGGCGGCGGCATATCGGGATCCTCCCAGAAAGTCTGCCGCGCCAGAAGCCAGGTGGCGCCGTTGAACGTGGAGACATCGAGCTCGGGCTCGAGCGGGCCGCCGGGCACGAGATCGAACACGCCGCTCTCCACGAATTGCTCCATGCGCTCGTAGTACTCGAAGTCTCCTGGCGGCAAGGTTTCGCTAAAGAAGGCACGCGCAACCACCCGCGCAAGCTCGACGTAGTCATTTCGCTTGGCGCGGCCCTCGCGGCGCTCCGACAGATACTGCGACCAAGCAAACGCTTCAACCGCGAGGTATGGTACCGCTCGGGCCTGCCTAAGCAATGCCTGGCCGGCGCCTGGCAAAGCCGCTGAGGCAAAGGGGGTCCACCAGCGGCTGCCATCAATACGACCTGTTCGAGCTGCAGGTGGGGCAGGATGAGAAACTGACGTTCCGAGCAGTGAATCCCAGACGACAAGACCCAGCGCCGACGGAGTGAGATACGCCCGCGCACCCACTGAAACGCTCCTTTCGGGTGCGGCGGCCTGTGGTATCTGCAGAGACAGAAAAAAAAGGAGACTCAGAGGGGCCATCAGGACGAACCGCTCATCAGAACAAATAGCGGAGCGACACGTAGGAAGGCGCTTCTCCGGCGCTCTCCGAAAAGCCCTCGAAGAGCCGAGCAACATCCACGAAAAGGCTTCCCACGGCCAGACCTATTCCTACGGAGGGACCAGCCGCTTGCGAATCATCGAAGGCGTAGCCGCCGCGCAGATGAACGCGTTTCCGCCAGGCAATGTCGGCGCCAACGCGAGCCGCCGGAGCCTCGAGGTCGAGAGCGCCTATGACGTCGCCGCTCACGTGGAGCTCTGTGTCCCGCGCGTAACGCTCGATCACCGTGACTCGGTACTGCGCGCCTACCTGAAGCCTCGTGGGTAATGGATCGGCCTGGTCGTTGTCCTTCACCTGGAGACGAAGTCCCAGATGCCGGACTGCCACACCTAACGTCACCGGCGCAATTCCCTCCGCTTGATACTGTGCGCCCAGATCGATCGCGCTTGTCGAAGCCGACACGTCGAGGCCTCCACATGAACCGGTGCAGTCGATTCGAAACTGAACGACCTTGAAAGTGACGCCGGCATTGAATCGCGCGCCCACCGTGGTAGAGTACGTGGCGGCATAGACCAGGTTGCGGGGTGTCACGGTGCCCAGCGGAAAGCCGTTCGCGTCGGTGAGCTGATCTTCACCGTAGTTGAGGATATAGAGAGAGCCAGTGACCACGCCAAGACGCGAGGAAGGAAAGAGAAGGGACACGGCGTCACCGGTGCCCACGAAGCTTTGGTAATGATGCACGGCAGCCTCTCGCTTCTCCGCGCGCGCAAGGCCGGCTGGATTCCACCAGACTGCCTCTGAGCCGCCCTGGTAGGCGACCACAGCCTGGCCCTGTCCCAGCGCCCTCGCTCCCACGGGGATCAGCAGAAACGGGGCGCCTTCCGTTGCAAGGCCCCCGCCCTGAGAGGCTGCGCGAACCGGCAGGGCCGCGAGCAGTGCTACCGCGGTTGCCACCGCCCTAGAAAGGCGTTGCCTCATCGATCAGCATTATCGGGATTTCATCGCGTATCTCGTAGCGGAGACGGCATGAATGACAGAGCAAGCTGTGCTCGGCTTCGCGGTACTCGAGATCTCCCCGGCATTTGGGGCAAACAAGAATTTCGAGCAGCTGCGGTGCAAGACTCATCAGAGATCAATCTCCTGGAAGGCTGTAACCGAAGCGAGCCAAGGCCAGCTTGTCCCGTCGCCAGTTCCCGAGCACCTTCACCCACAGATCGAGATACACCGGAAAACCAATGAGGTCCTCGATCTTGATTCTCGCCGCCTTGCCGATCTCCTTGATGCGCGAGCCTTTGTGGCCAATGAGAATACGTTTCTGGCTCTCGCGCTCGACATAGATCACTGCTCGAATGTACACCGGCCGGCGCTCCTCGCGAAACTCCTCGATCTCGCAAGCCACGCTATAGGGCACCTCGTCGTCCAGCTGTTCCAGAGCGGTTTCGCGCACCAGCTCCGCGGAGAAGAAACGTACGGACTGCGTTCCGACATCGTCCTCGGGGTAGAGGAAAGGGCTCTCAGGCAGGTAGGCGCCGATGGCGCGCACCAGCTCCTCCACACCGTCGCCCCTCAGCGCTGAGATCAGCATCGCCTCTGGCATGCTGCGGCCCAGCTTTTCGCGAGAGGCCGCGTTCAGCGCGTCCACCTTGTTCAGGGTGACTATCACGGGGACAGCAGGCGGCCGATCCAGTCTTGCAGTCGCGCTGAGAGGTTCCGGCGGTCCGTCCTGAGCGTCGGCGATATGAACGATCACGTCCGCGTCGCAGAGAGCGTGAAGCGCCGTGGCTCGCATGGCCTCCTGGAGGGGATAACGCGGATCCAGCAACCCGGGGGTGTCGGCCACCACAATCTGGACGTTTTCGGCAGTGTGGATGCCCACGACGCGGTTTCTGGTGGATTGTGGCTTGGGACTGGTTATGCTGAGTTTCTGACCGACGATGCGGTTGAGGAGAGTCGATTTGCCGCTGTTAGGCTTCCCCACCACGGCGGCGATTCCGGCACGCGTCATCGCCACAAGTTACTGCCGATACCTGGCATGTGCGAACTGTGGCACGAGTAACCAAAAAGAACCCCGAGAGCTCAGTATTAGCTCTCGGGGTTCTCGATTGGGTGCCGGCGACGGCCTACTCTCCCGCGCCCTCTCGAGCGGAGTACCATCGGCGCTATAGGGCTTAACGATCGTGTTCGGGATGGGAACGAGTGTGGCCCCTACGCTCTAGTCGCCAGCGAAAAATTGTTGATTCGCTGTGTTGGGATGTCGGCATTGGGGCGCCGACAAACGGAGGGTGGTGTAGATCGAGTGAAGCCAATCAGCAGAAGATCGTGTTGCTCTGCTCGATTTTGGTGATTCGGAGTAGTCAAGCCTCACGGGCGATTAGGACCGCTGCGCTCGGAATGGCTTGCGCCATTTCCACGTGCGGCCTATCGACGTGGTGGTCTCCCACGGCCCTTAAGTGCTCTCAAGGAGCAAGGGAGTGTTCATCTTGGGGGGGGCTTCCCACTTAGATGCATTCAGCGGTTATCCCCGCCTGCCATCGCTACCCGGCGGTGCTCCTGGCGGAACAGCCGGGACACGAGCGGGCAGTCCGACCCGGTCCTCTCGTACTAGGGTCCGCGCCCCTCAACACTCCAACGCCCACGACGGATACAGACCGAACTGTCTCACGACGTTCTGAACCCAGCTCATGTACCACTTTAACCGGCGAACAGCCGGACCCTTGGGACCTTCTCCAGCCCCAGGATGTGATAAGCCGACATCGAGGTGCCA
>JBHENQ010000004.1:0-4529 GCA_046261975.1 Gemmatimonadaceae bacterium | reverse complement strand
ATCTCTCGAGCTCCAGACCATCGGCACGCAGATCAACCGTGAGAGGCTCGTCGAGCAGCCGCGATCCCGTGACACCACTGAAGGCCAGATCCAGTGGCACCGCACCGTCGGCAACGGCCATCACCTTTCCTTCCGTTCCGATGAACTCTCCGTGCGCGGTCAGGCGCCGATTTCCGTATTCGAACGTCAGGCGGGCATCCGGCACCGATTTGCCTCGGAAGGACGCCCCGGTCAGCCCACCCACGCCCTTGAAGACAGGTTCCTGGCTCGAACCCTGTACGCGTGTCGAGAGCGATACGACGCCTGCCGCCGGGATGTCGCTCTCGAGCAAACGCACCACGTGGGAGATTTCGAGTCCTCGCACAACGATCTCCATGTCCGCCACACCCTCTGTGGGGACGAGCCCGTTGAGGTAGATTCGCCCATCGGGAGCGCTCCTGAGGTCGATCGTTTCGATCTCGATACCACGCTGCCCCCAGCGGATAGTTCCGGGCTGGCTCGATTGCCAGGTCGTGGTGTCGAACCGAAGAGCGAGCTCCGAGAGATGCATCTCTCTGTGGTCCAGATGCAGAGAAAAATCTGCAGCCACGCGATAAGCAACGCCGGAATCCTGAACCACGGACAACTGCAACGCGCCACCGGGCTTTCTGTAGGTGAGCCGGACGTCGACGCTGTCCAGGTCGAATCCGGCCGCACGCACCGTGTCCAGCTGCGCAGCCACTATGAGGCCTGCGCCGGGCGCAGGAGCATCCAGCCAGGCGTACTCCACCCGGGCGTTGTCCACGGTGTTGCCGCGCGCCACAACGTGCGACAACGCTGCCCTCCCCCGAAGATCGAACTTGCGGATACTCCCATGCAGCACACCTGCGGTGTAAGCGCTGCCGGAAAGCGAATCGCGCGGGATGTTCATGCCCGTCGTGTCGACCTGAAGTCCGGGAGGGGGATCGCCCCGGACCGCGCGCTCGATCTCCGTCACCCGGGCCACCTCTGCGGAATCCGCTTTCGCTCTGGCCACGGCGTCTGCCACCAGCTTGGGACGCGCCCGCACCGTGCCCGTGTCGGTACCTGGGATCCACGGCCCCAGGCCTGACAGTGAATCCACCTGCAGGCGATACGACAGAGTTCCGATGCGTCCCTGCACCAGTCCGATCGATCCGCCAAAGTCAGCTCTCGCGAACGATGTGCGCAAGGAGCTCGAATCCACAGTCGCCAGTCCATCCGCAGCCGCAACCCGAAGCTGCAAGGAGTCGATCGCCACACTATCGAAAGTCGACGGTGCGATCTCGGCGGAGAGCATCGCCTGCATCGTTGCGGGGTCGAAGCCACGTCCGCGCGCGATCACCGATGCCGTGAGAGAGGTGCGCGGAGAGCGCTCGACGACCGACTTCACATCGAGCGAGTCCATCCGGACTGCCAGATCGTAACCGATATCCCGGGTAGCCACGTCGAGAGTTCCGTTCGCCCTCATCCTTCCGCCATCGGGCAGCGCCAGGTCGGCATGGACCGATAAAGAGCTGAACTCACCCCGAAGCTTCATCTCTCCCGATACGACACCGTGGAGTCCAAGTGCGGGCACGAAACGATTCACGCTAGCCAGGTTGAGCGGCGTCACAAGAACGTCCACGTCCATGTAGCGACTGCCGCGAAGTGAAAGCGTCGCGCGGCCCTTCACATGGGACGCTGCCTCCCCCACCTCCCCCACCCGATCACGGTGAATGATGTTTGCTCGCGTTATGGACAGACGACTCTGTGGTGATCCGTCCAGCGTCGCAATGCCTGTCACCGTGCCGCCCATTGGAAGATCCCGCAGGAAAATTCGCGCGAGGTCCACCTGCACGGGCGACGCTCGCACACGTAGCTCACGCGCGCGAAATCCGCCGCTGAGACCGATCTCGCCTTGGGCGATGACGTGGCTCAGACCGGAGCGCGTGTCGTCGAATGTCACATCGGAGGCGGTTCTTAACGCGCGGGTGGAACCTTGGAGCTGCACACGCCCGCCCAGCGTTCCTTGCCGCGGCAGATCAAGCCCTGGCACAAGCCTCTCGATGAGGCGCGTGTCGAGACTCGATAATCTGAGGTCGGTGTCGTGAATTACAGTGGAATCACCAAGCTGGATTGCGAAGTTGCCGGCTACGGCCGACGACCCCTGCTTTATGTTGGCGTTCTTCACGATGAAATCGTCAGCCCTCCCGTCCCCCATTCCTCTCAACATCACGAAGTCGAGTGGCCCACCGCCTTCAGATGGCAGACGCGGATACAGCCAACGCAAATCCGCCAGGGCAACCGGATCCGCGCGAAGCCTGACCTCCATGGCTTTCGTGTCCAGACGGTAGGTCCACCTTCCAGCTATCCGGGAGCCGGGGAGAACAAGGGCCAGGTCGCGAAACAGCAGGGTGTCCTTCGCGATCGTAAGGGTTCCGCTAAGGTCTCGCACTTCGGCCTCGGGAGGTCGGAACGGCGCGGCAATCGTGCGGAGCGATGCGACCTCGATAGCGATCCCGGAGCTGTCGGGATGCTTCAGCCTGATTCCAGGAAGCCGCGCGTAAAGCGAACGGAAATCCAGCACACGCTGATAGCTGGCCGGTTGCGCTCCGGGAGCCGGTTCTATCAGCGAACGCCCGGTTCCTCCCAATGCCGCAGCGATCGCGCTGTCACGCTGCGCCGCGGATATCGAATCAGATGGCGACCATGGCAGTCTCACCATGAATCGCCCGTTCTCCAGCGTCACATGCCTGAACGTGATCCAGTCACCGAAACCGAACGTCGTATCAGGCTTTGCCGCCGAATCTCGAGGGAAAATCCGCCGAAAGTTCCACTCGCCTCCAGTCGCTTTGCTCAGGACTATCAGCGGCCGAACCAGATGCACATCCGAGAGCGCCACTCTCTTTCCGATGAGTCCAACCAGATCGTATCGCGCGGTCACGCGCTCCGCGCTCACGAACGGCAGGCCAGCACTGTCGGTTATCGTCACATCGTGGAGAGTCATTCCCGTGAGCAGATTGCCTTCCACGCGGCCAATCCGCACGAATCCATGTGCCTTGTCGCGCAGCGCACCGAGAGCGAAGCCGCGCACTCGCTCGCGCCCGAAGCCGGTATTGCTTACTACCAGAACGACCACTGCCGCCAGCAACACCAGGCCTAGGATGGCCGTCACCGCAATCAGGAATACGCGACGCATCAGAACGCGTGTCCGATCGAGAAGTGAAGCGTCAACCGGTCGAGAGTTCTGCGGAAAGTCCCGCTCGATCCCCCGACGGGATCATATCGCTTGGTCACAGGTTCGCCGGACGCGTCCCGAAGTCTGACAATGCGTTTTGTGCCGCTTCCTCCAGCTGTGTCAGCCACCTGCGTCACGACCGGAAGGTCCTCCACGATTCTTGGCCTCACACCAAGGTCGACACGGATAGGACCCAGCGGCGTTCCAAACCGAACTCCGAATCCTGGAGTGACAGCTCCGGTGCGATTCGGGATCCCGCCGGGAGATTCGTGTCCCAGCACGGCAGCGTCAACGAACACTGCGCCGCGCAGCATCTTCCAGAGTGGGAATCTGAGCTCGACGCTGCTTTCAAGCAAAGATTCGCTGCCGAGCGGCTGCGGCTGAAAGGCATCCGTTGGCGTTGGGTTCGGGTCACATCCGCCGTTTGCGATCGTGGCTTCCGTGCAGCCATTCGCAATCAGAGCGTTGGGATCCACCGTGAGAATCCGCGGCCCAAGTTGGTTCTCGCCGTAACCGCGTACAGACTGCGAGCCGCCAGCGTAGAACCGTTTCCGAGGGTGAAGGATATCCTCCCCGGCTGTGGGTACAACGTCGCTGACGCTTCCACCGCGCCCTATGGACTTGACCCAACCAGCGCGCACGCGGCCCGCGAGCACCATGTTGCCGCGGATCGTGAAGTATCGCGCGGTTTCTCCATAGGCCCGGTGGTACCTGAACGTCGATCCTGTATACGTCGACGCGTGCTCCGCGTCGGCCCGCCAGCTGTACCCCGAAGTAGCGTCCACGACGTCGTTGGTGCGATCGACGAAAAAGCTCAGGGCGAGGGGCGACAGCCGCTGCCGTTTGCCAAGGACCTCGATCGTGCCACGGTCGCACACGCCATAGTTCACGCAGAAGTACACGTCGCCTGCTTCCACCTCGGTGACCTCGAACCGGTACGACGCGGTGAGCGGCGCTCGTTCGCCAAGACGGCGCGTGAACGACGCGCCCGCACCGTACCCTCTGTCTATGAAGATGCCCGGCGCGCTTCGGCGGTGCGCGAACACACTTGTACCCAGGGAATTCTTCGTCGACCGAAACCACGGTTGAACCAGGTCAGCGCTGACCTGCCAGTTCGGGCGTAGGAAGGCATCCTCCCGCGTGCCGCCGAGCGAGGCCGGCGTCACATCCTTGAAAATGAAGCTACCGTTGAGCTGAGGAGCCAGCAGGTTGCTAACGGCACCGCGCAGGTCGAGTTGGCGCGCCCCGCCAAGCCAGTTGTACCTGGTATAGCGCGCCTCGGCCTGAGCGAAATCCACGGTGCTGAAGCCGC
>JBHENQ010000003.1:0-17819 GCA_046261975.1 Gemmatimonadaceae bacterium | reverse complement strand
CCACAGAATCTGGATACGGGCGTAGGGGACGATCTGATAGTAGACGCGAAAGCGTGAGTCGCGGACAAGTCGCGGTATCGCCGCCTGCTCGATCACGTGGATCACGTCCACCTCGCCGCTCAAAAGCTCCGTGATCATGGGTGTGGCATACTTGAGGATCACGCGCTCAATCTCGGGCTTCCCGGCGTAATAGTCGGGGTTTGCCTCCAACTCCATCAGCGTCTGCGGGATATGGCGTACGAGCCGATATGGGCCGTTGCCCACTGTAGGCTGCTTCCAGAAATCCCATTCCGAAAACGTCCGCGGATCGAGCCCCTCGAGCACGTGGCGCGGATAATAGACCGTGCCGCTCGCGAGGGGGGCGCGGCTGGGTTGGCTGTAGCGTATCCGGACCGTGGAGTCGTCGAGCGCGGTCGCCGACTCGAGCCCACGGGCTTGCGGACGCAGCACGTCGGGATGCGCAAAGAGCCTCATTGTGAACTCGATGTCACGAGCCGTTACCGGACGGCCATCGTGCCAGCGAACTCCGGAACGGAGATGGATGGTCCACTCGCGGTAGTCCGCTGAGTGCTCCCACCGCTCGGCGAGTAATGGCCTGGGCTCGCCACCTTCCAACACGTCGCCGGTGGTCAGGGACAGGAAGAGGAGCGAGCGAGTATCGCCGAACGGGCCGCCGCACAGCGCGGGATCGCACACGATGGTGATGGTGTTGCCGCGAGTCGTGGCCGCGCGCTCGGCGGGGCCGGCGCAGGCGGAGATTGCGAGCAGCACCGCTAAAGCGCCGAGCCGCAACGTGCGCCTGCCGCTCATGGCAGCAGCGGCCAATGGATGTGCGGCAGCTATCACCGCGACACGTCCTCCTCTACCCACAGCTCTTCCATATACCAGATAGGATCGACCCGATATGGGGAGCTCAGGCCGCGGATACGGCGGTGCGCAACGTACGTCCACGCCACCGGATAAAGTGGCGTCATGGGCACGTCCGCCTGGAAGATCGGCCACAGCTCCCGGTAAAGGCTATCACCCTCCTCCGGGTTCATGCTCGCCGCTGCGCGTTCTAGGAGCTCGGCCACTCTCGGATTCGAATAGCCAAAAAACAGCGAATCATTGCCGTAGAGCCTGGCGTGTCCCTGCTCGCCGTCGATGGCCGTCACGATCGCGGCGTCGAAGTTCCCCCGCCTCCACCGATCCCGTCCCGCCAGCATATCCATGGCGAGGATCTCCATGCGGATCCCCACACGACGGAGCTGGGACTGGACGAAGAGGGCCGCCTGGTCGCGCGATGTCCCCGGCGTCCACCCCCCAGTCATCATGAGGAGGTGAAGCGGAAGGGCTTGCCCGCCCGCTCTCGGATCCCGTCGCCATCGCCGTCGCGCCAGCCGGCTTCCTCCAGGAGCCGTGCCGCCTCCGCGGTATCATGCGCGAGCGGTGCCGGGAGCTCATCCCGGGCTAGCTGCCGTTCAAGAAAGATCACGTCGAAAATAGGGGTCGCCGCTGGCAGGTTCGCGGCGCGGTGAAGCTCGCGCCGATCGATGGCCAAGGTGAGAGCGCGGCGAACTCGCGGATCCCGGAAGGCCGGATGGCGGTGGTTCCAGTACACGGCGGTAAACGTCCCCCATGGGGCGAAGGAGGATGTATGAGCCCGAAATCGGGCATCGCCCCTCAGCGGGAGGAGACTGCCGGGATTTATACCGTTGATGGCGTCGACGTTGCCGCTGAGTAGCTCCGTAATGGACGGCTCCGGCGCGAGCTTGACGACCACCCGATCAACACGGGGGCGTCCCCGGTAATACCCGGGGTTCGCCTCGAACACCAATGCCGCGTTCGGCACCCTGCGGACGAAGCGATACGGGCCGTTGCCCACCGGCCGTTTCCAGAATTCCCAGCGGGCGAACTTGTCCGGATCGAGTCCCTCCAGATGATGCCTCGGCAGGAAAACCGTCCAGTCGTCCAGCGGGCTGCCGGCCCGTACGCGGCGGTAGTAAGTGATCGTGTAAGTGCTGTCGTCCAGGACGGCGACCGAGTAGACCCGCGACCCCGCCAGCACGGTCTGGCGATGGAGCTCCAGGGTGAAGGCGACGTCGTGGGCCGTGACTGGCACCCCGTCGTGCCAGCGGACGTCTGTCCGAAGATGAATTGTCCAGGTGCGATAATCCGGCGAGTGCTCCCAGCCGCGGGCCAGCCGTCCTTCAAACTCTCCCTCGCTGTTCCGGGCTACGAGCGGGAGAAAGAGGAGGAACCGGGGCGAATCGTTCCAAATCGCGCGCTCGTTGCCAGTCAGGAGGACTGTCACGGTGGAGCCCTCCTGCCCTGTCCGGTCAGCGGCGGGCGCGCATGCGGCGAAGCCGAGGATGAACGCGATCTTCTGCACGTTCATTGCCTCGCCTCCTCCACCCACAGCTCTTCCATGAACATCACCGGGTCGGCGCGCCACGGCGAGCTCAGCCCCTGTATGCGGCGATGGGCAAACGCGGTCCACACTTCCGGCAAGAGAAACGTGACCGGAACGTCGGCCTGAAAGATCCGCGTCATCGCCCTGTGAATCTCATCCCGCTGCACCGGATCCGCCGTCCGGCTGAGGCGCTCTATCAGCGCAATCAACTCCGGGTTGCGATAGCCGAGGTGTCCCTTGGGGCCGAAGACCACGGGAAGCCAGATCTCCGGCAGCGCGCTGCGCGTCAGAGCCGCGTCGTAGTTACCGCTGCGCAACCGGTCGCGCAGCGCGACTCCATCCAGCGGCTGAATGTCCATCGCAACGCCGACACGACGAAGCCTCGCCTGGATGTAGACGGCC
Organism: Gemmatimonadaceae bacterium; assembly: GCA_046261975.1. Taxonomy (GTDB): domain Bacteria; phylum Gemmatimonadota; class Gemmatimonadetes; order Gemmatimonadales; family Gemmatimonadaceae; genus JBHENQ01. The sequence goes on along the minus strand of JBHENQ010000003.1, from coordinate 15,025 downwards.
ATCCGGTTGAATCCAGGCGCCGGGTGGACGAGCGCGGCAAAACGAAACCCTGCGCCGTTCTTGTCGCGAATGCCATCTCCGTCACTATCCTGCCAACCGGCGGCATCCAGCAGTCGCGCCGCCTCGAGAGAGTCGTATGGAATGGGCGGCAACAGGTCCCGCCGGGCGAGCTGGCGCGCGGTCGGAATCCCATCCAACACGGGGATATTCTCCGGCAAGCTGAGCACGGCGCGCAATTCCTCGCGGTCGATCGCGAGGGTGAGGGCGCGGCGCACGGTTCGGTCGCGGAAGAGCGGATGTTCGTTTCGCCAGTAGGCGACCCGCATGATCTGGCCACCCATCGAGTAATATGCCCGGAAGCGCTGATCTCCCAGAAGCTTCAGCGCATCGGCGGGATTCACGTGGGTCGCCGCGTCCACGTTGCCGCTGAGCAGCTCGCTGACAGCGGCGTCCTTGGTGAACTTGAGCAGGACGCGCCTGATTTTAGGCTGATCCCGGTAGTAGTCGGGGTTCGCCTGAAGTTCCATCATCGTCTCGGGCATGTAGCGCACGAAGCGATACGGGCCGTTGCCCACCGGACTCGTCCAGAACGGCCAGTCCCAGAATTTTTTGCGATCGAGCTCCTCGAGCAGGTGGCGAGGGTAATAGACCGTCCACCAGTCCAGTCCATTCGTCGGTTTGGCGTAATGGATCACGACGGTGCTGTCGTCCGGCACCACGATGGAGTCCACGCGCGACCGCGGGAAATAACCCACGGCCGGGTCCATCAGAAGCTCCAGCGTGAACTTGATGTCGTGCCCGGTGACAGGCACTCCATCGTGCCACTTCACATTCGTACGCAGGTGGAACGTCCAGACGCGATCGTCCGTCGAGTGCTCCCAGCTCCTCGCCAGGCGGCCCTCCATCTCCCGTTTTTCCGGCCCGCTCACCAGCGGCTGAAAGATCAGCATCTTCGCCTCGACGTCGCTGGCGAGGCTTAGTACTTGCGCGCCGCAGCAGTAAGCGACGGTGACCGTTGACCCGGGCGCTATGTCCCTCTCACCGGCGCAACCCAGCAGCGCGAGCGATGTGAAAATCGTCGTGACCCGACGGACGTTTTTCAGCGTCGCCCCTGCCCGGCCACAGGGCTTAGGCGTGAATCAACTCCTCTCGATCCAGAGGAGTTCCGCGCTACCCGCCGGATCGACGTGATCGCCGTCGATACCGCGCACGCGCCGGTGCGCGACCGTGACGACGCCACCTATCGGGATGAAAGTGATCGGGAGGTCGGCGCTCAGAATGGGCCAGGCTCGTCGGTACAAAGCATCCACGGCCGCCGGATCGATGGTCGTATCGGCGGTCTGGAGCATCGCCACAACTTCAGGCGAGTGATACCCGATCGGCGATTCCGGTCCGAAATACCGTATCGGCCCGCGCTCCTGCCCACCGGGAAATCGCCGGAAGATCACGGCGTCAAAGTCGCCGTCCCGCACGCGGTTGTCCAGAACGTTCGAGTGCACGACTTGCAGATCCACCTGGATTCCTATCCGGCGCAGCTGTGCCTGGACGAGAACGGCCATCCTGTCCCCCGCTTCGGCGTTGGTCGACAACAACACGAAGCGAAAGGGCTTGCCGTCGCGGTCTCGGATTCCGTCAGCGTCAGTATCCTTCCAGCCCGCGCGCTCCAGCAACGCCAAGGCCGCCGCGGTATCGAACGGCAGCGGAGCCGGAAGCTCGCCGCGTCGCGATTGGCGCGGAGTGAAAATCACGTCGGATATAACCGGCTCTCCAGGATAGTTGAGACCCAGATATAGAGCGCGCCTGTCGATCGCCAATGTGAGCGCGCGGCGCACTCCGGCGTCGGCGAAAAGCGGATTACGCTGGTCCCAGATGATTCCCCGGTGAGAGCCAGAGCCTTCGGCTCGGTAAGTGACGAAGCGCGGGTCGCGCGCGACCTCCGGCAGCCGCATCGAGTTGAAGTACGGCAGCACATCAACGTTGCCCGCGAGCAATTCCGGCAGCGGCTGCTCCTCCCAGACCCCGAACCGCAGCATGACGCGCGCAATGCGCGGCCGGCCCGCGAAGAATTCCGGATTCGCCTCGAATTCCATCATCTGGCCCGGGACGCGGCGAAGAAATCGGTACGGCCCGTTGCCTACGGGCTGGCGCCAGAACTCCCATTTGTAGAAATCCGCCGGAGCGAGCTGCTCGATCAGATGCTTCGGGTAATAAACCGTCCAGTCGTCGAGCGGAGTTCCGACGCGGCCGCGGCGGCTGGTGATGCGATAGGTGCTGTCGTCGAGCACCTCGACGCGATAGGCGTCGGGCGGCGCCTTCGCGACGGCAGGATGCCGCATGAGGTCAAGGGTGAACTCGACGTCCCGCGCCGTCACTGGAACGCCGTCGTGCCAGCGCACATCGCTCCGCAATCGGACCGTCCACGTGCGCCAATCGAGCGTATGCTCCCACGAGCGCGCCAGCCGCGGCTCGGGATCTCCTAGGGAGTCGAGCGTGACGAGCGGGAGGAAGACGAGGAACTTGGCGTGCATGTTCCACGCGGGCCCCATGGCGTCTTCGTTGAAGTAGGCGATGCGCAGCGTGGAGCCGGCGTCGTCCGCGCGCTCCTTTGGCGCGCAGGCGCCGATGAGCGTCGTGACGGCAAAGAACGCGGCAGTAGCGACAAACGCACGCCGGCTCATCTCTCCACCCAAAGATCCTCCATGTACGTGTCGGGCTCGGCATGAAACGGGGTGCTCAACCCGTGGACGCGCCGATGGACGAACCAGGTCCGCGAGGCTGGAATCAGGCGGACCATCGGCGGGTCATCCCGGAAGATTTCCGAAATCTCCCGGTAGAAGCGGTCCACTTCATCCGGATCCGCTGTCTGCTCCAGCCCTTCGATCAGCGCGAACGCCTGAGGGTTAGTGTAGCCAAGAGGATTGCCACTCCCGAAATCCCTGCGCAACGACCCCGCCTGGTGAACGTACATCCACGCCTCGAAATCAGCGGCGCGCAGTTTCTGCCAGATCACCGAGCCATCCACTGACTCGATCTCCATCTGAACGCCCACTCGCCGCAACTGCGCCTGGACATACACGGCCAGCTTTTCGTCGATAGTTCCGCTTGATACGCTGGCGGTAAAGCGGAACGGGCGTCCGTCCTTGTCGAGGATTCCGTCGCGATTGCGGTCCACCCAGCCCGCGGCCTCGAGCAGCGTCCGTGTTTGAGCCGGGTCGTACGGCAGCGGCTCGGACCACTCGCGCCGGCGGAGCTGCCTTGACGTCAGGATCGCATCCGTGATGGGCGCGTCGCGCGGCAGGTTCATGGCGTGCAGCAGCTCGGCCCTGTCCAGAGCATACGTGAGCGCCCGCCGTACCCGCGGGTCCTGGAAGAGCGGATGGTCCGACTTCCAGTAGATGGCGTTCGCGCTCGGCCCCACGTGATGATAGATGCGAAAGCGCGGATCCGTGGCGATGCGCGGAATCTGAGTGGGCTCCGCCGTTGCGATGTCCACGTTCCCGCTCAGCAACTCGGTCAGACCCGCCGCGCCAACAAATTTGAGGATCACGCGTTCGACGCGGGGCTTGCCCTTGTAATAGTTGGAATTCGCCTCGAACTCGACCAGTCTTTCCGGGAGGTAGCGAACGAACCGGAAGGCGCCGTTCCCCACCGGATGAGTCCAGAAGTCCCACTCCCAGAACTTGGCCGGATCGAGCGACCGGAGCAGGTGCTCCGGGTAGTAAACGATGTCGTCGATGTAATGGGCCTTCGCCGCCCGGATCCGCACCGTTGAGTCGTCGACGACCGTTGCATTGATTCCGGCATACTCCGCGATAGCTGGATGCGCGAGCAGATCCAGCGTGAACTTCACATCTCGAGCGGTGACGGTCTTGCCATCGTCCCATCTGACGTTTGTGCGCAGGTGGTACGTCCACTCCTTCGCGTCCGGCGAATGTTCCCAGCTTCGTGCCAGCCGGCCCTCCAGTTCGCCCTTCTCATTTTGCACCGCGAGCGGCAGGAACGTCAGGAAATCCAGGTCCCACTCGTCCGGTTTGAGGACGCTCGCGTCCGGGACCGCCATTACTACGGTAGTGCCCCGGTCGAGCGCCGGGTCACGCGCGTCGCGACAGCCTGTGATCGCGAGCAATCCTCCCGCGGCGAACAGGGCCACCGCCTCTACGCGCAATGACGCGAATATCATCGAAGCTCGCCGTCGATCCAAAGGTGTTCCATGTGCTGTACCGGAGCGTTACCGCACCTTTCGCCCTGTCCAGTCATACCGATACTTTCCCCCCGTCTCGTCAAGTGCGCTCAGGTGCACCACTAGGCCGGTCACCGTCCCGGCGGTGTCGACGACGAACGAGAACTGCATGTCCGCGATCTTCAGGAAGAATTCTGTCGGTCCTTCGGCGAACAATTGCGCTCGGCGGTTTCCGGCCGGCTGGGCCCAAAGCGAGCCATTCGCTTTCGTGGCGCCCGTCGATCGTGCTCAGCGACGCTATCTTCTGCACGTTCATTGTGGGCTCCCATCCTCCAGCCACAGGTCCTCCATGTACCGCACAGGATCCGCCCGCCATGGACTGGTCAGGCCCTGGAGGCGACGGTGGGCGACTGTAGTTCCGACCAAGGGGCAGAGAAATGTGACGGGCGCCTCCGCACGGCAGATCACCGTGAGGTCGCGATAGATGGCGTCACGGGCGTCGGGATCGAGGGTCGTGTCGAGACGATCGATGAGCATGCCCGCGGCAGCGTTCGAGTAGCCGATCCACGATCGGTCCCCAAAAAGTCTAGCCCCTCCATCGGAGTAAGGGACCAAGGCGGCTTCGAACCGCCCACTCCGCATTTGCGCGTAGACATTGCCCTGGTCCACGATTTGGATTTCCATGCCAACACCCACGCGCCGAAGCTGATCCTGAATGTACACTGCCGCTGCCGGATTTCCCGCGACATTGCCACGCACGATCGTGTTAAAGCGGAACTGCCGCCCGCCACGTTCGCGCACGCGGTCTCCGCCAGGTTCACGCCACCCGGCGGCGTCGAGCAGCGCGCGCGCCTGGGACGAATCGTGCAGCAACGGTGGGGGCAGCTCGCCACGCCGAAGCTGACGACGCGAGAACGGTCCATCGACAAGTGGAATCGTGTCCGGCAGGCGCAGCACTTGCCGCAGTTCTTGGCGGTTAATTGCCAGGGTGAGCGCCAGGCGGACAGCTGGATCACGGAAGAACGGGTGACCGTGCTGCCACCAGATGGTCAGGACGGCTGTGCCCCCAAAGTCGAAGTACACGCGAAACCGGGGATCCGCAGCGAGTAGCGGCACCTGCGCCGGATCCAGGCCGATGCTATCCACATTTCCGCTCAGCAGTTCCGTGAGCAATGCATCCTTGACGAGCCGCACGTGTTCGATCTTCGGCTTGCCACGGTAATAATCGGGGTTTGCTTCGTATTCAATCATCGTTTGGGGTAGATAGCGGACGAAGCGATACGGTCCGTTTCCGAGCGGGTGCGTCCAAAACTCCCAGTCCGCGATCCTCTTCGGGTCGAGGCGCTCCAGCCGGTGCTTGGGGTAGCAGATCGGCCATGTGTTGTAGTTGTAGGCGCCGGCACGGACCCGTCCCGTTCGGACGGTCACGGTCAGGTTGTCGAGCACCGCGACCGACTCAAACGCCTCGCCGCTGAACTGGAGTACGTCGGGATGGGTCAAGAGGTCGAGGCTGAACTTCAAGTCATGACCGGTCACGGGCATTCCGTCGTGCCAGCGCAGACCAGGGCGCAGGTGGTAGGTCCACTCGCGGTAGTCGGCCGAGTGCTCCCACCGCTCGGCAAGCCGCCCTTCCAGCTCCCCGCTTTGGTTCTCGGTGACCAGCGGGAGGAACACGAGCCGCTTGTCGGTCTCGTCGTAATCGGGTTGTAAGGCCCTCTCCTCATACGCGATGGTCACGGTCGTGTTGCGAGAGTAACCGCGATCGTCACGCAGCCCGCAGCCAGCGGTGCGCAGGGCCAGAGAGCCGGCGCACAGCTGCATAAATCTGCGCCGGCCGATCGATTCAAACATTGTTCGTCTGGGTGGAGACATGCTCTCGACATTCAACACGAGATAGGTGAACGGCAGGTCTTCGCGAAAGACCGTCTCGCCCGAACTCCTGCGTGTGGATCAGCAGAGCAAAGACCACAAGACCGGCCGGCAGAATGAGAAATGTCCTTGCTTGCACCGGCCGATTACCGATCCTCCAGCCGCAGATGCTCCATGTGCCAGGCCGGGTCGGCCCGGAAGGGGCTGCTCAGGCCCAGGATCCGTCGGTGCGTGAGATAGAACCACGTGACCGGGAAGAGGAACGTGATCGGCGAGTCGGAGCGAAGGATATCCGTCAGCTCCCGGTAGATTTCGTCCCGGGCATCGGGGTCGGCGGTGAACTGCAACCGATCGATGAGATCGGTGAACCGAGCATTCTTGTAGCCCAGTGATGTGTCTCGGCCCAAGAAGCGCTCGAGCCAGCGCGCGCTGTGTCCGAGTCGGAGGAAGGCCGCCGCGAAATCGCCGGCCTGCACTCTCCTGCTGATGAGGCTGGACTCCAAGATCTGGATGTCCATCTGCACTCCCACCCGACGCAACTGCGACTGGACGAACAGCGCCGTCTTTTGGAACTCGAGATAGTTCGATACGAGTGCAGTGAAATGAAACGCCTGGCCGTTCCGTTCGCGCAGTCCATCGCCATCGACATCGCGCCAGCCTGCGTCCTCGAGGAGCTGCTCCGTCTGTTTGGGATCGTATGGCAACGGCTCGGGCAAGGCGCCGCGCCGAAACTGACGGTGCGTGAAGACCCCGTCATAGAAAGGCAGGGTCTCGGGCAGATTGAGCGCCACAAGCAGTTGCTGGCGGTCGATCGCCAGAGTGAGCGCTCGCCGTACACGCGCATCCTTGAACAGCGGGTCTGCGCTCTGCCAATAGATCGCATGGGTGAGTGGACGAAGCCAGTAGTACACCCGAAACCGGGAATCCCGGGCGACCTGCGGAATCTCAACCGGGTCCGCATCTCCCAGAGCGTCCACTTCACCGCTCAAGAGCTGCGTCACGGGGCCGCTCCAGTTTCCATCGCCGGAGAACTTGAGAACCACTCGCCCGATTGCGGGCTTGCCACGGTAATAGTCGCGGTTGGCCTCGAGCTCCATCAGCGTGTTGGGCACGTGCCGAACGTAGCGGTAGGGCCCGTTTCCGACCGGCTGGGTCCAAAAATCCCAACCGGCGTATGCTTTCGGCTCGAGGTGCTCGAGCAGGTGCTTCGGGTAGTACACCACCCACGTCTGGTAATCTTCCGGTTCCCGGGAACGGATCGTGACGGTGGAGTCGTCCAGCACGGCGACCGATTCGATGAGCCCGGGCGCAATTCCCAGGACGTCGGGATGAGTCAAGAAGTCGAGGGTGAACTTGACGTCGTGTGCGGTGACCGGTACGCCGTCGTGCCAGCGCACATCGGTGCGCAGGTGGTAGGTCCACTCGCGGTAATCGGGGGAGTGCTCCCAGCGCCGCGCAAGCTTGCCCTCCAGCTCGCCCTTCTCGGTCTCGGCAAGCAGGGGAAGAAACATGAGAAACTTGACGGGCTCGTCCTCATTTGGGCCTGCCGCTCGCTCGTTGCAGCATACCGCGACGATAACCGTAGAACTACGGCTGTAGGCGGGATCTTCCACGCGGCGACAGGCGAACGCCGCCAGAGCGGCCATGCCCAGCGACACGGCGAGCCATCGAGCCTGGAGGGCGGAGCGAAGGATCATCGTTCCTCAAGCCAGAGATGCTCCATATGCTGCACCGGATCCGGCCAGTAGCGTCCCTCCAGGCCGCGGACGCGCCGATGCACGAAGTAGCTCTCGGTGCGAGGAAAGAGGAACGTCACCGGCACATCCGAGGTGAAGATCGTCATCAGCTCGCGGTAGATGGCATCCATGACGTCCGAGTTCGCTGTCGCGAGCGCTCTCTCCGTGAGACGCACAACTTCGCTGTTGCGATACCCGACCGGCGTCTCGCCGCCGAAATGCCGCCGGAGCCAACCCGGCAGGTGTTGCGACAGGATGAACGCCGCCTCGAACTGGCCCTTTCGCACCCGGGCACTGATCAGTTCGGACTCCACTGTTTCCAACTCCATCTTTACGCCGACGTGGCGGAGCTGGTCCTGAACCAGGACAGAGATCACATCGAAGCTTGGATCCTGTCGCACCAACGCGGTGAAGCGGAATGGGAGTCCGTCCCTGTCGCGGATGCCGTCGCCATCCGTATCGCGCCAGCCGGCCGAGTCCAACAGCGCGCGCGCCTTGACGGTGTCGTAGGGCAGCGGCGGCGGCAGATCGTGCCGGAGGAACTGGCGGCTGGTGTACGGCCCATCCGTAATGGGAATCGTGTCCGGCAGATTCAGCGCGGACAAAAGCAACCGCCGATCGGTCGCCGCCGTAAGCGCCTGGCGCACGCGGACATCTCGAAAGAGGCGATGGTCACTTTTCCAGTAGAGAGCGCGCGCGACTGTCGGCGCCGACGAGTGGTGGATCGTGAAGCGCGGGTCTCTCGAAAGTTGCGCGATCTGCCCGGGGTCTGATTCAAAGATTGCGTCCACTCCACCAGCGAGCAGCTCAGCGAGCGCGGCGTCCTGTACGAACCTCAGCACAACGCGCCGGATCCTCGGCCTGGTGATCGGGTAGCTCGTGTCCGCTCCGAATTCCATCATCGTCTCGGGCACGTAGCGGACGAGCCGATAGGGGCCGTTTCCCACCGGATGCGTCCAGAACCCCCAGTGATAGAATGCCTTGGGGTCCAGTCGTTCTACGATGTGCTTCGGATAAAAGACCTGCCACCAGTCGTCCTCCCCGAATCCGTTCGCGGAGCGAATCGTAATCGTCGAGTCGTTGGGCACGGTGGACTCGTGTGCGCCCGGCGGCCAATACCCCACGTCTGGATGGTGCAGCAGATCGAGAGTGAACTTCACGTCATGCGCTGTGACGGGCACGCCGTCATGCCAGCGCACATCGGTGCGGAGGTGGTACGTTGATTCACGGCCGTCCGCAGAGTGTTCCCATCGGAGCGCCAGGCGCGGGTGTCGCTCGCCTTTTGTGTCTAATTCTGTCAACGGAAGAAAAACCAGGTAGCGGGCTGAGGCGTCCGCCACGGGTCCGAGCGCGTCCCGGCCGCAACAGTAGGCCACGGTAATGGAAGGGCCGGGCGAGACGGCGTGCTCGGCGACTTCTCCGCACGCCGCCGCGATGATAGCGACAGCAACCACGGGGACGAGCACGCGTGAAACGCGACTGATCAGCAGCCGAGTGTTCCGTGCGTCAATCGCTGAGCCTTCATAAGCGCCGGTGGACAATATGGGGACGGCACGAAGGAAACGGAACGTGACAAACATTATTTCTTGCCGTAGGGCAGCGAATACGCCGCCAGCACGTCCGAGACGCCGTGCTCTCTTTTGCTCAAGAAGCCGCCGCCGCCAGCGGCGATCACAACGAATTGTTTCCTGGTTTTCGTTCCGAGGTACGTCATGGGCGTGGCGTGGCCGCTGGATTCGAGCGGCGTTTCCCATAGTTGCTTGCCGTTGCGCGCATCGAACGCCCGGAAGCGGCTATCGTTGGTTCCGCCGATGAATACCAATCCGCCGGCAGTGACTATCGAGCCCCCCAGATTCCACGCTCCGGTCGCCCCGCCCAGCGGCACTCTCCAGGCGATCTCGCCGGTTTTTAGATCCACGGCGTTTAGCCAGCCCCAAGGCGGCTTTTGGCAGGGGCGCTGCTGCCCGTCCCAGAAGCGGGCGTACTTGTCCTCGCCGAACTTCCTGAACTTGCTGAACTTGCGGTAGCGAACCGGCGAGCCCGGCGGCTGTTCTTTCATTCCTCCGTACGTCGGAAGTTCGTTGGTGTTGACGAAGAGATAGCCGCTCGACGGATCAAACGAAGCGCCGGACCAGTTGCCGCCTCCCAGCGTTCCCGGCCAGACCAGCGTCTGCTCCAAGCCAAGCGGCGTGTACAGGCCGCCGCTCACCAGCGAATCGAAAAGCTGGAGGCATTCGGTGACGTCGTTGACGTCGGCCCGCGTGATGGGCTGCTGCCGGCTCAGCGGCGGCGGCTTCAGCGGGAATGGCTGTGTCGGCCAGGTGGCTTCGCCGGGGACCTTGCTCGCTGGCACGGACCGCTCCTCCACAGGAAACACCGGCTTGCCGGTGGCGCGGTCCAGCACGAAGACAAAACCCGTCTTGGTCACCTGCGCCACCGCCGGCATGCCGCGCGCCGTCACCAGCACGGGCTGCGCCGGCAGGTCGTAGTCCCATAGATCGTGATGTGTGGTCTGGAAATACCACCTCAACTTTCCAGTCGCGGCATCCAGAGCCACAAGCGAATTGGCAAACAGGTTCTGGCCAATGCGATCAGCGCCGTAGAAATCGTACGAGGGCGAGCCGGTGGCAAGGAACACCATCCCTCGCTCAAAATCCACGCTTATGGGCGCCCAGGCGTTGGCGCCAGAGCGATCCTTCCAGGAATCGCCTGCCCACGTCTCATGGCCTGTCTCGCCGGGTTGCGGAACAGTGTGAAATTCCCAAGCCAACTTGCCGCTTCTCACATCGAACGCGCGGACCATGCCGCTCGGCCCGAGCGACGGGCTTTCCTGAAGGGCCGAGCCGACGATGGCGAGATTCTTGTAAATCGCCGGAGGAGAAGTCACCATGTAGGCCTCTTTGGGCCACTTGTCGGCGGCGCCGTGGCGGAGGTCAACGATGCCGTTATCGCCGAAATGGACGTCTGGCTCGCCGGTTGCGGCGTTCAGCGCGATGAGCTTACCGTCGAGCGTGCCGTAGACGATGCGCTTTTCCTTGCCGTTCTCCCAGTAACTCACGCCGCGATTCTGAAGATACTCGCGCCTCTTCCGGCCGATCTGCGGATCAAACGCCCACAGTTCTTTTCCGGTCTCGGCGTCCAGCGCAATCACGCGACTCGATGGCGTGGTGAAATAGAGCACTCCATCCACCTCCAGTGGCGTCGCTGCGAAGGCCGGCGGCTCCTCGCCGATGTTCAGTTCGCCGGTGCGGTAGGGTCCAGGCTCTGCGCAGCCGGGTGACGTTGCCGCGATGGATCTGGTTGAGCGGGGAGAAGCGAGTGCCGCCGGAGTGCGCGGCAGCTTTCTTTGGAGTCCTAAGGGGTGCCGCCGCGCCCTGTGCGCTTTGTGCCTCTGTGCCTCCGTGGCGTTTTGTCATCGCCTCGCGTTCTGACTGCTTCGTCTCTTGCGCGCTAACGAATGGGGGTGATGATCACCAGGCCCATTCGCAGAATGAGAAATGTTTTTACGCTTGAACGAGACATGTCCCCATCTCCTTTATGACGTTGCCGCCAATCGGTAGACTCGTCTGAACCAATGTCGCGTGGCGGCACCTGGCGGGATGCGCCGAAGCCGAACCGTCCACGTGCGGTAGTCGGCGGACTGGCCCCGGCTCTCCGCAGGGAAACGAGCGTCGGTGCCGTAATTCCCCGTTATTCATGCCGTACTCTGTCGGTACAAACGTTCCCCAAACTGGCCCCCGCCGCTATTTTCTCCGCTGTTTCGCTCTAGCCTAGCGGCTTGCATTTACCATGGTATTGATTCGGGTTAGGGGGCGTTTCCTGTTCATCAAGACTCAGAAACCGTCGGCAGCTATTTCCTTACCATGATGGCGAAAAAAACCCACGCGATGTCGGAAAGTCCACTTGACGATAGTTCCTGTTCTCGGCATCTGTTAACGCTGCGTCCGCATCTGCGTGCGCGATCGCATGCGTCGATCACCGCTTCACCACCGATTCAACAGGTGTCCTCATGAGACGCACCTTCTCTCTCCGTGCGCGAACGTCGGCGCTAACACTTTCCCTCCTCGCTGGCACACCCGCCCTTGCGCAACAGTCCAAGTCAATGGACCGGTTACGCCTGTTCTCGAGCGACAGCACTACTGTCGCTACGGACGCCGCGCTCTCGCCCGACGGCAGATGGCTGGCCGTATCTGTGATGAGCTCGCCGGCGACCGCAAGCCTCTCGGTCATACGCCTGGCTACCGGCGAAAGGCAGCGCCTGACGGCGGCCGGGCACTGGGACAACAACATCCAGTGGTCCCCGTTGGGCGACCGCATCTACTTCGTCTCGAACCGGCCCGCTCGGGCGGGGGACCGCAACTATTACGGCATGGTGGTGTCGTTCAATGCGCGAACCGGTCGCGCGGCCGGCGAGCCGCGTCAGATAACGACCGATGCAGTGAACGGCGCCGTACGCGTCTCGCCCGATGGAAGGACGCTCGCGTATGTTGACGCCGGAGATCGGCGGCTGCTGAAAGTTGTTCCGGCAGCTGGTGGCGCGGCCCGGGTGGTTACTCAGATGCCACCGCGGTCGGGAAGCATCATGTGGAGTCGCGACGGCAGGCACTTGTTTTTCCTTACGACCGTCCCCGACCAGTCGCAGCGACTGTTGCACCGGGTTCCGGTCGCAGGCGGTGAATTCGTCGTCGTCAGCCGCGATCTCCCTCTGGGTCAGCTCGTGGTCGGCCCGGGGGCGGCGACTTTCCTTACCCAGGAAAACGGCGACGGCCCACGGGACCGCAGGTTCAATCTGATCGATCGGCATGGCGCCGTTCTCAGAACCATCGCGACCAACCGGAACACCCGAGGCACCCAGATCACACCCAATGGCCGCAGCATCGTGGCGCTCGAGGCGAATATTGTTGCGCCCACGCGAATCATGCCGATTGAAGGCGGCGCGTTCCGCGAAGTCACCGCACCGGTGACCTACGACTGGGTAATGAGCTGGAGTGCGGACGGCTCGACTCTGTACACGTGGACGGAGCACGAGGGAGCAGCCGTACTCGCCGCAGTGCCGGTGAGCGGCGGCGCGCCAAGGACGTTCCCGCAGCGCAAGGGATGGGGCTTGCAAGGCGCCAACAGCCGTTATTTGTTCGAGGCGACACGACGCGACGGCGCCAAGCTGCGTAGACTGGCGGCGATCGACCTGCGCGACGGCACGCGCCACGTGATCTCTGAATCGCTGCCGGGCGTGAACCTGATTTTCCCGGTCGGGCCAGGCGGGACGTGGGCCGTGCACGACGATCTGTACTTCTTCGAGCGTCACGGGGATCGCCTGGAGGTGAAGGCGTGGCGCGGTCCCGGCGACGTCCGCACACTGCGAGTACTGCCGGCGACGCTCGCTGGCCGAACCACTGTCGCCATTCATGGCAACCGTGTGGCATGGCAACAGGAGCGTGGCGACAGCGCCGACATCATGATCGCCGACGAGCGGGACAGAGAGTCGCGACGACTCCTGACGATGGCGATGACGCCCGGAACCAACGAGTTGGCCTTCTCCCCTGACGGGCGGTTGCTTGCGCTCCATTACTCGCGCGGCTCCGGCTCTCCCGATCTGATGGCATTTGCTGATCCGTCGGGCCGCGTTCCGCCGCGAATCGTTGACACCGGCCTCAGCTACTGGTACTGGCCTCGCTGGCTGCCGGATAACAGCGGCGTGCTCGTGGTCGGCGGAGGCGCCGGTGCCGAGGCACACGTCGCGCGCATTCCGGTTGCGGAGGGCGCGCAGCCGGTGAACATCACTCGGAGCGACCCCGCGTCAAAGTGGGGATTCGAGGTGTCGCCTGATGGAAAGTTCATCGCATACCCGGGCGAGGTTTCGAAGGGGAGCCGGGTGTGGCGGATAAATCTCGCCCCCGCGGCGCGCTGACCGACGGCGCTGCTGGCGAAGTGCAGACTCGAGATGAATCGCTGCTGACAACGTTTGAGATGTGACATTGATGCAACTTGCTGCACTTCACGTACGCGAAATCTATTTGAGGCTCTATGGCGAACCCGAATACGGAAGCTGTCGAACTCTATCTGAACGGTTTGAAGCAGAAAGACCTGAGCAGCGTGCCGTTCGCTCCCGACGTCACTTTCGAAAGCCCACTGTCTCCAAAGATTGTGGGGAAAGAGCAGGTGGTCGAGTTCCTCACTGGACTATTCCCCGCCATCAATGACATACGAATCAAGAGGCATATTGCTGAAGAAGAGTATGTCGCCACCGTCTTCGATTTCGATACCACTTTTGGTGTGATCCCGGTTTTTGACTGCTTCCGCGTCTCGGAGGGACTGTTGAAAGAGATCAGGCCGTATTACGACCCACGCCCGATTACCGAGGCGACGAAGTAATTTCGTTAATCTCGCTTGAAAGGAGATGCCAAGCCACTGACGCGCGTTCGCGTTCTTCTTTTCCTCGCAGTTCCCTATATGGCGCACGCGCCGTCGATCATCGAGCGACACGTCAGCCGGACGTCGCGCTAAACACGCATACTCTCGGCTGGCGCCCGAAACCGAACCTCTTCCGCTGGGATTGGGAGCACCCAGAGTGTCGCACCTGCGAACGTGCCGTCGCGGCGAAGCGTGATCGACACGGTGTCGTTTGACACGCGCGAAGGTACCAGGCTCGCATTCGATCTCTCCCCGGACGGTTCGTACCTCCTGTTCGATCTACAGTAGATCGAGGGTGAACTTGATGTCGTGCGCGGTAACGGGAGCGCCGTCCTGCCACCTGACTCCGGTGCGAAGGTGGATGGTCCAGGTGGGTGATCTCGTCTTAACAGACCTCCTATGAGTACGTGCCCCTGCCGTCAGCGCTCATCATCCAGCGATAACTCGTCCATGAGCCGGAACGGGTATGTCCGCCAGGGAGAGCTCAAGCCCTTGATCCGACGGTGTGCCACCGACGTCCGCATGAATGGCGTGAGGTACGTGGCTGGCACCTCCTCCCGAAAAATCTCCCGCAGCTCAGCGAAAATAAGATCCAGCTCGGCCGGGTCCGCAGTGACAGTGGAGCGGTTCACAAGGTCCACCACCTTTGCATTCAAGTATCCCAGGCCGCGCGTGCGGGCGAAGTTGGCGTCGTTGAGACCGTGGCGACCGTAAAGGGCAGAGTCCGGGACGATGGCTGCCTGGAAGTTGGCCGTATTCAGTTTCTCGCGAATCTGACGGACGTTGTGGATCTGTAGCGCCATGTCCATGCCTACGCGCCGGAGCTGTT
>JBHENQ010000002.1:0-58897 GCA_046261975.1 Gemmatimonadaceae bacterium | reverse complement strand
CTTTGACTTCCGCAACGGACCCGGTGATTGCCTCGCGGCGCTGAGTGCCGTACCCGGTTACCACTACCCCTTCGAGAACCGCCGTCCGTCGGGCCAGCACGAACTGCACTGTGGCCGTCGCTCCGGCGGTGACGGTGACGCTCTGCACCTGCGGAGCGTACCCGATCCGGCGCGCCCGCACACTATGGGTTCCCGCGGGTACGGCGCCCAGAGTAAACGAACCATCGTCGCGGCTGAGCGTTCCGCGCGACGTTCCATCGATCACCACGGCCACACCCGGGACCGGCTGTTGGCTAGTGCTGTCGACGACCTGCCCCGTGATCGTTCCAGTGGGTTCCTGCGCGCCCAGCTGAGCCGACCACAACAAGCCAGCGACGAGCGCGAGAGAAAGATGACGAACCAGTGCCATACGTTTGCCCTCTACTATAGGGTGGGGAGTGGAACAAAAATGGAGCGAGGGTCTTTCGCCCGCCTTGCACAAGGCGTTGAATGTGTTTGTGGAAATATCCATCATCGGCGACCTCATAGCGGATCGCCGAGCGGAATCAAGAACTTACCGGTCCATTTCACACCTTCAAGGCGATCCGGGATTGGAATCCGGTCACACGCTGCTCTGATAAGTGGGATGTGATAAGGGTTACTATAAGTGGGGATATACTTACGATTGGGGGGTTGAGATGTCAATATGGCCCTGGGACCGCAACCTAGCTAGGCTACTCGCGATAGCAACGCTCAGTGCGCAGCCCATCCTAGCCCAGGGAGCCGAAACCCCTCCTGTGCTCGGGTTCCCGGAGCCCGGGTTGGACGACACGGCCGCCTACCAAGGGTACCAGACTCGTTTCTTCCGCGACACGAAAGGCAACGCCGTACAGGTCTATCTCGATCCGCGAGGCGGCCGCGTGGTACAGGTCTGGGCCGACGCAGCCAACGAGAGCGTCGGATTCACCGTCAGGGATGAAGCGGGCCGGCCGGCGAGACTGACTTGGGGCTCGGAAGGCGCCGCTGTCGCGGACTCAGGCAGTTACCGCGTCATGGAATACCGTCTAATCGCCCACGCACCTCGACTCGAGCTCGGCTGGTTGCTCCTCGGCTCCATGCGCGTTGAGCGCGACCTTCAGTACGCGCGCCGGCACCTTGAGCCGTTCGGCGCCCCCACGTTTCGGCAGCCGGAGCTGGAAGAGCTGATCGCCAAGCTTGTACGGCTTGGGCCAGCCGAGCGCCGGCGCCACCTGTCCCTGTTGAAAGTCGGCAGCGTACCAGAGCTGCGTGCGCGGCTCAATCCGAAGATCGTCGTCGCCGACCTGGACACGAGCCGCGCTTTTCGGGTGGTGCAGCCGTCCTTCGACGCACGCACGCAGCTCATGATGGAGCTGCGCGTCGACCCGCGCGAAGCGACTGCCGCGATTAGCGGATCCAAGATCTCCGTACGCTCCCGCTCCAGTGGCACGATACGTTTGACCGTTCGGGTGGCGACGAATGCCGCGCCGCTCACCGCTTTGAACCGCGAGCAGATTTTCAACGCCGAGTTCCTCCAATTCCTAGCCGGCTCTCGATCCACGCACGACAGCTTGGTGCGCCACGGAGCCGCCCTCGGCGCTTCCGATTCCACGGTTCTACGGGGTTATCGGCGGCTGGAACGCCAGGTTCGAAGCTTTGAGCTGCTGAGCGCGGAAGAGAAGCTCATGGCCGGCCTGCCCAACTACGGCACGTATTTTGGCCGCGACATGATGATGAGCGCTCTCATGATGGAGCCGGTGTGGTCCCACGCGATGGCAGAGCACGTTATCGCAAGCGTGCTGCGGAAGCTCTCTCCGTCGGGGCAGGTTAGCCACGAGGAAGCGCTGGGCGGGCAGGCGATTCGCGAGAACGCTGGTGAGTACAACCGCCTTCTCGCCGAGTATTTCCGCCTCCCGCGCAGCGGTGCACGCGCCACGGCCGTCCTCGCTCGAGCCCGGCGCGTCCTCGAGAATCTCCAGGCCGTGCGCGAGAACTACAACATGCTGGACGACGAGTTTCAGCTACCCGTGCTTGCTGCGCGATACCTGGGAAATCCGTCGGTTCCCGCCGACCGCAAGCGCGCGTTCCTGATGGATTCATCCGAAGGAGGAGTGCCACGCCTCGCACTTCTGCTGCGCGAGCTGGAGCTCGCGTCGCGCCTCGCGGCTCCATACGCGCAGTCGCCGGAAGTCCGCAACCTCGTCGGCTTCCCCAAGAGAGATTCGACACACTGGTACTCCGGGAGCTGGCGAGACAGCGGCGCCGGCTACGCCAACGGACGCTTTGCGATGGATATCAACGCCATCTGGGTCCCAAAAGCCCTGGAATCGATCGCGCAAATCTTCGGCGCCCTCGGGACCCTCGGCTTCTCCCCGGAGCAGCTCGCCGCGCTCGCACCGGAGACGGTAAACGCACCGCTCGGCCGCTTCGCGCGCGACCCGGAAGTGCTGCGACGCGCGATTGAGACGTGGAACGGTGCAGTCCGACATTTCGTGGTCGCGCTCGGGCCTGACGAGATTCGCGCCAAGGTGCGTGAAAAGCTGCGCTCGCTCCCCGATAAAGAGCGGGAGTACTGGGACGGTGTTATCCGTGCTACCGGAGCCGACCGGGATTCGCTGGAGTTCCTCGCACTATCGCTGGATGCCAATGGCCGTCCCATCCAGGTAGTGAACAGCGATCCAGCAACGTGGCTTTTTCTTCATGACCGAACAAAGGACGACGCGAGCAGCGCGGGTCAAACGAGCCGGGTGTTGCGGGATGTGCGAACGTTTGTGCGGCCCTATCCAGTGGGCCTGTACGTGGAGCAACTTGGGCCACTCGTGGCGAACGATGGCTACGCGTCGCCGGAGGTTTGGGAGGCGTTTCGGAAGGATCTCTACCATTCCCCACGAGTGGTCTGGGGACGAGAGGTCAACCTGTTCATGCTCGGCGTTGCCAAGCAGATCTCGGGCGCCGCGGACGAGGCGGGACGATTGCGCGATCCGGCGCTGGCGCCCTACGTCCGGGAGTTGCGCGAAGCGCTACAGAAAACGTTGGCTGCGGTCGAGGCATCGGGCCTCAAGCACAACGAGCTGTGGAGCTATCACATCGTAGAGGGACGCTTACTGCCTATTCGTTACGGCGCCAGCACGGACATTCAGCTCTGGAACATCACGGATCTGGCAGTACAGTACGTGCTGTCGCGGCTGCCGCGGCCATAGTCTGACCTCAGCTTGGCTCACTGCGCTCGGCTTCCTGAAGGACGATAGAGACGAGGGCCGCGGTATCCTCATCCTCTTCACGTGACGGGTGATCACGCAGAAGCGTCGATAGCCAGCTTCATCCGGTGGTAGCCATCACGCGCGCCGGAGCCACAGGCGTGGATCGCGGCGGCCGTGCATGCACGCGATCACGCTCGTGTCGCCCGCCGCCGCCTCGTACCACTCATTTCGCCTCGGCGACGTCGGCCTCCGCCTCGGGCCGAACGACGAAGCGCGGCGTCACCGGCCGCGCTTCACACTGCTCCGAATGCGTTCCCGAACCTCCTCCCACGGCGCGCCTGCGCCTTGGTCGCGGCGATAGGCGTCCACGCGCCGCGCGAGTTCGGCGCGTTGGGCGTCCGTCAGTGCGGGTTCCGGCGAGTCGTCGGGGAGGCTATCCCACAGGGCGATCGCGAGATCTGCACGATCGGCCGGGGTGAGGTGACTGAAGTCGAAAAGGGGATGTGCCATAGGAGACAATCTGCGACCGCGAGCCGGCCGAAGCAACCAAGAGGCCCGATGATGGCTAACGCTTTGCCGATAGCTGGGAGCGCTCCAATGCAACGCGTTCGCGCAGCGAATGCTACGCGATACTGCGGATGTCGGGCGAGACCTTCGAGGGTGGCAGGCGCCTTGCTCGAATTCATCGTGGCGACCATACTGGATCGCGTGACCACTCTGCCCAAGTGCGACGCGCTGTGGATGGCCGCGCTCATATTACTCGGCGCCTGTGGCCGGTCGGGCCAGCAGGATAGCGCCGCTCTCACCTTCTCGGGAAGCGCGCTGGGCGCCGAGGGAGCGCTACTGACGCGCCAGCTCGAGCGCTTCGAGCTGGCGAATCCGGATATCGATGTGCAGATGCTGCGCACTCCGGAGGACGCGACACAACGACACCAGCTCTACGTTCAGTGGCTCAACGCACGCGCCGGCGACCCGGACGTCCTCCAGCTCGACGTGGTGTGGACCGCGGAGTTCGCCGCCGCCGGATGGATCCTACCGCTGGACCGCTTTGCTCCAGCGCTGAGTGACTTCTTCCCCGCCACGGTGGAGGCCAACACGTGGGCCGGGAAACTCTATGGTCTTCCATGGTTCGTGGACGTCGGACTTCTATACCGGCGCACCGACCTGGTGCCGCGCGAGCCGCGCAGTCTGGACGAGCTGGTCAGGTTTGCCCGAGCCGCCCAAGCACGCCCAGGCGGCACCCGTTACGGAATAGTCTGGCAGGGAGCGCGATATGAAGGTCTCGTCACCACTTTTCTTGAGTATCTCGGGGCCTTCGGCGGACGCATCCTGGATGCGCAGGGGCGGGTGGTTGTGCATTCACCGGCTGGAGTCCGCGCTCTCACGTTCATGAGGGAGGCACTGTACGCCGAGCGGATTGCTCCGCTGGACGTGCTGACCTGGCACGAAGAAGAGACGCGCTTTGCGTTTCAGAACGGGAACGCGGCGTTCATGCGCAATTGGCCCTACGCGTACGCACCCATGAACGACCCAGTGCAGTCGCGTGTGGCGGGCAGGTTCACGGTCGCACCAATGCCGGCCGCTCCGGGCGGGCGCTCGACCGCCGCCCTCGGCGGGAACCAACTTGCAATCAATGCGAACACCGAGTCCGCGGAGGCTGCGTACCGTCTAATCGCTTATCTCACCGCGCCGGAACAGATGCTCGAGCGGGCTACAGCGGTTGGACAGTATCCTACGCGGCACGCGCTCTACGACGACGGCCGGCTCGGCACAGCCCTCGCCACCCCGGTTGATCAAGCGCGGCGCGCGATCGAGAGTGCCACCCCTCGGCCCGTCACCCCCATTTACACGGAGCTATCGGAGATCCTGCAGATCGAGCTGCACCGCGCGCTCGTGCGCCAGGCGGAGCCGGAGGAAGCGCTGCGCTCCGCCGCACGCCGGATCAACGTACTTATCGACCGGACCGACGTGCGCAGGCTGATAACCGGGCGAACACCGTGAGATCCGAAGGACGGCTCGGCTGGTTTCTCGTGGCTCCCGCGCTCGCTGTCATCGCGCTCATCGCTCTATTCCCGCTCGCCTGGACGTTGTGGGAGTCACTGCACCTGCACGATCTGAGGATGCCCTGGCTGGGACGACCGTTCGTCGGAATCGAGAACTACGTCGAGATAGTGCGCGACGCTCGCTTCTGGAGCGCTTTCGGTCACACCGCGTTCTTCAGCGCCGTATCTATCACACTTGAACTTGTGCTCGGGCTGTTCCTGGCAATTGCCATGAACCGGACGTTCCGCGGACGCGGACTGGTCCGCGCCGCCGTGCTCGTTCCGTGGGCAATTCCGACCGTGGTCGCGGCGCTGCTCTGGCGCTTCATGTTCGAATCGCAATCCGGAATTGCAAATGTGGTGCTGGTCGACGTAGGCATCCTCGACCAGCCCATCGTCTGGTTCATACGCACGGCCACTGCCTGGGTGCCCGTTATCCTGGCCGACGTCTGGAAGACGACACCTTTTGTGGCTCTCCTGCTTCTGGCCGGCCTCCAGAGCATCGACCAATCGCTTTACGAAGCGGCCGCCGTGGACGGGGCGACTCCGTGGTGGCAGCTCCGGCACATCACGCTCCCCCTCCTCAAGCATGCGATTCTCGTCACGCTCATCTTCCGGACACTCGATGCCTTTCGAGTCTTCGATCTCATCTATGTGCTTACCGGCGGCGGCCCCGGCACATCGACCGAACCGGTCGCGCTTTACACGTTCAACGCCCTGCTGCAGAACCTGCGGTTCGGCTACGGTTCGGCGCTCTCGGTGCTCATTTTCGCGATCACGTTCGGATTGGCCATGGTTTACATCAAGGGGCTCCGCGTGAGTCTCGGCGGAGAGGAGCGCTGATGTCGCGCTGGTCGCGATGGGTTTCCGCCGCGGTGCTCATTGTGTTGCTTCTTCTCACGTTGTTTCCGTTCTACTGGGCCATCGTTTCCTCATTCACGCCGGAATCGGCGCTTTTCCGCGAGCCTTCCCTTTGGCCCCGCGAGGTGACTCTGGACCACTATCGCGCTCTTTTCTCGGAGCGCGACTTCTGGACGCCGGTTCGCAACTCGCTCGTGGTCGCCGGCGCCACCACGGTCTTCTGCGTGAGCGTCGGCGCCGTCGCTGCATACGCCCTGGCCCGCCTCGAGTTTCGTGGGAAGACAGCCATTCTCGGGTTCATCCTCGCGGTGACCATGTTCCCCCAGATTTCGATCATCAGTCCCCTCTATCTCTTGCTGCGCTCACTCCGGCTGATCAACACGTATCCCGGGTTGATCCTGCCGTACATGACTTTCGCCATGCCGCTCACTGTGTGGCTTCTTGTCGGCTTCTTCCGCCAGTTGCCGAGGGATCTCGAGGAGGCGGGGCTGGTGGACGGGGCTTCGCGCTGGCAGACCTTCACCAAGATTCTGTTGCCACTGGCGGTTCCGGGGCTCGCGACAACGGCTATCCTGACGTTCATCTACTGCTGGAACGAGTTCCTGTTCGCTCTGTCGTTCACGCTCGGACCCGAGAGGCAAACGGTGCCGGTGGCGATCGCCCTGTTTCGCGGCCAGTATCAGGTTCCGTGGGGTCAGATCCTCGCCGCCGCTGTACTCGCCACCGCACCGGTGGCGGCGATGGTGCTGATCTTTCAGCGCAGGATAGTACAGGGCCTCACGGCCGGCGCCGTAAAGGGATAGGGAGGAACAGGCATGGCACGGGTCACTCTCGAGCGCATCGACAAAGTCTACGCTAACGGCTACGTCGCGGCGCGCGATCTGAGCCTCGATATAGCGGACGGGGAGTTCCTGGTGCTCGTCGGACCGTCAGGCAGCGGCAAATCAACGGTGCTGCGCATGATTGCGGGGCTGGAGAGCGCGACGAGCGGCACGATTCGTATCGGGGAGCGCGATGTAACCCAACTGCCGCCGCAGCAGCGCGACATCGCTATGGTCTTTCAGAGCTACGCGCTGTATCCGCACATGACTGTGCGTGAGAACCTTGGTTTCGGACTTCGCATCCGCAAACAGTCGCCCGAGCTGATCGCGCCTCGCGTAAACGCAGTCGCCAAGTCGCTGGGACTCGAGTCGCTGCTCGATCGGCGCCCGGCGCAACTCTCCGGAGGCCAGCGGCAGAGGGTGGCGCTGGGGCGAGCGATAGTGCGCGAGCCACAGGCCTTTCTCTTCGACGAACCGCTCTCGAACCTCGACGCGCAGCTCCGGGTCGAAACACGGGTGGAGCTCGCCCGTTTGCACCGGCGCCTCGGCGCGACAATGGTCTACGTCACGCACGATCAGGCGGAAGCACTGACGCTTGGAGATCGCATAGCAGTGCTGAAGGGCGGCGTTGTGCAGCAGGTAGCACCACCAATGGAGCTCTACTCTCGTCCGGCGAACCGCTTCGTTGCCGGGTTCATCGGCAGTCCCGCGATGAACTTTCTCGAAGGGACGCTGAACCGGACCGAGAGTGCGTGCAGTTTTGTCGGGAAAGAGCTCACTATCGAGGTCCCGTGCAGCGCTCCTGTGGTGGGCAGTCGCGTAGTACTGGGTGTGCGCCCGCAACACTTGAGCGTGGTTGGGGACGGCGAGGGCATTGTGCGGGCCGAGGTAGCTGTCGTCGAGCCGATGGGAACTGAACAGATCGTGTACGTGATCCTCGCCGGCGGCGAGCGACTGGTGGCCATCGCTCCGCCGGATCCAATGATCAAGGCTGGTGAGATGGTCACGCTACGCGTTCGAGGCGAGGCGGCTCACGTCTTCGACGCTGATAGCGGCGAGCGCCTGCCGAGCTGAGGCGACCCACTCCCAACTCCCGACTTCCGACACTAAGTTCTCGTGCCCGCCACACTCCGGAGCGCGCATGGCGACAACAATCGAACAACCACCGGTCAATCCAACAGCGGACCGTATCGCGTTGGCGGCAGATGAGGATTTCCACAAACCGTACGTCCCAGATTCCACCGAATTGAGCGAACTCACGCCGGGCGCAATCGTGCTCGGCGTCTTGCTTGGGCTCGTGTTCGCCGCATCGAGCGTGTACCTCGCTCTGAAGGTCGGCCTCACGGTGAGCGCATCGATTCCGATAGCAGTGCTATCGATCACCATCTTCCGCTACGCCTCACGCGCCTTCGGCCGGAAGCCCGCTACGATATTGCAGAATAACATGGTCCAGACCACGGGCTCGGCCGGCGAATCGATAGCGGCCGGTACGGTCTTCACGTTGCCCGCGTTGTTGCTCCTGGGCTACAACCTGCCGTGGACCACGGTAGCGGCGATAGCGCTCGTCGGCGGCCTGCTCGGCGTTTTCCTCATGATTCCGCTCAGGCGAAGTCTCATCGTCAAGGAGCATCGCAACCTCAAGTATCCCGAAGGAACCGCCTGCGCCGAAGTGCTGATAGTCGGCGAAGAGCGCGGTGTCCAGGCCAAGACGGTGTTCATGGGATTCGGCCTTGGCGCGGCTTACAAGCTTCTCAACGTCGGGCTCCATCTCTGGAGCGAGGTGCCAAGGCGGATATTTCAACGCGCGCTTCCCAGTGGCCGCACCGAGTTGTTCGGCGAGATGAGAGCCGAGATCAGTCCCGAGCTTACCGGAGTGGGCTACATCATCGGGCCGCGGATCGCCGGGTACCTCTTCGGAGGCGGAGTGCTTTCCTACTTCGTCCTGATTCCGGCAATCAAGCTGTTCGGCAGCGGCCTGACCGACGCAATCTTCCCAGCGACGATTCCCATCAGCGAGATGGATCCGACTACCGTGCGCGCGAACTACGTGTTCTACATAGGCGCGGGCGCGGTGACCTGCGCGGGTATCATCAGCCTCATGCGCTCGCTTCCAACTATTCTGGCCGCGCTGAAGCACGGGCTTGGCGACATTCGTGGGACGACGAGTGGATCAGAGCGCCGCACGCAACGCGACCTTCCAATGTCGGTGGTAGTGGGCGCCGCTCTCCTCTGTGGTATTCTGATGGTTGTCCTCCCTCAGATAGGCATCAATGTCGTCGGAGCCTTGCTCGCCCTCTTCTTTTCGTTCCTGTTCGTCACCGTCGCGAGCCGCATCACCGGACAGATCGGTTCGTCTTCGAATCCGGTCTCGGGCATGACAGTCGCGACGGTTCTGCTCACCTCACTCCTGTTCTTCGCCGTCGGCTGGACGGGCATCGAGCATCGCGTGCTCGCGCTCTCGATCGGCGGCGTAGTGTGCATCGCCGCCGCTGTTGCCGGCGCCACGTCACAGGACCTCAAAACCGGCTACCTCGTAGGTGCAACGCCGCGACGCCAACAGATCGGTCTCGTTTTCGGAGTTGTGACATCCGCGCTGCTGATCGGCGGCATGATCTATTTCCTCAACGAAGCCAAGACCACCATCGTCGCGAGATCATATCACGGTGTCACGGTTGGCAACATTGAGCAGGGCGTGACACGGGAAATTCAGGGGACGTCCTACCGCATCGGACACCTCTTCGAGCAAACCGGCGA
This sequence comes from Gemmatimonadaceae bacterium, assembly GCA_046261975.1. GTDB lineage: Bacteria > Gemmatimonadota > Gemmatimonadetes > Gemmatimonadales > Gemmatimonadaceae > JBHENQ01. Next base: position 49,222 of record JBHENQ010000002.1, on the reverse strand, counting down.
TGCCCCGGCAGGCAAATATCTCGTGGACGCCGGCGGATCGATTGCATACCTGGTGGACCCCGGAATCGGCGGCCGCGAAACAAGGAACTTCGATGGGCGGGAGATAGACAAACTGGATTCGCCCAAGTCCCAGATCATGGCGCTTGTAGTGGATGGAATACTCACGCAGAAGCTTCCCTGGGGCCTCATCCTCATAGGCGCGTTCATCGCAATCGTTTTCGAGCTCATCGGAATTCCCTCGTTGCCTGTGGCGGTGGGCGTGTATCTGCCGATATCGACATCCGCAACCATGTTCGTCGGCGGTCTGGTTCGCTGGTTCGTGGAGCGGCGGATGTCACCCGAGAAACGCGAGGGACCGGATGCTGACTCCGGGCCGGGTGTCCTTTTCTCGTCAGGACTCATTGCGGGAGGCGCTATTATGGGCGTCGTGCTCGCGGGTCTGGCTGTGTGGCGAATGGGCGGTGTGACGGCGGCAGAAAAGATCAGCCTTGCCGATCAGGTCGGCGCGCTTGGCGAGAACGGCCTCGTCGCAATGGTCGTCTACGCGGCCCTGCTCGTTGTACCGCTCTATCTCGTTGCCAGGAGGGGATTCTCGAATGGGCACCGATAGTGTCGCGCGGTTGCTCGCAACAGCGCTCATTCTGGTGGGCGCGGTGGACATTTCCTCGCTCGGCGCCCAGCAGAGCGAACCCGCAGATCTGATCGTCACAAACGCGCGCATCTACACGGTGGACGTGAATCGGCCGGTGGCGGAAGCCATGGCCGTGCGCGGCGGCAAGGTTGTGTTCGCCGGCTCTGCCCGCGGCGCGATGGTTTACAGGGGATCGGCGACGAAAGTCCTCGATCTGGCCGGTCGCACCGTGATTCCGGGAATGACGGACGCCCACGCTCACCTCGTTGGACTTGGCAGCGCACTGCGCACGGTGGATCTGGTTGCTACCACGTCATACGACGAGATCGTTGCTCGGGTGGCCGCGCGCGCGCGCGAGCTTCCGGCCGGGACCTGGATACTTGGTCGCGGCTGGGACCAGAATGATTGGCGCGACAAGAGTTTCCCAACTCACGAAGCTCTGTCACGTGCCGTGCCGAACCATCCCGTTTATCTGACACGCGTGGACGGGCACGCCGCTCTCGTGAATGCCAAGGCGTTGGTCGCTGGCGGAGTGAACGCGGCCACCAAGGATCCTGACGGCGGAAAAATCGAGCGAGGTGCCAATGGGGCGCCAGCCGGTGTGCTCGTGGACCGCGCCATGGGACTCGTCGGCAGAGTCATCCCGCCCGCGGCCAAGGAGGAGCTGAAAGCATCCATCATCGCCGCGGTGGCTGAAGCCAATCGATGGGGACTTACCGGCATCCACGACGCCGGCGTCGGGCGGCAGGCAATAGACATCTACGAGGAGCTGGCTCGCGAAGGAAAGTACAGTCTCCGCAACTACGTAATGATCGCGGCCGATGACGCCACGCTCGGTCACTACATTCCGCGCGGGCCTCAGAATGCACTGTACGACGGACACATCTGGATCCGCTCCATCAAGGTCAGTGCCGATGGTGCGCTTGGCTCTCGCGGAGCCGCGATGATCGAACCCTACAGCGATGATGCCGCCAACCGAGGCCTCATAACCACTCCGGAGCCGCGACTGCGTACGGTGATCGGGCGCGCGCTTCGCGGGGGATTCCAGGTAAACGTTCACGCTATCGGCGATCGCGCGAACCGGATGGTGCTCGATGCATTCGAGGCCGAGCTGCGCGGTCGCGCGCCGGACCACCGCTTTCGAATAGAGCACGCTCAGATTTTGCATCCGGACGATATCGCACGATTCGCGAAGCTGGATGTCATTCCATCCATGCAGGCGAGCCACCAGACGAGCGATATGTACTGGGCTGGGGATCGCATCGGACCCGCGCGATTGGCCGGCGCCTATGCATGGCGGTCACTATTGGAGACTGGGGTGGTCATCCCGAACGGCAGCGACTTCCCCGTGGAAGCTGTGAACCCGCTGATCTCGTTTCATGCCGTAGTCTCTCGGCAGGATGCCAAGAACTGGCCTGCCGCTGGCTGGTTTCCTGAACAGCGAATGACCCGTGAAGAAGCGCTTAGGTCCATGACGATCTGGCCAGCTTACGCCTCTTTCTCGGAGGCGATTCTGGGCTCTCTCGCGCCCGGCAGGTATGCGGATTTCGTGATTCTGGATCAGGACATAATGCAGGTGCCAGCTGAAAAGATCCTGGACACGCAGGTGCTGGCTACTTACGTCGGGGGCAAGCCGGTGTACGAGCGGAAGTGATGGTAATCCGGCCATGCTGAGCGAGAGCTCGATCACGTTTCTTAAACGACTGCTGGACACCCCAGGCCCTTCCGGCTTCGAGAGCGCGCCGTCCCGGATCTGGCGCGACGAGGCCAAATCGTTTGCTGCTGAAGTGCGTTCCGATGTGGCTGGCAACAGCATTGCCATCGTGAACCCGGCCGGTGCGCCTACGATCATGCTTGCCGGCCACATCGATGAGATCGGAGTGATCGTGATTCACATCGATGATGACGGCTTCGTCCACATCCAGGGCATCGGCGGCTGGGACGCTCAGGTACTCGTGGGACAGCGCATTCGTTTCATGGGATCCGGTGGAGATGTGTACGGCGTAGTTGGCAAGAAGCCGGTTCATCTCACTAAGGAAGAAGACAAGGACAAAGCATCAAAGCTCACCGATCTCTGGGTGGACATCGGGGCCGCCAATCTAAAGGAGGCGGAAGAGCGTCTTAGCGTCGGCGACGCCGGTGTCATCGATGCCCGGGCGATGGACTTTCCCAACGGACGCCTCGTGTCGCGCTCGATAGACGATCGAATTGGCGCTTTCACTGCGCTCGAGGCTCTACGCCGCTATTCCGAGACTCCCAGCGCCGCGCGAGTTGTGGCTACAGCGACTACGCAGGAGGAGATCGGGTGGCACGGCGGCGGCGCGCTGGTTTGCGCGACCTGCGTGGATGCCCAGATGGCGATCGTCATCGATGTGACTTTCGCCACCGATCACCCTGGCATGGAGAAAAAAGAACACGGAGACCACCGGCTCGGTGGCGGGCCCGTCCTGACGCGCGGGTCGGTCATCTCACCCGTTGTATTTCGGTTGTTGCTGGAAACGGCCCAGGCGCACGGGATTCCATTTTCCATCAACGCGGCCGCGCGTGACACAGGCACCGACGCCGACGCGATTCACATCGCGCGGCAGGGAGTGGCAACGGGGCTGGTTTCCATCCCCAATCGCTACATGCATTCGCCCAACGAAATGGTCAGTCTCGAGGATCTCGATCGTGCCGCCACCCTGATCGCGGAGACGTGCCGGCGCGTTAGCGGCGAGACCGACTTTACGGCGAGATGAGGGCGTTAAGAAATCGGGTGTAGGGTGGCGGGTGTCGGGTGTCGGGTGTCGGGTGTCCCCACACCCCACACCCCACCCCCCACACCCTACCGTTCTAGCCGCCGTTTCCGGGATCGCGCTGAGCGAGCGCGAACCACGAAGCCGCGCCGCGCACATCCTTCTGCTTGTCCCGCAGCAGACTCTGGAGCGCGGCCTGCGTCCTCTGGGACTGGGTATAGCCGAGCGCGTGGACCGCCGCCACCCGAAGCGCTACCGAGCGCCCTTTGAATACGGCACTCTCTCCGCCTGCGATCTCCATGAGTTTGTCGATCGCATCAGGAGTAGCGATCTGGCCAAGCGCACCGATTATTGCCGCTTGTACGTGCTGGTCCTTCTCTACTTCCAGCGCGTTGATCAGCACCGTTGCTGATCTCTTGCCGCGGGTAGGTCCAGTGCCTAGCGCCTCGGCAGCGCGTTCTCTCACATCGGGAGACACGTCTCTCAGTGCGGAGCGCAGCGCTTTGGCTGCGGATGAGGTGCCCAGCCTTGCCAGTGCGCCCGCTACGGCAGCACGAGCGCGGTCATCCTCGTGGTCCAGAGCGCGCGTGAGAGCTTGCTCCGCCTCGGGCGCGCGTATCTCGCCAAGCAGATTCGCTGCGTTCCGCACCACGTACCACCGATCATCACCCAGCATGTACGTCAAGGTGCGAACCCCTGTTCGCAGCTTCAGGAACGCGTCGAAATACATGCGCCGATCGGCGATTGAGGGGGCCGCGCTCAGCGCTTCAACCATCGCCTCAGCCCCTGCGTCCTCTGTTCTCAGAATGACCGACATGTACTCGTCGTAGTTCTCGCGCCGCCGCGGCATGAGGGCGGTAACGCACTTCAGCAGTCCCGGCGTCGACAAGCGACGAACGGCCAGAGCGTAAGGCCGGCGTGCGGTGCGATCCGTCAGCGCCGCCTCCCGCAATACTATTCCGTGGATGACTTCGGCCACGATGTCGCAACGGTCCTTACGCGCCGAGTCGTTGGCCAGATGCACCAGTGCGTCGAGGTGTCGGCCCAGAGCGCTCGGTGACTTGGCGGCGTCGAGCTGTGCGAAGAGCTTCACCGTGGAGCCCTTGGGCTGCGACTCAACTGAGAAGGAACGGAACATCGTATCCGGATCCTGCTCGCGAACGATGTCGTCAACGGAATGGCCGGTATCCGAGGAGCTGGCCGGGTGATCGTGCACCGACTCGCCTCCGCTATGTCGGACTCCATTCATCGAAACCGGCCCTACCCCGGCCACAGGCTCGCGTGTCTTGCTGCCGTTATCGAACATATAACGCGCGGCCGACCCGGGCGGCCCCCCAGCTACTACGGAATTGGGCATGGGATGCGGGATCAACGGCTGTTGCACTCTCAGGCGAACCGTTTGTACGTCCGTCGCCGCGAGTCGCGACCTGACGTTGGCCCCGCCGTCGCCCGGCACCGGTGGAGTTGCCAGGATGCACGCCACGGCCAGCAGATCGGCGGGCGTGGCGGCTCGTTCCGCGGCGATCTCTATCACCGAATGCCCTATGAGCTGAGCAGTCAGGTCCTGACCACCAGTAAACCTTTCCGGCAGCACCATGTCGTTGACCAGCAGGTTCCAGTCGCGAGTGCCGATAGTGACCGGCCCCTCGCGCGCGGCATTGACGAGCGCGCGCAGTGTGGCAATCTGGGCATCAAAGGCACTCCCCTCGTTCAGCAGAAGCCAAACGAGCCGCGAGAAATGCCGAGTGAAGGTCAGAGCATAATCCATGCGTTCCCGGGCTACTGCAAACGTAACGAATTGCGCCAGGGTAACGACGACCGGCCAAGCCCCGGCGAAACATCCGCCGTGTCCTCGCCGAAGACGAACGCGGAATGGCACGTTCTGCTCGCAAACCGGCTATCGTGAGTTATGAGCGCCACCCCCCCTCGCCTTCTTTGAAGCTCCATCGCACGGGCTATGTGATCACGCCCTTCCGCATCCTGGCCGGCCGTGGGCTCGTCGAGAATCAGAAGCCGCGGCTGCGCGGCCATCGCCGCGGCGATGGCGAGCCTGCGCTGCGCTTGCGGCGCGAGATCGGCCGGGTGCGACTCAGACGCATCGGATAAGCCCACGATCTCCAGAGCCTGATCGGCGCTCGCGCGTGCCATGGCTGGCCTCATTCCTTGCACGAGAGGCGCGAACATGACCTCATCGAGCACACGACGGGCGAACAATTGCCTGCGCGGATCCTGAAACACCAGGCCAGCGTGACGCGCACGGTTCTCAACCGGCAGTTGGTCGAAGTCGATGCCGTCGCACCTGATGGAACCCTCCCGAACCGGCACGAGGCCCATGATCGCCCGCGCAAGGGTGGTCTTGCCCGCACCATTCCTCCCAACCCATGCAACCGCCGAGCCACGCTCGATCGTGAGCGACAGATCACGCAGAACGTCGAATCCTTCATATCCCGCTCTCAGCCCATCCACTTGGAGAACCGGGTCTGTTGACGTCGTCGTGCCGTGGACACCCGTTTGAGATTCCTCGGTGCCAGCTTGAGCCTCGCCCGAGGAACCGAGCCTCCGGTCCAGTGGTGGCCAGCGGCCGAGCAAATCCTTCGGCGGCCCCGAGGCAATCTCCATACCGTCCGCGAGGACGACTGCCCTTGTTGCCGCAGCGACGATGACATCCAGGTTCTGTTCCACGAGCAGTATCGCTTTGCCCTGCTCTGCCAGCGCGCGCAGCGCGCGCACGAACTGGAAGGTCGCGGCAGGATCGAGCTGTGCAGTCGGCTCGTCAAGAACAACTAGCGGCGCTTCGAGTGCCAGTGCCGAGGCGAGAGCAACTCGTTGCAGCTCGCCGCCTGACAGATCGGAAGGCACTCGCATCGCCAGTGCCGTAGCGCCGGCCTTCGCCAAAGCGGCGTCGACCCGGTGTCTTATCACCTGCGAAGACAGTGCCTGATTTTCCGGCCCCACAGCCACTTCTTCCTCCACTGTGCCACCCAGCTCGGTCATCTGCGTCCACGGATCGGCGAACACAAAGGCCGCCGGCGGCCTCCCTCCCAGAGGATGGTCGACTCTTCCCGTGATTCTGCCATGAGAAACCCGCTCAAGAAGCCCGGCAGCAGCAAGGGCCAGCGTTGTCTTTCCCGCGCCGACATGCCCACAAATACCCACTACCTCACCTGGCGCAATGTCGAGCGCCACCGCCCGCAGGCCCGTTGTCTTTCCGTATCGCACCGCGTCGATGCGCAGCGAAAGTGCCGACTCTCCGACCGTCATGATTCGGTGGCGATCTTCCAGACGAAGAGCGAGGCGATCACCAACCACAATGCGGCCCTAAGGATGCGTTCGCGCTGAGGATCGGCGATCGCGGTCATCGCCGTCCGGCGCGCGCGCGGATCGAAGGCGCGCGCGTCAAGCGACCGAGCGCGCTCCTCGGATTCAGTTACGAGCGACACCACCAGAGGTCCGGCGAGAAATGCAAGGGCGCGAAGCCGACCAATCAGGCCGCCACCGGTGGAAAGCCCACGGCACCTTTGCGCGTCCATAACATCACGCGCGTGCTGCCTTGCCCGAGGTACTGCTTCAAGTGACGCGACCATCACGTACGATGCCCAAGCAGGAAGCCCGCGCTGCGCCATGGCGCGCGTCAGGCGCCGGGGATCGACTCCGGCGACGACTGCGCCTAACGCGGCCACGGAAGCCGCGAGTCTGAGGGCGAAGCCTGATGCCACGCTCTCTGCGTCCGGTTCTCTGGCGATAGCGCCATTTACGATCAGTAGGAGCACGAAGGTCGGCGCCCCTGCGCTTAGAGCCATAGTTACGACACGCAGCCCAAGTGCAGGCGCGGCGACCACGGCCAGGAGGAGCGCGACCCCAAGCGAAAGAGCGGCGCTCCAGGGTTGAGGCCCGGCGAACGCCAGTGTTACTAGTAGCAACGCCGCAGCTACCAGAGTTAGAGGGTTGAGCTGGTCCAGTCGCGATCTCACCGGCGTGCGCCCGCGAGGCGCTGCGTGATCCGACGTGGCAGGCGATCTATCACCAGCGCGACCAGAGCACACGAAAGCGTCTTGTCCACTATGTCAGTTGAAACGCTCGCCAGCGAGGCGGCCATGGTGAGAGGTATGCCGAGCGCTCGAAGTCCCACCGTGATCAATCCGCTTCCGCTCGCCGTGACACATCCGAACAAGGCACACACTATCGGCACCGACGCTAATCCAGCGGCGAGCCCGATCGATACACCAGCCGCACTCGCGGCCCATACAGATTGGAAGGCGCCCACCCTGCCCCACCACCCCGCAACAGCGCCGATCACGAGCGCTACGGGAATGAAGCCAAAAAATGTCGGCGACGAGAGCAGGCCGAGCACCAGGTTGGACACCAGGCCGGTGAGCATACCGGCCATTGGACCGGCGAGCACGGCTACCAGAATCGTGCCTGTCGAGTCGAGGTACAGTGGCAGCTTTAGTGCGCCGACGACCGCTCCAAGCACAAGATTCAGCGCGACGGCACGCGGCACCAATGCCAACACGACGGTCGACAAATGGCTCTTGGCGTGAATGCTCACCGGCGAATAACATAGTTGCATGACACGAGCTTCGCTTATCAGTTGCATCGCGGTCGTGGCAGCCTTACCGCTCGCGTGCAGAACGGCTCCTTCCCCTATCGCAAGTGGCGAAGACACCGCCGACACCGTAGCCATCCGGAGCGACATCGTTTTTCTCGCGTCGGATGCTCTGGAAGGTCGCGCCACTGGTACGGCCGGAAACGACAGTGCTGCCGCCTATATAGCTCGGCGATTCCATCAGCTGGGACTCCAGCCGCTGGCGGATGGCGGATTTCTCCAGCACTTCACGGCCACGTCCGTCGCCGCTGCGCACTCTGGGATGGGCTCGGCGCTACCGGCCCAGAACGTGGTCGCTCGCCTTCGTGGCAGCGATCGCAATGTCGCCGGGGAGTTCGTCGTCGTCGGCGCGCACTTCGATCATCTCGGGCGATCCGGGTTTGGCGCGCTCGACCCCACTGCGAAGAACGAAATACGAAACGGGGCTGACGACAACGCGTCCGGCACGGCAGCCGTTCTCGAGCTCGCGCGTCTTCTGTCGCGCGATCCGCCCCGACGCTCAGTAGTGTTCGTGACATTCAGCGGTGAAGAGCTGGGGCTGCTCGGCTCGCAATACTTCGTCCGGAATCCTCCGGTGGCGCTGAACCAGGTGGCCGCGATGATCAACTTCGACATGGTCGGTCGCCTCCGCGATGACAAGGTCATCGTTTACGGCGTCGAGACCGCAACCGAGCTTCCCGGGATAGTTGACAGCTCGAACATCGAACCGCGGCTCGCCATCCGAGCGGTAGGCGACGGCTTCGGCCCGTCCGATCACAGCTCGTTCTACGCGCAGGGCATTCCGGTGCTGCACCTCTTCACAGACTTACACGAGGATTATCATCGGGCCGGTGACGACGCGAACAAGGTGAACGTGGCCGGTGAAGCTCGCGTGATCAAGTTCGCGGAGCGAATCGTACGAGCCATCGCCAACCGGCCCTCACGCCTCACGTTCGTGCGCTCGACCGCGCCCGCACCTGTGGCTCCGGGCTCAACCTCCGGATACGGAGCGTACCTCGGCACCATACCGGATATGGGTGCTGCCGACGTCGTGGGCGTGCGCATCACTGGCGTTCGCGCGGACAGTCCAGCGGATCAGGCGGGCCTCAAGGCAGGCGATGTGATCGTTGAATTCGCCGGCACGCCGATAAAGGACCTTTACCGGTACACCGACGCGTTGCGCGCACACAAGCCGGGTGAGGTCGTTTCCATAGTCGTGATGCGAGGTGCCCAGCGCGTCGAGCTGAGCGCCACACTTGGCGCCCGCGGAAGATGAGTAAGGAGCGGGTGTCGGGTGTCGGGTGTCGGGTACGAAAGACTTCCGTATGAGATTTATTGCAAAAGGAGCCACAATGTTCAAGTCCAAAGTTCTACCCACATTGTTCGTCGCGGCGATTGTCGTTCCCAGCGTGATGGCAGCTCAGGCGGCCGGCGTCACTGTGATTCGCGCTGCGCGCCTTATCGACGGCACCGGCAAACCGGCTGTACAGAATGGGGTGGTCGTGGTCTCTGGCGATTCGATAATCTCGGTGGGGAGTCAAGGAAGCGTCTCTGTTCCAGCAGACGCAAGAACGATCGATCTCGGGGACGCGACAATCCTGCCTGGCTTCATCGACTCGCACACCCACATCATCGGGCGCGTACTTGGCGACCCGGATCACGACATGGCCACAGTCCGCGACTTCGATTCTTACGGCGCCATTCTAGGCGTCGGGAACGCGCAAAAAACGCTCATGGCAGGTTTTACGGGCATTCGAAACGTCGGCACAGCCAACTTCGATGATCTTGCTCTTCGGAAGGCCATCGAGGAAGGCCGCATAGTCGGCCCACGAATGCAGACTGCCGGCCATTCTCTTGGGATAACGGGTGGTCACTGCGATGAAAATGGGTTCGCACCGGGACTCCGTGACGGCAACGTGATGACGGGCATCGCTGATGGACCCGACCAGGTCCGGGCGGCTGTGCGTTACCAGGTGAAGTACGGCGCCGACGTCATCAAAACGTGCGCAACGGGCGGCGTCCTGTCCGAGGGAGATGCCGTGGGCACGACGCAGTACACGAAGGAAGAGCTGGAAGCCATGGTCGCGGAAGCCGGAAAGCTGGATGGGCGAAAGGTGGCAGCACACGCGCACGGCACCGAAGGGATCAAGATTGCGACCCGCGCCGGGGTAGCGTCCATCGAGCACGGTTCTTTCCTGGATGTCGAGGGCGCCCGTCTGATGGCGCAGCGCGGAACGTATCTCGTACCGACGCTAATGGCTGGAGAAGCGGTGGACCGGTTGGCCAGAAACGGCGTCCTCAAGGGACTGCGCGCTCAGAAAGCGCTGGCCGCAGCGGCGGCCATGCGAAACGGCATCAAGCTGGCTGTGGCGAACAAGGTGCCGATCGCGCTCGGGACCGATGCCGGCGTGATTCCACACGGCACCAACGGACACGAGTTCACCCTGCTCGTCGAATGGGGCGGCCTGACTCCCATGGACGCGATCGTGGCCGGCACTATGGGGAGCGCGCGGCTTCTCGGATGGGAGAAGCACGCCGGCTCGCTCGCGCCCGGGAAATGGGCTGACGTTGTGGCGGTTCCCGGAGACCCTCTGAAGGACATCCGGGCGATGGAATCCACCGTGTTCGTTATGAAGGGCGGCGTCGTGCACAAGGAACCTTCTGCGCCCAACCGATAGATCCTGGCATCTAGAAGAGCGGGACCGGACGCTCGACGCGTCCGGTCCCGTGGACACTGCAGTAACTGTTGTCGCGCTTTGAGCGCTACTCGCGGTACAGGGGCCTCGTTTCCAAGGGCCGCTCCGGCGCATCATCCTGACCCGTCGCGCGATTCCAAGCGTCCTTCACGGCGGTCTTGATGTCATGCCACGTGGATTTCGACTTGCCCATGAAGGTATCCCAGCCGCTCTCCAGATCCGTCTCCACATCGTTCCAGCCGCGGCTTCTGTATCTATTGGCCGACTCATATCCGTACCGATACGCAGGCTCGTAGTAGTCGAACTGACGATCGGAGCTCACGTACGGTCGCGTGGAATAATTCTCTCGCCACCAGTTGGCGTCCGACGCCCAGTCCGCCGGCCTCGGAGGAGCGCTGCTCTCAGAACCGGCGGCCAGATCCCGGTCTTCTTCGCGGAAGTCAGTCATTTCGCCCTCTCCTTTGCCGAGCGGCTGGTTTTGCTTTTCACACGGCCAGAGCCGGATTTCTTTCCGCCACCATCACGGTCGTTCACCGTCGCCCAGGCGCGGCTTTCGGCTTCGTCGCTCGACAGTCCCTTGTCCTTGTAGCTCTCCTCGATATGCTCCGCCTGCCGTTTCTGCTTGTCGGTGTAGGCCGACTTGTCTCCCTTTGGCATCGCTCCCTCCGGCGTACTGGAAGAATTTTCATCCGACACGAACGATCACTGAGGAAGCGCATACACCATGCCGGAGAGCCGCTGCGGCGCTAACTGGTTCGCACCAGCCGGCTATTTCGGCAGCTTCACCTCGAACGCGCCTATGTGGACATCCAGGTTATGATTCACCCTGAGACCCACCTGGCCGTCTGTGGGTGTCATGGTCTTGCGCGAGAATGCCGATACCTGGGTACCGTTCACAAGAAAGTGAACAGTGTCCCTGGCGACGTTGATGACGATCTCGTTCGTCGCCTTTCCTGCCTCATCAGCTTTCTTTACGGCTGAGGTCTCCGTCCAGTCCATGATTGTGTGCGTCTCCGAACCGGCGCGGTGTTTCACCAGAGCTTTGCCGTCGCCACGCACCAGAAAATACAGGTACGCCTGGTCTGCCTTGTCCAGATTTGTGCCGGCTATGAAAACGCCGTAAGCCTCGGGATGCGTGGGCGCCTTCGTCTGTGTCATGCTGGCTCGGACCACGAACTCACCCTTCGCCACTTGCGCAGGGTTGTAGTAGATCGCTGCCGGTCCGGATGTCGCGTGGAATCCATTTCCCATCGTGACGAATTTCAGCTCGTCGAGCTTCGCGTTCGCCCGGTCCAGACGGGCCATCCAGCCGGAGGGTAGCCGTCCGCCGCTGGCGACCTTGATGTCGGGATCCTTCTTGTCAGCCTGAGCAGCGAGCACCGACGGCACGCCAAGAACCAACAACGCGAGTGCGACTTTATGCATATAGCCTCCAGAAGTTTAAATAGGTAGCATGCACTGACGTGGAGCGAAATGATGGAAGAGATTCCGAGCGCGGTACGTGCATGCGAGTGGTTGCAAGGACGTGAAGGAATTCTATAACCGGCTGTGATCAATCTGCCAGTAGGAAAACGACGATCTCCGAGTTCTTGCCAGTTTGAAACGGGGACGCAGCGGCTTCTTCCGAGCCTCCGGAAACCTACACATCGTTCGCGCACGCGGATTCAGAATAACCACTCGTCATTTGCCGTCGCCAATTCCCGCCCCCAGGTCTTCGGGCTACCTAGGACCGCCTGCAGCTTCGCTGTATTGGGCGGCATACGGGCCTCCCGGCGTACCACGTCTGCTGCTACTACACGGAGGACCTGGCGCGCATCATGACTATCTGCTGCCGCAAATGCTCGATCTCGCAACGGACTTCGAGTTGATTTTCTACGACCAGAGGGGCGGTGGACGTTCGAAGGTCGCGGACCGGACACCCATCACGTGGCGCACTCATGTGGACGACCTATCTCTTGTTGTCTCGGAGCTGGGCGGTGCGGAGCCCAGCCTGGTCGGGTATTCCTGGGGCGGGCTTCTTGCACTCCTCTATGCCGTCGAAGTGGAATCGGTGTCCGTCCAGACTGCACCGCCCAGCCGCATGGTTCTAATCGACCCCGCTCCAGTCACTGGTGCCTACCGACGGCAATTCGAGCAGGAGTTTAACAGACGGCAGAACGGCGCAGAGATTCAGAAGCTGCGTGCCGAGCTGGACTCCTCCGGACTGAGGGCGCGGGATCCCGAAGCCCATCGCCAGCGGCTATTCGAGCTGAGCGTAGCGGGATACTTCGCCGATCCGCGGCTGGCTCGCGATCTCACGCCTTTCCGCGTGACGGGTCGAGTGCAGCAATCCGTTTGGGAGAGTCTGGGTGACTACGACCTGCCGAAACGACTGACCGGCGTGAGGTGTCCAACACTCATCCTGCATGGCATCGACGATCCCATTCCTGTTGAATCCTCGCGCGCCGCGGCAGCCGCGATCCCAGATGCCCGTCTTGTCCTGTTGGAAGCGTCGGGGCATGTTCCCTATGTGGAGGCCAGGGAACCTCTCCTTCGCGAGATTCGGCAGTTCCTTCACGAAACCGGTCGCTATCGCCTTCAGCCAACGTGAGGTCGCATGAAAGGCTTCGATGAGGTCGCTCAGCCGCACATAGCAACGATCAACCTGGATGGTCGGACCTATAATGTCTCGGTGCGACTCTCATATGATGGCACAGAGCACACTGGTCGCCTGTGGTTCGCGGAGGACGGCTGGGACGACGCTGGCGTCCCCGATCGCGGGCTCCTGCCGGGACGCACCGAAAGCGAGGTCATGGATCTGGCTCGAGACCTTTCCGTCGAAGAATTACGAGCCAGGTACCACCGTGCCAAAGCAAACCGGCGTCGTTACAAGGCCCTCCGCACTGTCACCGAAGAGATGCTGGCCAAGGTGCGTTATCTGAATCAGGTATCGGTGTCGATGCACGCCGGGCTCATAGACCTCGAAGGCGCCGCCGGGGAGATAGATCTCACCGAGCAGCAACTACACGCACTCGTAGGACGCTTGCGCGATTCAGCCGGCGTCGAATCATACGATCAACCAGAGCGCTGAGATCCGTTAAGACAGCGCGCGTGCCCACGCAAGTCCAACCTTACGAGGTCATCCTTGGCCCCTTGGAGGCCGCCGCATTCCCGGCTATCGAACGGGAAGCCGTTCAACGAGGGACAGACACTCTCCGCCATGATCTCTTTCTCCTTCTGGGACAGGTTGGCGCTACACTGAAACGGATCGTGCCTGACGAAGCGCCGGCGGACGCGGTAGGGCAGTACGCCGAGCTTCTCTACCATGGCTACCATTTCTGGAGCTTCGGTAAGCCCTTGCACGTCTTCGACGACGAGGCCACAACAGAGCTCACCATGTCGACATGTGACTTCGGCGCATGGGACGGGTCGCTACCGTCGCCCACCTGCCGTTATTTCCGCTTTCCGTACCAACGGATCTGGGCCCGTGTTGCGGCGGATGCGCCTTTCGAGCCGGTGGACGGCGTCTTCGTGGTCACGATGAAAACCACGCCTTCGCCTGGGGCGACAACGCATTTGCGCTCACTTCTGGTGCTCGGGTTTCGTGTGGAGCGAATGGGGGCGTCACTGGTGTCCTATTCCACGGATCTGGATTCGGCAACCACGCTGGCACACGCTCGCGAGCCCTGTCGCGACGGAGCACCAGCGTTCTCCAACGCCATTCCGGGCGGAGAGCGAAAGGATTATCGCGCGATACTGACCACCAGCGAGCTCGAGGCACTGGCGGTCAGAGCGTTGTGGGTGGAAGGCAGATAGGAAGCGGGTGTAGGGTGTAGGGTGTAGGGTGTGGGGCCCGACACCCTACACCCTACACCCTACACCCTACACCCGCTTGTTAGATTTTCCCCCATGGATCCGCGCACAGCCGCCCACATTCTCGAGCAGATCGGAGCACTTCTCGAACTCCACGGCGCGGATCGTTTCAAGTCCCGCGCGTACTCGAGTGCGGCGCGCGCTGTCCTGTCCGTAGAGGCTGAAGACATTTGCGAGCCCTTGAGATCGGGCGAGCTTCGCAATCGCAAGGGACTCGGACCTGCGACGCTCAGCGTCCTCGAGGATCTCTGTGCCACCGGCGATTCGAGCTATCTGGACAGGCTGCGCGAAGATTCCCCCGAGGGGTTGCTGGAGATGATGCGTGTTCCCGGATTGGGGACGGCGAAGATCCATCTCATTCACCGCGAGCTCGGAGTCGAGACCCTTCACGAGTTGGATGAGGCGGCCCGTGACGGCAGATTAGCCGGCTTGCCGCGATTCGGAAAAAAGACAGCGGAAAAGATCCTCAAAGGAATTGCTTACCTGCGCGAGACCAGTTCTTACGTGCTCTATCCACATGCGCTGGCTGAATCCCGGCAACTGCTCGCGTGGGTGTTGCGCCACCCGGACGTGGAGCGCGCCGCAGTCACCGGCTCGCTGCGCCGTCACCGAGAGGTGATCCGCGATATCGACATCGTTGCCGCATGCCGGACCGATCCGGCAGCGGTCGCCGCATCTTTCGCCCGTGCGCCAAGTGTCAAGAACGCCATCGGCGTGGGCGGGCGCTCCGTTGCGATTCGCTTCGTGGACGGGACGCTGTTGGACTTGCACTGTGTGGAGGTCGCTCGTTTCCCAGTCGCGCTGTGGCGCGCGACGGGAAGCGAAGAGCATGAAAGCCAAATCCGGACGCACGCCGGAGCTCGGGGCTTCACGATCGTCGACGATGAGATCCGGTCGGCGCAAGGCGATGTTGTCAACGTTACAGATGAAACAAACCTCTACGCCCTCCTCGGCCTCCCCTACATCGAGCCCGAAATCCGCGAGGCGCGGGGAGAATTGGCCGCGGCCTTGCGGCATCAGTTGCCATCCCTGGTGACGGCAAAGGACATCCGAGGTGCTCTCCATTGCCACTCCGAGTACTCCGATGGCACCGCAACGATTGCCGAGATGGCGGCCGCCGCCAGATCGCGTGGCTGGTCGTACCTTGGCATCTCCGATCACTCGCAGTCGGCGTTCTACGCCGGTGGTCTCACGCGGGAGGCGGTGCAGGCTCAACATGACGAAATCGACCGCTTCAATGAAGCGGCCAATGGATTTCGCGTCCTCAAGGGAATTGAGGCAGACATCCTGGCCGACGGCAGGCTTGACTATGATCCGGATTTCCTCGAGCGCTTCGACTACGTTATCGCCTCGGTGCACTCACGATTCGGAATGGAGCAGGCGGGCATGACAGACCGCGTGATCCGCGCGCTCGAGCAGCCGCACGTCACCATACTTGGGCATCCGACAGGCCGCTTGCTCCTCACTCGCGAGGCGTATCCTATCGATATGGACGCCGTACTGCGGAAGGCCCTCGAGACTGGAGTTGCGGTGGAGCTCAACGCAGACCCTCACAGGCTGGATCTCGACTGGCGCTTATGCCACACCGCAAAAACGCTCGGCGTAGCGGTGGAGATCGGCCCAGACGCGCACTCGACGCAGAGTCTAGACAACATGGAATATGGAATCGGGATCGCGCGAAAAGGGTGGTTGGAGCCGGCCGATGTTCTGAACGCGCAGAGTGCCGATGACGTGTTGGCGCAGGGCAAACGGCGGAGTCTGACATGACGCACGGACCTTCAGGCCAGCGCGCAAAGAAACTACGCGCTGGCATTCGGCGCCCGCGCCGAAACAAATCGCGTACACGCCGACCGCGCTATGCCACTCCCGAGCGGGCATTGGAAATCCTGCAGAGGCTCATGGCACAGTATCCCGATGCGCGCTGCTCGCTTACACACGAAACACCGTTTCAACTATTGATCGCGACGATTCTGAGCGCGCAGTGCACGGATGCCCGCGTCAACATTGTTACTCCGGAGCTCTTCGCGCGCTACCGAACCGTGCAGTCGCTCGCGGACGCTAATCAGGGAGACGTTGAGGAGCTCATCAAGAGCACGGGCTTCTTCAGGAACAAAGCCAGGAGCATCATAGGTATGGCGAACGCAGTGTTGGATCGCCATGGAAGCGAGGTACCTGGCAGCATGGACGAGCTTACGGCGCTTCCCGGTGTCGGACGCAAGACCGCGAACGTCCTGCTTGGCAATGCGTTTGGGCGAAATGACGGCATCGTTGTCGACACTCACGTCGCGCGCTTGAGCCAGCGGCTTGGGCTTACCAAGGAGCTGGACCCGGTGAGAATCGAGGAAGCTCTTGTGCTGCTGTTTCCGAAGGAGCGGTGGACCGTTCTTTCCCATCTGTTCATAGATCACGGGCGTGCCGTGTGTGTGGCGCGCTCCCCCAGATGCCGAGTTTGCGTATTGAGCGACATTTGCCCTTCATCCTCCGTATGAACACTCGGAACTACTGGCTGGTGAAGTCTGAGCCCGAGTCTTTCTCGTTCGAGGACTTGTGGAGAGCGCCGAGGCGAACTACCCAGTGGGACGGTGTTCGCAACTACCAGGCGCGAAACCTGCTACGCGACCAGATGAAGAAAGGCGACCCCGTCTTCTTCTATCACTCGAATGGCAAACCTCCCACAATCGCCGGTGTCGCGGAGGTAGCGAAAGAGGGATATCCCGACCCTACTGCCTTCGACCCGCGTTCGGCACATTTTGACGGCGGCAGCGACCCGAATTCACCCAGGTGGTACATGGTGGACCTCCGTGCTACGCATCGATTCAAGCGTCCGGTTACACTTCCCGAGCTTAGAAACACTCCTGGCTTGGGCGAGATGGTATTGCTCCGCAAAGGAAGCCGCCTGTCAGTGCAGCCCGTCACCCGCGCCGAGTGGGATATTATTTACAAGCTAGGGATTGGGGATTAGGGATTAGGGATTAGGAACTTCCGACTCCCGACTCCCGACTCCCGACTCCCCATTCCCGATTCCCAATTGCCGAGCCCCTTCATGCCCAAGAAAGCAACCTTCGAGACGGACCGCGGCGTCATCGTCGCAGATATGTACGATCAGGAGGCACCCAACACAGTCGCGAACTTCGAGAAACTCGCGAATTCCGGCTTCTACGATGGCGCGAAGTTCCATCGCGTCATTCCGGAATTCGTAGTGCAGGGTGGTGACCCTTATTCGAAGGGCGGCGAGCACGCAAAGGGGCCCGTGGGCTCCGGCGGCCCAGGCTACACTATCAAGTGCGAGACCAAGAACAATCCGCGCACACACGAGCTGGGCTCGCTCAGTATGGCGCACGCTGGCAAGGACACCGGCGGCAGCCAGTTCTTCATGGTGCTTAACGAGGCGAACGCGAAACACCTCAACGGGGTCCACACCGTTTTCGGAAAGGTTACCGACGGCCTGGACGCAATGAAGCAGATACGGCAAGGCGATACCATGACGAAGGTGAGAGTCGGTTAACCAACGGAGATTTTCTGATGTCTTTGCATCCCGAGGACAAGAAAGCTGGATTCACCGGCCTCATCGTTGCCGTAGTGGTACTCACTCTGGCTGTCTACGGCGTGGTCCTACTCACGAACCGCAAGTTCGAGTCGCACGCCGAAGCTGCGGCGACCCACTAGTCAGCTGAGACGCGCGGTGTTCTCCGCCACGCTACCGTCCCGCGAAGAGGCCCTGGCTCTGGTGCACGAGTTCACCGCCAGCGACTCGTTACGCAAGCATATGTTGTCCGTGGAGGCCGCCATGCGCGCATACGCTGAGCGCTTCGGAGAGGACGCGGATCGCTGGGCGCTGGCCGGGCTCCTGCACGATTTCGATTATGAGCGACATCCGAACGCGAACCGCTCGCCCACCGAGGAACATCCTGCGTTCGGCGTACGCCTGCTCAGGGAGAAGGGCTATCCCGAAGACATCCTGAAAGCCATCCTGGGACACGCAACCTATAGCGGCGTGCCGAGAGACACTCCAATGGCGAAGGCGCTCTTTGCGGTCGACGAGCTGACGGGCCTCATCACTGCCACCGCCCTCGTGCGGCCAACTCGCAGTGTGCATGAGGTCGACGCCAGGTCTGTGCGAAAGAAGATGAAGGATAAAGCCTTCGCGCGCGGGGTGAGCCGCGAGGATGTTCTGGCAGGTGCAATGGAGCTGGGCGTGGATCTCGACAGCCACATTCAGTTCGTGATCGGTGCCATGCAGCGCTGCGCGAAGGACATCGGCCTCGCTGGCACGACTTCGAGCTAGCGCCGCGGCTCAACGATTCGATCGCCTCGCGCGTTACTGAAATGAGCGTCCGATTCAACCGCGATGACAGCCGCCTGTCTACCAGTATTCATAACAACCGTGCTCGAGCGACCCGTTGAGACAGCGGATCGTGCGCGCGAGCGGCAACTCGTGCTCGCGGCAAAAGCTGGGGATCACGGGGCCTTCGGGCAGCTCGTGCGTACTCACCAGCGGCGAGTATACACCGTGGCGCGGGCAATGCTTCTTACCCACGAGGATGCGGAGGATGCCGTGCAGGAAGCGTTCATGCGCGCGTACCGCGCGTTGGATCGATTCCGTCCCGAGCAGGCGTTTGGCGCGTGGCTGCACCGCATCGTGGCCAACGCAGCGCTCGATATAGGCAGGCGGCATAAAGTGCGCAAGGCGGATTCCCTGCCGGAAACGCTTGCGATGCAGTTTCACGATCCGGCGGAGGCGGATGAGCTCAAGCGCCGACTGGCCGACGGGCTTTCGAAGCTGACCGAGCGACAACGGTCGGTGATAGTGTTGCACGACGTTGAGGGATTCACGCATGGCGAGATCGGAGACATGCTGGGTATGCCGGAAGGCACGGCGCGCTCCGATCTCCACCATGCACGCAGCGCGCTGAGGCGTACGTTGTCCGACCTGCGGAGCGAAAAATGACCGACAAGCAGCCGTTCAGCCCAACTGAGCCTTCCCACAACGAGCGTATCACCAGCTTGCTGCGGACTCTGGTCGCTCCGCCAGCGGACCCGCGCTACTGGGAATCGCTCACGGAGAGGATCATGGCGCGAGTGCGCGAGGAGGACGCCTGGTGGCAGCCGTTCAGCGGTTGGGTGAACGTGGGCCTCCTTGCTGCAGGTGTGGCTGCGGTGCTACTGGGCATTACGCTGTTCAGAGACCAGCAGGCCACGTCTCGCGCGGCCTACGTCACTGTGATCGAAACCCCTCGCGCCGTTCAGGCTCAACTCGCGATTCAGAGGGGGTTGCCGCCTCGCGAGGCAACCCTGCGGTACGTTGTCGAACCCTAAAAGGATACGGAACTCATGATGCAGCGTTCGAAGAGTCTCGCGCTGTCTTTCCTGTTTGGCGCTTTGTTGGTAGGAGGTGTGTTGGGATTCACGGCCGACCGCGTTCTCATGCGTGACAAGTTGTGCTCTCAGGTTAACGACCGTGAGGGCATGCGGCTCAGGCTTGCGGAGACGCTCGGTCTGTCGGAGACGCAGCGAGCGGCGGTGGACAGCATTCTGGACAAGCGGCACACGGAGATGAGCGCCATTATGGCGCCTGTGCGGCCGCAGCTGGATGCGGCCCGCAACCGCGCTCGTGAAGAGATCGCCCAGCAGCTGAGCGATGACCAGAAAAAGAAGTTCCAGCGTCTTATCGAGGAGTTGTCGGATTCCACGAGGAGATACAAGAAGTGAGGCTATCCGTCGTTACGCTACTGCTGGTGCCCGCGGCGCTTGGCGCTCAAGTGCCAGCAGACAGCGCGCGAGAAATCGCGCTGGACGAAGCCATCCGATTGGCCCAACGAAATGCCCCCGCCGCGGTACAGGCGCGCGGCCAGCTCCGCACAGCGTCCGCCGCTCGAACGGCCTCTTACGCGGCATTCATCCCCAACGTCACCGTGAGCATGGGCGCTGCCTACAATCCGGATGCCGGCACTCGCGTCATAGGTGACCGGTTGGTCGGAGGCACCAAATACACTGGCAGTGAAGGGCTGTCGCTCAATCTCAATCTCTTCGACGGTGGACGACGGTTCTACGACGTGCGCGCGGCCAGAGCGAACGCTGACCTCGCTGCGGCTAATGAGCTGGGGCAGCGTTACCAGGTAGCGCTCGACGTGCAGCAGACGTTCTTCAACGCTCTCGCCGCCCGGGAGTCGGAGAGCGCCGCACGAGCGCAGCTCGAGCAGGCCGAGCAGCAGATGCGAGCTTCCACTAGCAGAGTGGCCGCCGGCGCGGCAACAAGATCGGATTCCCTGCGTTCCGCCATCCTCGTCGGCAACGCCCAGCTCGCACTTCTCACTGCGCAGAACGACCTGCGAACGGCCAACGCGTCCCTCACCCGGCTGGTTGCCACTCCCTTCACCGTAACGGCCGCTTCTGCGGACACGCTGCCGGTGATAACCCAGCTGCCGGACAGCTCCGAGCTCATCAGGCTTGCCGAGCGAGGGCCCGCTGTTGAGGTCGCGGAAGCCAGCCGAACAGCGGCCCGGGCAGCCTACCGAGCTGCTCGCACTCCTTATCTGCCGTCAATAGATGTCTCGTTCGGCCGCACAGCTACGGGAGCAGCCACCAGTCTGAGCAGTTCGTTCAGGGATTCGCTGGATTATCAATCGTCTTTGCGGTTCAGCCTCTCGTATCCTTTGTTCAATCAGTTCAATCGGGAGGAGGCACGTATACGTGCCGATGTTGCCGCCGCCAACGCCGACGCGGCTCTGCGCGACGCTCGCCTGGCGGCAAAACAGCAGCTCACGCAGTACCTGGGCGCTCTCACCACCGCCGCACAGCGCGTCAGAATCCAGTCTACCTCCGTCGCTGCCGCTGAGGAGGACCTGCGAGTGCAACAACAGCGCTACGCAGTGGGGGCATCCACACTGCTCGATGTTCTGACATCGCAAACACAGCTGAATCAGGCGCAAGCCGCGCTGATCGCCGCTCGCTATGACTACAGGGTGGCCAAGGCCCAGTTGGAGGCGCTCGTAGGTCGCCAACTATGAAGCCAAGGGCTGCTCGGCGCGACGATATCCTGGCGCCTAAATGCATCCGTCAATGGAGATGTCCCGTGAAACAGGTGATGACCGTAGTCGCATTGTCGTTCGCAATTCTCGCCTGCGGCAAGGACGAGGGCGAAAAGCCGAGAGTCCAGACCGTTGCCGTCGAGCGGCGTGACATCGTCGTTGATGCCCAAGCGACGGGTGTCGTCGAGCCCATCAATGTGGTCGAGGTAAAATCGAAGGCCGGCGGCCAGATCGTGCGCATGCCCGTCGAAACGGGCAGCCAGGTCAAGCCCGGTGACCTACTCGTTCAGGTTGATACGCGAGACGTGCGCAACCAGTACGACCAGTCATTGGCTGACGTGAGAGCGGCCGAAGCAAGACTTGCCGTGGAGGAAGCCCAGCGCAAACGCTCTGACGATCTTTTCCAGCAGAGGATCATCACAGCGCAGGAACACGAAACGGCGGCCCTAAACTTCGCGAACGCTCAGGCTCAGCTCGTTCGAGCGCGCGCGAGTCTGGATCTATCTCAGCAGCGGCTCGAGGATGCAACCGTTCGTGCCCCGATAGCAGGAACCGTAATCGACAAGACAGTCTCGCTCGGCCAGGTCATTACCTCTGCAACAGGCGCGTTCGGTGGCGGAACGACCCTCCTCAAGATGGCGGATCTGAGCCAAGTGCGCGTCCGGGCCATGGTTAACGAGACAGACATAGGCAACGTGAAGGCAGGTCAGCAGGCGACAGTGATCGTGGATGCGTATCCAACTCGCCCGTTCCAAGGCACGGTGGAAAAAATCGAGCCGCAAGCCGTCGTGCAGCAGAGCGTCACCATGTTCCCTGTGCTTGTTAGCGTCTCCAACCGCGACCGGCTACTCATGCCTGGTATGAATGGTGAAGTCTCAATCCTCATCGATCGCAAGGAGAATGTGTTGGCGGTGCAGAACGACGCCGTGCGATCGCCTCGCGAGGCGATCGCTGCCGGCACTGCTATTGGTCTGGATACTGCTTTTGTTCAGGAAAAGCTTCGCGGCCAGTTCGGCGGCGGCGGCGGCGGTGCCGGCGGCGCGAGCACCGGCGGTGCCACTCAGGGAACGAGGCGAGGAGATGCAGTGCGCGTAGAAGTTTCGCGCGGTGATGTCGCCTTGCCGCAGGAGCAGGGTATGCAGCAAGCCGGCGGACGCCAGCAAATGCAGGTAACGCCGGAGCAATGCCAACAAGTGCGCGCGGCACTGGCCAAGAAGCCTCAATCAGCGGTCCAGCTCGCTGCAATCCGGGGCCGGGTACGCAGTGGTGTGATAGACATGCAACAGGCTAGGAACGAATCGCAGGCCATCTACGCCGACCTTGGCGTGGATCCTCGGATCGCCCGGCCCTGCATGATGACTGCTGGCGGGGGCGGGGGGGAGGCTGCCACCGTGCAGAATGCCGAGCAATCATTGCCCGGCCGGCAACCCTCCGGCAACACTCCTCCTGCCATTCAGATGGGACCCGGCGAGGCACCCCGTGCCACCCCCGCACGTGGGCGGCCCGGATTGGTGTTCGTCGCGGACAGCAACACCTTCTTGCCGAGGATCGTGCGCCTTGGCGTGAGCAACTTCGACTACACCGAAGTGGTCTCGGGACTCAAGGAAGGCGATCAGGTGGCCCTGGTGGCCTCGGCCGTCATGCAAGCACAACGCCAACAAAGTCTGGACCGTTTCCGTAACATGACAGGCGGCGGCGGAGTTCCCGGCATGCAACAGCAGCCGGCTGGCGGCACCGGCGGCCAGAGAGTCCCGGGCGGCGGCGGACGCCCATAATATGCTTCTCGGCGAAATCCTCACCGTCGCGCTCGGCGCACTCAGAGCCAACAAGCTCCGCAGCTTTCTGACGATGCTCGGCATCGTTATAGGTGTAGCGGCTGTGATAGCGATGGTGGCCCTCGGAAACGGAGCTCAGAAGGCTGTACGCGAGCGCATCTCCTCGCTCGGCACCACACTTCTCACCGTCATGCCTGGCCAGGCGTTCGGAGCTGGCGGAATCCGCATGGACCAGCGTACCCGGATGACGATGGACGACGCTCGAGCGTTGGAGGAGCGGGCCACGCTGCTAACAGCGATTCAGCCCGAGATGCAGGGCCAGCTTCAGATACAGTATCTGAACAGGAACGCGAATACATCGATTGTCGGCACAACGGCAAACTACCCGGACGTGCGCAAATTCAAGCTTCGCGCGGGGCGCATGTTCACAGAAGGTGAGGACCTCGGCCGGCAGCGCCTCGCTGTCATGGGACCGACCGTTATGGAAGCTCTGGGCATCGAGAATCCCGAAGCCATCGTTGGCGAAACCGTCAGAATCCGCGGCATCCAGTTCGCTGTTATCGGAGTGCTCGAGTCTAAAGGACAGGGCGGCGGCTGGTCAAATCCTGACGATCAGGTATTGATTCCGCTCAACACCGCACGTTACCGCGTCCTCGGCGGCGACCGCCTTCGCACGCTGAATGTCCTCGCGCGCACTGAGGAACAGATCCCTGATGCGATGGCCGAGATACAGAAGATCATGCGGCGGCAGCACAAGCTGCGAGCCGATCGACCCGATGATTTTCAGATCCGAAGCCAGTCCGATTTCCTTGCCACGTTCGAGGAAACCACGCAGGTCTTCAAGTATCTGCTGGGCGGAATCGCAACCGTGAGCCTCCTTGTCGGCGGAATCGGAATCATGAACATCATGCTGGTGTCGGTGACCGAACGAACCAGGGAGATAGGAGTTCGTAAGGCGCTCGGAGCTACCAGAAGCAACATCCTGCTTCAGTTCCTTATCGAGGCTGTGGTCTTGTGCTTGCTGGGCGGTTTGGTGGGCATACTCCTTGGCACGAGCGTAACGACTCTGCTGAACAAGACTCTGGAATGGAATACGGACGTCGCCGCATCGTCCATCCTGCTCGCGTTCGCCTTTGCTGCGGTCATTGGAGTGCTCTTTGGCGTGTGGCCGGCTCGTCGCGCGGCCAAGCTAGATCCGATAACCGCGCTCAGATATGAGTAGGGATGGTTCTGTGTCGGCGGCACGCCACCGTATGAGTCATGGTTGGTCGCGAATGCGGACGCGGGCGGGAGACATGTGTCTCACCGCCCGCGACGCTTTGCGTTTTTGCCGGTGACGATCCAGGAGAATGCTCCCGGATCCGATGGAGGTCAGACCGCGTCGTCCAGGTCTTCCTGCGCCTTGCCGAAATTTTTCTGGGTCTTGCCCTTTATTTCCTGAGCCTTGCCCTTGATCTGTTCGCTCGTGTCGTCAGTCGCATCTCCCAGCGTGTTACGTGCCTTCCCTTCGAGCTCCTTGCTCTTCCCTTCCACCTGATTCTCGAGACCGCGGTCTCTGAGGTCCTTCTTGTCGAAGTCTGCCATTGTAAGAATCCTCCAACAAAAGCCTGAGAAAAGCGGCCCCATTTGCCGCCCGTTCGAGTATGCATATAAAGCAAGTGCCGTGCCTGATTTGACGACGTTTCCGGGGTCAGTGTGCATCGCGCCGCGCTGGCTTGCTAGCACAGCTGCAGCACGGCATTCTCAGTATGGATGCCGATGTCGTAAGTCATTCGCCTAGCCATTTACTTTCGAAGCCCATGACAACGCGTAGAGAGTTTCTCCAGAAGACCGCCGCGGCAACAGCTGCCGTCGGGCTCACCGGCCTGTTACCCCGATCCGTGGAAGGCACGCTTCCGAATCGCGACGACTCCGATCCGAACATCAAGGAATTGCTGATGGAAGCGCTCCAGGCCGCCAAGGACGCAGGCGCCTCCTACGCCGACGCACGGATTGGGCGGTACCGGCGCCAGTTCATCGCCACACGCGAACGCCAGGTCACAGGCGTCAACGATTCCGAGTCGTTCGGCGTGGGAGTTCGCACGATCGTGAATGGCTCGTGGGGATTCGCTGCCACAAGCGATCTCACCAAGGACGCCGTCCGGTTAGCAGCGCGAGAAGCGGCTCGCATAGCTCGAGCGGCCCGCGCCGCTCAGAAACGCCCCGTGGAGCTCGCGCCCGTGACGGCTGTTACGGGAAGCTGGCGGACTCCGGTCGCCACAGACCCAATTGATGTCGCCATCGAGGACAAGGTAGCCCTTCTACTCGCAGCCAACGAGGCCGCCCTGAAGGTTCCAGGTGTTCGTTTCGTGAATTCGGGAATGGCGCTGCTTCGCGAGGAGAAGCACCTCGCTACAACCGACGGAACGGTTACCGCGCAAACTTTCGTGCGCGTTGGGCCGCAGTTCACGGCAACTGCTCTCGGACAGGGCGATTTTCAGAGCTACACCCATGAGATAGCGCCTCGTGGGTCAGGGTGGGAATACGTCACGGGACTGGACATTCCGGGCCACGCCGCCGAGTGGGCCTCACTGGCAGTCGAAAAACTGTCCGCTAAATCAGTGGAGGTGGGCCGCTACGATTTGATTCTGGATCCGTCCAATCTGTGGTTAACCATTCATGAGTCCATTGGGCATCCAACCGAGCTCGACCGAGCCATGGGTTACGAGGCCAACTACGCGGGTACGAGTTTCATAGCACCGCCAGAGGATAAGATAGGCAAGTTGAAGTACGGTCCCGAGTTCATGAACGTTCAGGCCGACCGTACTGAGGCCGATTCGCTGTCCCGTGTTGCCTGGGACGACGAGGGTGTGCCAGCAGACCGTTGGTTGATCGTGGATAAGGGCATCTTCAAGGATTACCAGACAACGCGCGAGCAGGCGTCCTGGATCAGCGATCTCACCGGTGTGCGGCGCTCGCACGGGTGCTCATTCGCCGATTCCTGGTCGAGCGTGCAGTTCCAACGGATGCCGAACATCTCCCTATTGCCGGGCGAGAGAGATATCGGCATCGATGATATCGTCGCCGCGACCGACCGCGGCATCATAGTAAAGAATCGCGGTTCATGGTCGATCGACCACCAACGATACAACTTCCAGTTTTCCGGACAGGTGTTCTACGAGGTCCGCGCCGGCAAAGTCGCAGGCATGCTAAAGGACGTGGCATACCAGAGCCGGACACCCGAATTCTGGAACTCGATGG
The DNA here is from genome assembly GCA_046261975.1 of Gemmatimonadaceae bacterium. GTDB lineage: Bacteria > Gemmatimonadota > Gemmatimonadetes > Gemmatimonadales > Gemmatimonadaceae > JBHENQ01. The sequence continues at coordinate 22,680 of JBHENQ010000002.1, read as the reverse complement.
ACATGATCGGCGGAAAGGGCAGCTACTGGCTAGGCGGCTCCTTCGGCGACGGCAAGGGTGAGCCAGGTCAGTCCAACTCCGTGAGCCACGGCTGTCCGCCAGCCCGATTCAAGCAGGTGAACGTAGTGAATACTGGACGGCAAGCTTGAGAGACTGGGTGTAGGGTGTGGGGTGTCGGGGGTGGGGTAACCCCCAGACGCAGACCCTGCACCCCGACACCCCACACCCTACACCCTACACCCGCTCTTTTTTTCCGATGCATATTCCTCCAAGTCGCGACGAACTCCAGGCGCTTGCAAAGCGAGCGCTCTCCTTCACCACCGCTGACGAGGCTCGCGTCAACATAAGCGCCGGGTGGAGCGGTAACACCCGTTTCGCCGCCAGCGAGATCACGACAGCCGGCGGAATCACCGACATCAGCGTCAACATCACGACTACGTTCGGAAAAAGGCGTGCGTCGGCCACGACCAACATCCTGGAGGACGCGTCGCTGAAGCGAACGGTCGGACTGGCAGAGCGACTGGCAAAGCTGGCTCCTGACGATCCGGAGATCATGCCGGAGTTGCAGCAGCAGTCCTATGCGGCCGTGGACGGCTTCAACGAGCGAACGGCCAATCTCACACCGGAAGATCGAGCGCTTGCCGCGCGCAGAGTGATAGACAGCGATGCCGTGAAGTCAGGTTCGCTAAAAGTCGCAGGTTTCATCGAAGCGAACGCCGCTGCTTCGGCGGTCGCGACTTCGAAAGGCCTCTTCGCATATCACCGGAATACCGACGTCAGCATGTCGACGACTGTCCGAACTCCGGACGGCACCGGCTCTGGCTGGGCATCAGCGGGTTCTCGAAGTTGGAGCGATATCAACCCTGCCGCACTCGGCGAGCGCGCCACACGCAAAGCCATCCAGTCGCAGAATCCGCGAGCCATCGAGCCAGGCCAATACACGGTGGTCCTGGAAGCGCAGGCTGTCGCCGACCTGGTTCCTCTTCTCGCAGGCTCCTTCAGCGCTCGGCAAGCGGATGAGGGAAGGAGCCCTTTTTCAAAGAAAGGAGGCGGGACAAAGATCGGAGAAAAGATTACCGACGAGCGCATCACAATGTTTTCGGATCCCAGCGATTCGCAGCTGGCAACTCAGCCGTTTGACTCGGAGGGATCGCCGGTGGCGCGGACTGTCTGGGTCGAGAACGGGGTGTTGAAGAACCTGGTATACTCTCGTTACTGGGCGCAGAAGCAGGGCAAACAGCCAACAGCGGGAGCTGGTGGCGGCGGTGGCGGCGGATTCGGCGGCGGCCCCGCCGGCGGACTGAAGATACCGGGCGGGACCAAGTCCGTAGATGAACTGGTTGCCGGCACCGAGCGTGGCATTCTCATCACGCATTTCTTCTATATCCGCTTTCTCGACCCGCGTACCGTCCTGCTTACCGGTCTCACACGGGATGGTACCTTCCTCATCGAGGGCGGGAAGATCACTCGCAGCCTCAAAAATTTCCGCTGGAACGAAAGCCCGCTCTTCATGCTCAACAAGCTCGACGAGCTGGGCCGTGCCGAGCGCGTTTCGGCTAGCCTTGTCGTGCCGAGCATGCGCGTACGGGATTTTACGTTCACTTCGTTATCGGACGCTGTGTAACACCTTGTAACACCTGCTCGGCGGGATATCCTAGCAACGCTCTTGCGTGTTTCGGGGTTGGTAATACTATGGAAAGCCAGTTTGCCGGCTCCGCTTGGCGCCATGAGCCAGGATACGTTTCGCGAGGAATCTTCCATGATTCGCGGTATGTCTTGTCTGTCGCGCGGCATCCTCTATGCTATCGCCGCGCTCGTCCTCTCTGCTTCGCTCTCACGACCGTTCAGCGCGCAACAACCTTCACCTGGGGTGACCGCGCAGAACTTGCAACGGGCGCGCACCATGCTGAAGCGCATTCAGAAGGACCTGCACGGGTTCTATTACGACTCGACGTTCCGCGGCATCGACATAGATAAGCAGTTTCGCGAAGCCGATTCTGCTCTGACCACTGCGCCCAGCAACAACCACATGTGGGCGATCATCGCTCAGGTGCTGGAGAACCTGAAGGATTCCCACACAACTTTCTATCCACCCAACCGGGTCGCCTCCATAGACTACGGTTTCGGGATGGAAGTGATCGGAGACTCGGTCTACGTCGCTCGCGTCAAGAAAGACAGCGATGCGGACAAGAAGGGATTGAAGGTAGGCGACGTCGTTCTCATGCTCGATGCCTTCAAGGTAGACCGCAAGGGTTTCGGGACGCTCATGTATGTCTACCACGCGCTCAGTCCGCGGCCGGGGATGCGGCTGGTTGTGCGAAGCCCTGAGGGACAGCAGCGCGAGATCATCGCCATGGCCAAGATCAAGGATGGCGACCGCATTATCGATTACACTAACCCATCAACCATCACCCGGCTCATTCAGCGAGAAGAAGCGGCGGATCGCGCGCCGCGTCATTTCTGGCGAGAAATAGGTGATACGGTAATGATCTGGCGCATGCCATCTTTCTTCTTTGGTGACCGTCACAACATCGATGAAATGATGGACCTTGCAAGAAAACACAAGGCGCTGATCCTCGATCTGCGAAATAACGGCGGCGGCGCAGTAGTAACCGAGCAGTACCTTGTCAGCAAGTTTTTCGACCGCAAGGTCATGATTGCGACAACGCGAGAACGCAAGAAGACCGATACCCTTTTCACGGAGCCCCGTGACAAGAACCCGTTTCGTGGCTTGCTGGTGGTTCTGGTCAACAGCGGCTCCGCATCCGCGTCTGAAATCACGGCGCGCGTGCTGCAGCTCGAAGGTCGCGCAATCGTGGTAGGAGACAGGACCGCCGGCGCCGTCATGACCAGCATAGGCTATGGCGATATCGTAGGCTTCGACCGAGTGGCCGTTTACGGACTGTCGGTCACGGTGTCCGACGTCATCATGGCCGATGGCAACCGGCTCGAGGAGGCCGGCGTGATCCCCGACGAAATAGTGCTGCCTACCGGCGCGGACATCGCCGCCAAGCGCGATCCTGCCATGGCGCGAGCTCTGGCTATTGCGGTGTGACGCGAACGCCCGAGGAAGCCGGGATGTTCTTTCGCCCGAAGAACGAGGGTGAGAAGAACAAGTAACCGGATAGCAGACATCGACCCGCCGCGTTGCCGTCAGCGCTATATTGCGCGCTACGGATTCGAGTAAGCCCAAAAGTGGATAGCGGGGAATTCTGTTGGCTCCAACCGAGTTGGTAACCATCGAGCGCTTGCAACACACGTCGCCGCCGAAAGTGCTCGCCTCGTTCACTGTGAACGGAGAGACGTGCGACGTAGCCTTCGCGCCCCAGAAAACGCTCCTCGAGTTGCTGCGCGAGGACATCGGCCTCACCGGCACCAAGCATGGTTGCGAGCTCGGGGAATGCGGAACATGCACGGTGCTCGTGGACGGAATTCCCATACTTTCGTGCCTCGCGCTGGCGATTGCGTACAAGGACCGCTCGATCGAGACTGTCGAGGGCATGGCTAACCCAGAGGGTCTGCATCCTCTTCAGGCGGCGTTCGCCGATCTCGGTGCCGCGCAGTGCGGGTACTGCACGCCGGGTTTCCTCCTGGCGGCGAAAGCGCTGCTCGATGCGAATCCATCTCCTTCGCGCGATGAGATCAAGGACGCTCTAAGCGGAAACCTCTGCCGGTGCACAGGCTATCTGAAGATTTATGAGGCGGTAGAGCTGGCGGCGAAGGCCGTCGTTGGGCCGGCAACGGAGTTCGGGCGCACCAATCCATGACTGAACCGCTCAAGACAACTCGAACTCCTGACTCCCGACTCCCCACTCCCGACTCCCTAGCCGTTGTGGGTACCAGTCGGAGGAAAGTGGATGCCGCGGCCAAGGTCACGGGCGAGCTCAAGTTCGCCGACGACCTCACGCTGCCACGCATGCTCTACTGCAAGCTGCTCCGCTCACGGCTGCCGCATGCGCGAATCCTTCGCGTGGACACCTCCCGCGCCATGGCCCACCCCGGCGTGATCGCCGTCATGACGGGCAAGGAGCTCCCTATTCCATTCGGCATCTTGCCCGTCTCACAGGACGAGCATGCCCTCTGTCCGGATGTGGTGCGGTTCGTCGGCGATCCCGTCGCCGCTGTGGCCGCACTCGACGAAGACACCGCTCTGGACGCATGCGAGCTCATCGACGTCGAGTACGAGCCGCTGCAGGCGATCTCGTCCATAGATGATGGACTCACAACGCGCTCGCCCATGATCCACGATTACGGCGACGACGCCAACGTTCACAAGCTTGTCGCACTCGAGTTCGGAGATGTGGACGCAGCGATGGCGACTGCAGATCACGTCCGTGAAGACGTGTTCTTCTACGAGGGCAGCACCCACCTGCCAATGGAGCAGCACGCTGCACTAGCCCAGTGGTCGCCGGAGAGCAAGCTCACGCTATGGACCAGCACACAGACTCCGCATTACGTGCATCGCGCTCTTGCGAAAGTGCTCGAGATGCCTGCCGCGCACATCCGCGTAATTGCTACGCCGAACGGAGGCGGCTTCGGCGGGAAATCCGATCCGTTCAGTCACGAGATCGTGGTCGCCGCGTTCGCACGAAAGACAGGACGACCGGTAAAGATCACGCTCACGCGCGAAGAGGTGTTCTACTGCCACCGCGGTCGCCACCCGACTCTCATGGCGATCAAGACAGGGGTCACGCGTGACGGCCGGATCGTAGCGATGGACTTCACGTCGTTCCTGGACGGCGGCGCCTATGGCTCCTACGGCGTGGCGAGCACGTATTACACTGGCGCATTACAGACCGTCACCTACGAGGTGCCCGCCTATCGATTTCGAGGCGCACGAGTCTTCACAAACAAGCCTCCATGCGGGCCGAAACGCGGGCACGGAACGCCGCAGCCCAGATACGCCCTCGAGGTTCAGCTCGACAAGATTGCCGCCGACCTGGCCATGGATCCGGCCGAGATGCGCAAGCGCATCTTGCAGCCAGCAAATTCAGTGACAGCCAACTGGCTGAGGATCGGCTCCATGGGACTTGGCGCCTGCATTGATGGGGTGCTTACGGCAAGCGGCTGGAAGGACAAGTTCAAGAAGCTTCCATTCGGCCGCGGCGTGGGCATCGCGTGCTCATCGTACATCTCGGGCGCGGGGCTCCCAATCTACTGGAACAACATGCCGCATTCTGGCGTTCAGCTAAAGTTGGATCGCTCGGGCGGCGTGGCGGCGTTCTGTGGGTCCACCGAAATCGGCCAGGGCTCCGACTCCGTTCTCGCCTACATCGTTGCGGAAGTACTTGGAATAGAGCCTCTGGACATCCACATTGTCACCGGTGATACCGATCTCACTCCGGTGGATCTCGGGTCGTACTCGTCGCGCGTGACCATGATGACCGGCAACGCCGCGATCCAGGCCGCGGAGCGAGCGCGGGACATTCTCAAAGATGCAGTGTCCGCCAAGCTCAACATCCCAGCAAGCCGGCTCATCCTGGCCGGGCGACGGGTGTTCGACTCCGAGAACTCCAGCGCGGGAGTGAGTTTTGCGGAGGCGGTTCAGATTGCCGAATCCAGGTTCGGTACCGTTGGTACCACCGGCTCGTATACTCCACCGCGATCGCCCGGGCGCTACAAGGGCGCAGGAGTTGGTCCGTCCCCCGCGTACTCATACTCGTGCGCTGTCGCTGAAGTGGATGTCGACCCGCAGACTGGAATCGTGCGCGTCCCCAAGATCTGGATCGCGCATGATGTCGGCCAGTCAATCAATCCTCTCCTCGTCATCGGTCAGGTTGAGGGCTCGGTGTACATGGGGCTAGGCGAAATACTAATGGAGGAGATGACGTATCGCGACGAGATGCGCAACGTCGTTCACCATCATCCGAGCATGCTGGAGTACAAGAGTCCGACGACGCTCGAGATGTGTGATGTCGAGACCATTCTTGTGAACGACGCTGACCCGGAAGGGCCGTTCGGCGCAAAGGAGGCGGGCCAGGGCCCGTTGCTGCCGGTTATGCCAGCCGTGGCGAATGCTGTCTACGATGCTGTGGGAGTGCGCGTGGACGAGGTTCCCTGCTCACCGCACAAGGTCCTCAAGGCGCTAAAGGAAAAGATGAAGGGTAAGGAGGGGCGTTTCGGGCCGGCGAGCGTCCCCCACTACGAGTTTCCGCCTGTCACTCGCATCCTTACACCCGCCCAGGGTGGTAATGGACGCGAGGCTGATGCTCGCCCGCATAGCGAGGTCGGCGGGCCCGTCAGTGAAGGGACTCCGGCGCGTTGATGCTGCGGCTTCCCCGCTTCCGTTATGTGGAGGCCGGCTCAATCGCGGAGGCTGTGCGTATGCGCGCCGAGGCGGGTAACGGAGAGGTTTCGTTCGTCGCTGGTGGTACTGATCTCTACCCCAACATGAAGCGCCGACAGCAGACGCCGCATACCGTGGTTGGCCTGGGATGCATTGGCGAGCTTCGCGAGATCACGGGCACCCCTACGACCGGGATTACCATCGGCGCTTGCGTCACTCTCACGGAGCTCGCGCGACATCCCGTCATCGCCAAGGCCTACCGAGCGGTCGCGCACGCGGCGGAGGTGGTCTCGACGCCACTGCTTCGGAACATGGGCACGATCGGCGGCAATCTCCTACTCGACACCCGCTGCAACTATTACGACCAGAACTACGAGTGGCGAAAGGCGATCGATTTTTGCATGAAGCGCGATGGCGAGATATGCTGGGTGGCGCCGTCCAGTCCGCGCTGCTGGGCAGTTCAGTCCTCCGATGGCGTGCCGGTAGCCGTGGCGCTCGGCGCCGAAGTGACGCTCGTGAGCGCGCGCGGTGAGCGACGCATTCCGGCGGCCGCGCTTTATAAGAACGATGGGATTACGTATCTGACCAAGGCGCCCGACGAGCTCCTCATGTCTTATCACTTGCCACCTACGAACGGATGGCGTGCCACGTACCACAAGCTCCGGCGCCGCGGCGCATTCGACTTTCCGGTGCTCGGCGTAGCGGTGCGATTGGATTTCGACGGCGACGGCACCGTGAGTGCCGCGCGTATCGTGCTTGGCGCCGTTGCCTCACATCCCGTCGACATGCATGCCGCCGCCAGGGCGATCGTGGGCACCAAGCTCGATGCGACGGCGATCGGAGCCGCAGCCGACGCTGCGTTTCGCCCCGCAAAACCGATGGACAATACCGACTTCACTCTGGGCTGGCGGAAGGAGATGGTTCGAGTCTATGTGCAACGCGCGCTTGAAGAGCTCTCGAGTAGTGTTTGACCTCGTTCGAATTGCGAGGCACGCGATCCCAGGCCCGCTGACGTTTCGACGTCGGTTGCTGCTTGCGTTTGTTCTCGCGGCCGCGGGCGCTGTTGCCTGTGCGCGACCCGTGCGCGCGCCCGAGCCTCAACGGCCTTCCCCGCGCAACCAGCGAGACAGCCTGCTTGCGGGCCCGCCTCCGCAGTCCGTTCAGCAGCAGGCAACGCTGGATCGCTTTGCCCAGCAGATGCTCTTCAAGCAGCTCACCGATCTCTCCTTTTTCACTCAGCTCGGCGATGAGATGATCGTCCGCAAAATCGAGTATGTAGGCGCGGACGGTTACATCATCCCGGCCTATCTGTTCGCACCGAAGGACACGACGACCAAGCATCCAGCACTGATAGTCGTTCACGGAGGAGTACACGGCGACTTTACCACAGTGTACGTTCCACAGGTGCGGTCGCTCGTAGCTCAGGGATACGTGCTAGTGGCACCGGAGTATCGCGGCAGCACCGGCTACGGGCGGCAGCATTACGACGCCATAGACTACGGAGGAAAGGAAGTCGAGGATTGTATAGCCGCCCGCGACTATCTTGCCCAGCTTGTTCCCTACGCCGACGTGAACAGGCTAGGCATGATCGGATGGAGTCATGGTGGATTCATCACGTTGCATTCGATATTCCGCCGGCCGGAGCTGTTCAAGGTGGCGGTCGCGCATGTTCCTGTCGCGGATCTGCCCACTCGAATTCGCACTCACTCGGAAAGCTATCACCAGATTTTCGCAGCCCAGAAAGGTTTTGGTGGGCGATTGGAGGACAACCTTCAGAAGTACATCGACCGTTCGCCAATTGCTCACGTGCGAAAACTGAAAATTCCACTGCTGGTGCACGCCGCAGACAACGACGATGACGTGTTCATTATAGAGAACCGGAACCTGCGGGACTCGATGATCGTTGCTGGGTTTGACAAGAATGGGCTGTACACCTATCGCGAATGGCACAATCCACCCGGCGGACACGCGTTTGGCCGAGTCGACACGCCTGAGGGCCGCGAGAGTTGGAAGGAGACGCTGGAGTTCATCGGCAAGCACCTGAAGAACTAGTCGGGAGTACAGCGGCGGAAGAGGCTGTTTACCGACTCCCGACCCTGCTGGACGCCGGCCTGGCGGACGCTAACTTCAGGTGGGGTCGCGGCCAGTCCGCGACCCTTCTTCGCGCTCTTGCCCCCTAGATGACCGCTGCAGAATCATCCATAATCGCAACCCCAGCCGCCGAGCGCCCTCACATCGGCCCGAACCCTTCGAGCAGGAAGCTCGCCATCCTCTCGCTCGCGGCGTTGGGTATCGTGTACGGCGACATCGGAACAAGCCCGCTGTACGCCATACGCGAGTGCTTCAACTCCGAGTCCGGCGTTCCAAGAACGCCCGAAAACGTTTATGGCGTGCTCTCCCTTATTGTCTGGGCGCTGACGCTGGTAGTGACCGGCAAGTACATCTTTTTCATATTGCGCGCAGACAACCGGGGAGAGGGGGGCATTCTCGCCCTTCTCGCGCTCATTCATCAGCGCCTGATGAGGCAAGCCGACTCCTTCAAATACGGGGTACTTTCAGCTCTCGGGCTGCTGGGTGCTGCGCTGCTCTACGGCGAAGGGGTGATCACCCCCGCGATCACTGTGATGAGCGCTATTGAAGGGCTGCGCGTGGCGACGCCGGTTTTTGACAGGTTCGTCGTACCGTTGAGTGCCATGATTCTCTTCTTGCTCTTCGTGATGCAGAAGCACGGCACCGGACGAATCTCCCGCATCTTCGGACCGGTGATGGCCATCTGGTTTGTTAGTATAGCGTTTTTTGGTACCGTGGAAATCCTGCGCGCGCCGGAGATTCTTCTTGCCGTGAATCCCTGGTTCGGAGTTCGGTTCTTCGCCCAAAATGGAGTGATCGGGTTTCTAGTGCTCGGCTTCGTTGTGCTGGCGGTTACCGGCGTCGAGGCCCTTTATGCAGACATGGGGCATTTCGGCCGGCGTCCGATCAGAATAGCATGGCTCTTCGCGGTGTTCCCGTCGCTTCTGTTGAATTACTTCGGCCAGGGCGCGCTTCTGCTTCGCGACCCGTCCGCCGCGGACAATCCCTTCTTCCGTCTGGTCCCAAGCGCCCTGCTGTACCCCATGGTGATACTAGCTACCATAGCCGCCGTCGTCGCATCCCAGGCTCTCATCTCCGGAGCATTTTCGCTCACGCGCCAGGCGATGCAGCTCGGCTATTCCCCGCGCTTCACTGTGACGCATACTTCCAAGCACGAGGCCGGCCAGATCTACATCAAGGAGATCAATACAGCGCTCATGATCGGGTGTATCGTGCTGGTTGTTGGCTTCGGCTCATCGAGCGCGCTGGCCGCTGCTTACGGTATTGCTGTCACGGGAACGATGACGATCACAACCGTTCTTTTTCACGTGGTTGCGCGGCAGCGGTGGGGCTGGTCCAATACGAAGGCAATCGCGTTTCTCCTGTTCTTCCTCTCGATTGACATTCCCCTTCTAGTGGCAAACGCGGTCAAGTTCGGCGACGGCGGCTGGTTTCCTCTATTCGTGGCGGCTCTCCTTTTCACTATGATGACCACCTGGAAGCGCGGCCGAGCCGTGCTCCAGAAACTCATGCATGATGCCAGCCTCCCAATCGAGCTCTTCCTAGAGGACGTCCGTAAGCGGAAGCCCTATAGAGTGCCGGGCACTGCTGTCTTCATGACTTCGGACCCGACCGGCGCTCCCGTCGTCCTGCTGCACCACCTCAAACACAACAAGATTATACACGAACAGGTCCTGCTGCTTTCCGTCGTTACCGCCGAGGTGCCCGAAGTCCCGGCAACCGAACGGGCCAGCATCGACTCTCTGGGAGAGGGCTTCTGGCGAGTCACCGCACGTTACGGTTTCATGCAGTCACCCAACGTTCCTGAAATCATGGCGTGTTGCGCGGCAGCAGGCGTGCAACTGCGCCCAGCGGAAACAAGCTACTTCCTCGGACGAGAGCGCCTCATCCCCACCGGCCCGGCTCGCCTCTTCCGGTGGCGGAAGAAGCTCTTCGTGTTCATGTCGCGTAACGCGCGAAGCGCAACAGAGTACTTCGGTATTCCGCCCAACCGCGTCGTGGAGCTCGGCGCGCAGATCGAGTTTTGACTTCTTCCCAATCCAGGTTCATCCAGAACTAATGAGAACTCACGTCCTGCTCGCCCTCTCCATCCTCGGCGCCTTTTCCCTTCCTGGGAACGCTCAGGAGCGAATTCACCGGGATTCGCTTCGAGACGACAGCAAATTCTCGTTCTATGACCGCGGCCCATATCGTCCGGACGTCCCGCGGCCGGAGTCCACACTGGGATACGATATCGGTTCGTTCAACACGCAGTTTGCGTTGCAGGAGAAGACTCTTCTCGCCATCGCGAACGCGGCTAGAGACCGCGTAGTTGTGGAGGAGTTCGGCTCCACCTACGAGCGCCGTCCGATGCGCGTGTACATCGTTTCTTCCCCCGAGAACGTTCAAAAGCTGGACGCCATACGCGCCGATCTTGCCAGGATCGCCGACCCGAGAGGCGTCCCACAGGCCGAGCTCGATGCGCTTGTTGAGCGCACTCCGGCCGTTGTCTGGCTCAACCATTCCGTCCACGGCAACGAGTCGTCGGGTTTCGAGACCTCCATGCAGACGCTCTATCAGCTCGCTGCGAGCGAGGAGCCGGCGACGATCGAAATACTCCGCAACACTCTCGTCGTCATTAACCCCAGCACCAACCCGGACGGCCACGAGCGTTTCGCCGTCTGGTACAACTCGGTGAGCGTGCAGGATCCGAATCCCGGTGCCAACGAGCACGATGAGCCCTGGAGCGTGCAAGGACGCTACAATCACTACCGGTTCGACATGAACCGCGACGTAATGGCCTCTACGCAACGAGAGGTGCAAGGTCTCCTGCGCACGATGTTGCGCTGGCCTCCGATGGTGGCCGCTGACCTGCACGGACATACGGAGCAGTTCTTCTTCCCGCCTGTCGCCAAGGCCATCAACGAGCACGTCGGCGACCGTTTCACCAAATGGATGGAGATCTACGGGCGAAGCAATTCCGCCGCGTTCGACAAATTCGGTTGGCTCTACTATTCGCGCGACGTGTTCGACTTCTACGCCATGTTTTACTGGGACACGTGGCCATCGCTCGCTGGCGCCATCGGAATGACGTTCGAGACCGATGGCGGCGGCTGGAAGGGGATCCTCTGGCGCCGCGAGGACGGCTCGCTCCTCTCGTTCCGTGACGGGATTTCGAAGCACTACGTTGCATCGATGGCCACGCTTGAGGCCACGGCAACTCGGCGAGCAGAGCGCGTGGGGGACTACCTTCGGTTCCGCCAGAATGCCATCTCTGACGGACGCTCCGGCTCGATGAAGCGGATCGTCCTGCTCCCCGGAAAGGACCCCGGGCGCGCCGCTGAGCTCGTTTCTTCGCTGCTCAGATCAGGAATAGAGGTACGACGGGCAGGCGGCACCTTCTCCAGCACGCGCGCACACGCATACAACGACGACGCGACTGGATCGCGACGCTTCGACGCCGGCGCTTATGTCATCGATCTCGCCCAGCCGCAGGGCAAGATGGCACGCGCGTTCCTCGAGCCCACGCATTCGTGGGATTCTCTATTCGTGCGCAATCAACTCGCGAAATATCGCAGGAACCTGAGGCGCGGTTCCAGCGGTCAGCGTGAGGGCTACGAGTTCTACGACTTGACGGCATGGTCGCTACCGGTCGCTTTCGGTGTTGAAGCCTACTGGACTGAGGATGCTCCCCCTGTGTCCGGCGATCTGCTTTCCCTCCCGGCGGAAGAACCGGCACTACCGCAAGCGCAGCGCACACCACGACACGTTGGCGGGGAGCTCCTCGCCGTGGATATTCCAGCGGGGATCATTGCGGGTGCGCGGGCTACGTCGGCCTATCTTTTCGCACCCGATCGTAACGGCGCTTCTCGGCTCGCATATCACCTCCTCGCCGAAGGATATCGCGTCGCGGTTGCGACGCAACCGATCGGAGCCGCCGGCACGCAGTGGCCGCGAGGCACCTACGTCGTTCGCATCTCCCGTAACGATTCGACTATTCACGCTCGACTGGATCAGCTAGCTAGAGAGAGCGGAGTCGAGGTGACCGGCGTCAGCACGGCGTACACAGACTCGTCACAGTTCGGCATCGGGTCCGAGCCAACCATCGCCCTCAAGGCTCCCCGCATTGCAATCGTTGGGGATGAGGGTATCAGCCAGACGGGTTACGGCGCGCTGTGGTGGTCGTTCGAGCGACGCTATGGCATCAGGTTCATGCCGATATCGCTTGGCTATCTTACTGGCGGCGACATATCCGAGTTCACTACGATCATCCTACCCGATGCCTCGGTAGGAGCACTCCGGCAGCGGCTTGGCAAAGACGGGGCGGACCGGATCCGGCGTTGGGTGGAGAACGGCGGAACGCTGGTCACCATGGGAGGAGCCTCCGCGTGGGCTGCGAGCGAGGCAGTGAATCTGACTGGCGCGCGCCGCGTGGGAAGCGACACCACACGCGACACTACCGGAATAGCAGTCGCCGGTTCCCGCGATAGCGTCAGCGCGGCTCAGCGCCAGCGAGAGCGCGCCAGCGATCGAACCGCGGATGATCTATTGGCGATCACGAGCCCATCAGCAACCAATGCATCACCGGCCCCGCTTCCGGGCGGCCACTTCGATGTGGTTCTCGATCGCACGCACTGGCTTACTCAGGGCTATGACGATCCGAGGATCACCGTCCTCATGGCCGACGATAACTTTTACAAGTTGTCGAAGAACGGCACCAACGTCGCGGTGTTTCCTTCGAGCGGGAAACTACACCGGGCCGGCTTCACATGGCCGGATAACACCGAACGCTTGCTCCGCGGTACCGCGTTTCTGGTTGAAGAGTCCATCGGCGACGGTCACGTGATTCTCTTCGCCAACGAACCCATGTTCCGCGGCTGGTGGCGAGCTCTCGACAGGCTGGTGCTGAATGCCGTGTTGCTGGGACCTACGTTCTAGGGATTAGGGATTGGGGATTAGGGATTAGGGAACTGCACTAATCAGTGCCTAGTCCCTAATCCCCAAGCCCTAATCCCTAATCCCTATCTTCATGGGCTTGCCTTTCCGGATCAACTCGATCGTGTGCTCTTCATCCATATCCATGGAAAGCCTGGCCCGATCACCCGATTTGACGCTCTTCCCATCCACCTTGAGAATCACGTCTCCAGCATCCAGATCATCCCACCGGCCATCTGCTTCCAGAACCAGCAGGCCCTTCTCGGTGCCGGCGCCAAAGTAGGAGGCCAGCTCCTCGCTCACGCTCGTTAGTCGTAGGTCCGGCACTGATAGCGAGTAACCCTCACCTTCCCCCACGAGGTTAACGCGGAATCCTCCTAAACCCTCACCCATCCCCACCCCCATCCCTCTACCCAAGCCCATTACCATGGGACGCCGTGATCGTGGGGTCATCGCCATGGGTGGCATGGGTGGCATGGGTGGCATTGGGGCATACGCCAGCGCCGGAGGACCGTCCAGCATTCCATCGTCTCCTACAAAGAACCGAAAACCTTCCATTCCGCTAGCGAGATCGGAAGCCCGCGCAGACTTCACCTGCACGGTTCTGAACTTACCTTCCGCGTAGACCTCAAGCGTGACGTTGTCGCCGGGCTTCACCTTGCGCATCTCGCGCGTCAGCCGGCGCACTCTCACGCCGCTCATGTCCTCGTCACCGGCATCCTCAGCGGCCAACCGGAGATTGACGCCGTTGATCGACGCGATGCGGTTGCCTTCCTCGATGCCGGCCTTGGCAGCTGGTCCCTCGGGGTTGACGCTCTGCACGAAAACGCCAAGTGTGTCGCGCTTACTGCCGCTACTGCCCAGGCTCACGCCCAGAACCGCCCGTGCAGAATCGGCTTCGACGCGCCATCTGCCAGACCGCGTTCTTTTCGCGGCGGATTTGGCATCTTCTCGGTCCGCTCGCGGCTCGGGCTCCTGCGCACCAGGTGCCACAGTTATCGTTGCGAGCGCCAGAGCGGCAATCAGGTGGGCGGTTAGTCTCATGGGTGCCTCTATGGAGTGGGAATAACAAGAAGAATCACGTATTTGTTCGGTATGGGTGTGGAGCGTTCGACACCACTCGAACTCTGGCCCTACAAGGGTAAGTCACCCTGGCGATCGCCAGGGTTGCCGTCTGCGGTTCCCGCGCGCCAGCCGGTGAGCGATATTGATGGTATGCCGGCGATCGACGTACAGCCCCCGCGAAGGGCCACCCCCGACCTGCACGTCTTCGAACACCACTGGCAAGACGAGGCTGACGCGGCATTCCTGTACCGCGTATTGGCCAAATCGGAACCGGACGCCAGAAAAAAGGACCTATACAGCCGGCTGGCGACGGTAGAGGATCGCCATGTCGCGATCTGGGGTGAGCTTCTGACGCGTCACGGCCGACCCCCGCAGCCGTTTCACCCCAGCGCACGCGCACGCATTCTTGCTTTTCTCAGCCGCACTGCCGGCCCCAAGTTCCTCCTTCCTATGCTCCTCGCCGAAGAGGGACGAGAGGTCAAAGGTTATCTTGCGCTCCATAGACGGACTCCGGCCGGGATGGATGGCCGCGGCGAGGCGCTGGTCCTGGCGCGCGAGTCGGCAGAGCACGCTACCACTCTGGGCGAGATCGCCGGACGGGTGGGTGAGCCGTGGCACCGTACTGGGTCCGGGGGGGTGATCCGGAACGTAGTCTACGGGTTCAATGACGGACTCACGGCCAACTTCGGGCTCGTCGCTGGCGTCATCGGAGCTTCTTCGGTCGAGGCTCACAACTTCGTGATCGTCGCAGGTGTTGCGGGTATCATCGCCGACGCTTTGTCCATGGGTTCGAGCGGTTATCTCGCGTCCAAGAGCGAGCAGGAAGTGTACGCGCACGAGATCGCGATGGAGCGCACGGAAGTCGAGCTCATGCCGGAAGTGGAGCGTGACGAGCTCGCGCTGATTTACGAAGCAAAGGGCATGCACTCGGAAGACGCTCACGCTCTGGCCACGGAGGTCATGGGCAATCCCGAGCGAATGCTGGACGAGCAGGTACAGGAAGAGCTTGGCATTGGGTCACAGACTTCGTCGCCGATGAGAGACGGGTGGGTTACAGGCGTTTCTACGGCAGTTGGTGCTTCCATACCAGTGTTTCCTTTTCTGGTGCTCGACGGCGCTGCCGCTATGATCGCGTCCTTCGTCGTAGCGATGCTGTCGCATTTCCTCGTGGGCGCCGCAAGATCGGTGTTCACCGGGCGCAGCCTCCTCCGCTCCGGACTGGACATGTTCGTAGTGGGACTGGGGGTCGCGATAGTCGGGTATTTCGTCGGAGGCTGGATAGCGGGCGTGGTGAAGTGAAGCGACGGAATACGGCAGCCTTTGAAAGCCACCGACTACATCGAGCTACGGTAGCTCTGACCTGACAGTCCATTTGGAGCCTGCCTGACCATCCAAATCCGCGACCAGCTTCAAGCCACTCTTGGCACTGCTTACACCCTCGAACGCGAGCTGGGCGGCGGTGGTATGTCACGCGTGTTCATCGCCGTGGAAGGTTCTCTTGGGCGAAGAGTCGTCGTGAAGGTGCTGTCGCCGGATCTCTCAGCAGGTGTGAGCCTGGATCGGTTTCGCCGCGAGATCCAGGTGGCCGCACAGCTTCAACATCCCCACATAATTCCGGTGCTTACTACCGGCGAGACGAATGGGTTGCCGTTCTACACGATGCCGTTTGTGGAGGGAGAGTCGCTGCGGACTCAACTTGCTCGGCGCGGTGAGCTTTCAGTCACGGAGACGGTGCGGATTCTACGTGACGTGCTGGAAGCGCTCGCGTACGCGCACCGCCACAACGTAGTACACCGCGACATCAAACCCGAAAATATTCTTGTTGCGGACAACGCCGCGCTTGTTACGGACTTTGGGGTCGCCAAAGCACTGAGCGTGGCCGCAGTCAACGGACCACTTACATCGGTTGGTCTGGTTCTGGGCACCACAGCATACATGTCGCCGGAACAAGCGGTTGGCGATCCGGCAGTCGATCATCGTGCCGATCTATACTCTGTGGGAGTTCTGGCATACGAGCTCTTGACCGGACAGCCACCCTTTGCCGGGCGTTCCCTGCAGGCAGTCCTTGCGGCGCATGCGACGGAAATACCGGAGCTGATCACGGCGCGCCGCCCGTCCGTGCCCCCTGTGCTCGCGTCGATCGTCATGCGCCTGTTGGAGAAGCGGCCGGCTGACCGACCGCAGTCCGCCGAGGAAGTTCTGGCTCAGCTCGACACAGCTTCGAGACCAGACACCGGCCGCACTTCCGCCCAGGCGCCACGGCATGTGTCCCGCAGAACACTCACGTCTGGCCTGGCCGTTTTGTTGGTCATGGTGGCGGTTGCCGCACTCATCGCCAATGGTCGCCGTCCGCTGCGAGCGGGGAACCTCGATCCAAATCTCGTTGCGATCGCTCCGTTCCGGACCAGTGGCGCCCACCGATCCCTCGAGTATCTGGGAGAGGGAATGGTTGACCTGCTCGCTGCAAAGCTCACCGGCGAAGGAGGAGCGCGGGCCGCCGATCCAAGATCGGTCCTGAGCGCCTGGAGACGTGCTGCGGGCAAGGATGGCATCGACATTCCACAGCCCGCGGCCCTTCGCCTCGCAGGAGGCCTCGGCGCCGGCCAGCTACTTCTGGGAGGCGTAATCGGCACTCCCGATCATGTAACGCTCAACGCATCTGTGCTGCAGGTGCCCGCTGGAAAAACACGGGCCGAAGCGACCGTCCAGGGTTCGCCAGACTCACTGCCGTGGCTCGTGGATCAACTTGTTGGTCAGCTGCTCGCCCGGCAATCCGGCGAGACTGGGCACAGGCTCGACAAGCTCACGAGCACGTCGCTCCCGGCGCTTCGCGCTTACCTGGACGGTAAGCAGGCGTATCGCAACGGTCGCTATACGGACGCCGCTGGGCACTTCGCGCGTGCGCTCGAGCTGGATTCCACTTTCACGCTTGCCGCGCTTGGGCTCGCATCCGCCAGCAACTGGACGTCCGATTGGCAGACGGGCGATCGCGCTCTCGATCTTGCGTGGGCGACTCGCGATCGATTGAGCGACGCAGACCGTGCGTACCTCATAGCGAGTGCGGGAACCAACTATCCGGAGCTACCGACGCGGTCAGAGCAGGTGGCGCTATGGGAGGAGGCAGCACGCGTCGCACCGGATCGCGCTGAGACCTGGTTCCACCTTGGAGATCTGCTGCTGCACTTTGGTCCGTACTATGGACTCGAGGACGCTCACGAGCGAGCGGTAGCGGCGCTCGATCGCTCGATAGCGCTGGATTCCAGCTTTGCCGCGGCCATAGAGCATCGGCTGGAACTGTCCGCCCTCGCAGGAGCTGAGGCCAGAATACGTGCCTTGGCGAGCATGTATTTCACGAACGACTCGACAGCCGACGTCGCCGACTACATGAGATGGCGCGTGGCCTACGGGATGGCAGATAGTACCGACGTTGCCACGCTTCGCTCCCGGATCGACCGGATGAACGGTCTGAGCCTCGTCAGAATAATCGGCATGGCGCAACGGAGTGGTATCGGCCTGGAAGATGCCGAGCGCGCGGCGAAAGCAAACCTGGCCCGCGCCACTACGGCGGCGGAACGTGAGACCGCGCACCTCCTGACGGGGCAACTGTTCATGAATCGCGGGCGATTTACGGAAGCGTGGTCTCACTTCCTGAGGGCGCAACCAGCCGGCCACCCGAATAGTTTGATCGCTCGAGTACAGGACGCTTTATACTACGGAGGCGACACCGTTCTCGCGGCGAAGGCGGCAAACAGATTGGAGCGTCTTGCGGTATCATCAACGGGACGCGATGGCCTCGCTACTCAGTACAATGGAACATGCTGGCTTGCGAAGTGGAATCTTGCGCGCGGCGATGTCTCGACGGTGCCGGCCGCGATCGCGCGCCTGAGAATATTGGCTAAAACGAGGGCCGAGGAGCCTCGCCGGCACCCGTTGCCGCCGGGACAGCCGGCTCTCTGCGTTCTGCTGCTGGAAGCCGAGTTGGCCGTCTTGAAACGGAGCAATGCTGCAGCTGCAGCCGTCGGCCGGATCGACTCGACTCTCCGAACCGGTCCCATTGGTCCCCACACCGAGATCGCGAACATTGAAGTCGCCAGGCTGTACGCAACCCTGAAGGACTATCGTTCCGCGCTATTGGCCATCCAACGTCAAGAATACAATTGGGACCTGAACTCTCTGTGGTATTTTTCCACATTTCTCCGCGAGGAGGGCAAGCTGGCGGAGCTTGCGGGTGAACGCGAAGCTGCGATCCGCGCATACCGGCACTACCTCAGGTTGCGTACGAGACCTGAGCCTCTTGCAGAGGCGGAAGTAGCGAGGGTCAGGGTCGAGCTCGAAGTGCTCGAGCGCCAGCAAGGGTCTCCACAGTGACGAGCCTCGAGGCTCGCCTGGAAGCAGTTCTTGGCGATGCGTACAGACTGGAGAGGGAAATCGCGGGCGGTGGGATGAGCCGGCTCTTCCTTGCAACGGAGGCGTCTCTCGAGCGCAAGGTCGTCATCAAGGTATTGCCCCCCGACATTACCAGCGATGTCAGCGCGGCTCGCTTTCAGCGCGAGACGCTTGTCGCAGCGCAGCTACAGCATCCGCATATCCTCCCTGTGCTTTCCTCAGGTGCTCGCAACGGGCTTTACTACTACGTCATGCCGTACGTACCGGGCGAATCTCTGCGACACCGCCTGGAGCGCGAAGGAAAGCTGTCAGTCCATGACGCGATCTGCATTCTCCGTGAGGTGGCAGACGCTCTCGCCTACGCCCACAAGAACGGTGTCGTGCATCGCGACATCAAGCCCGCGAACATTCTGCTCGAGGACGAACACGCTGTTCTCTGTGATTTCGGCATAGCGCGCGCTTTGGAAGGCGCCCGAGGAGGCGAAACGGGGGGTGGCGACAGGCTAACCGGAACGGGTATGTCCCTCGGGACGATCGGCTACATGGCGCCCGAGCAGCTCGTTGGAGACAGGGATGTCGATGCTCGCGCCGACGTCTACGCGCTCGCCGTTGTGGGTTACGAAATGCTTGCCGGCGCGCCTCCCTTCACCGGTCCGACGGCCCAGGCCGTCCTCGGCGCACATCTCACCCAGTCTCCGCCGCTCATCATCACCATCAGGCCTGAGGTTCCGGTGGAGATCAGCGACGCGATTTCGAGGGCGCTGGCGAAAACGCCGGACGAACGCCTGTCCGCTTCCCAGTTTCGCGCGGCTCTCGACCTGCCTACCACAACGAGCTTTCCGGTAGCCAGCAGAGCGAAAAAAAAACGGCGACTGCTGGTGGCGTTGGGGGCACTGTTCTTCGTTTTAGCCACGAGTGGAATAGCCGCCTATATGTATCTGCGGCCAAGCATCGACAACAATCGCCTCGCAGTTGCACCATTCGATGTTCGAGACGCTGATACCACGTGGCGCGAGGGTCTTGTCGACGTTCTGTCGAGAAAGCTGGATGGTGCGGGTCCGATTTCAGCCGTCTCCGCGACATTGTCCATCAGTCGCTGGAGTGGACGCGCCGATCGCGCCTCTGCCTTGGAGCTCGGCAAACGGACCGGGGCGGGTCTCGTCGTATTCGGCAGCCTGCACGGGTACGGCCGCGACTCGGTCACGCTGAGCGCCGCCGTGCTCGATGTCGTGGACAACCGCGTGCTCGGAGGCTCGGAAATCGAGCGCCGCGGTTCCAAGCTGGAGGTCGACAAGCTGGCCGATTCAATCACTGTCGGGCTGCTGCGCGAGATTGGCAAGACGCGATCGGTTGGTGCCTCGCGCCAGACATCACTCGGCGCGAACTCGTTCCCTGCGCTAAAGGCTTTTCTCCTGGGCGAGCAATGGTACCGGCGAACCGCGTGGGATTCCGCGCTCGCGTACTACGAGCGCGCCATCGCTGAAGACAGCACCTTTGCCCTGGCGTACCGGCACGCCGGCCTCGCGCTGAGCTGGCAGCGGTCGGCTGCGGATACGCTTTCCCGTGCGTACCTCTTGCGCGCTGGCCGCTGGAATCGAGGTCTTTCAACCCGCGACAGCTTGCTTGTCACGGCAGATTCAATCCGGTCATCCTTGGTGGCCTTCGAGCTGGACACCGCTCATCTGGCCCGAACACGACGACTCTTCGCAACTCTCGACTCGGCGCGGCGCCGGTACCACGATGATCCGGAGGTATGGTTTGCGCTGGGAGATGCGCACTTTCACTTCGGCGGAGGACCGGGCGTGGGGTTCAGCGACCGCGAGATGCTGGCGGCGTTCGACAGTGCGATCGCACTCGACTCTGCCTTCGCTCCGGCCTACATCCACGCCATAGAGCTGGGTTTCACCCTTCAGGGAGCTGAAGCCGGCCAGGAATACGCGAGACGCTACCTGAACCTGGAGCCGACGGATGCTGACGCTGAAGGTATCCTCCTGATTGCAGCCGCACTCGATCCTGACGCTGTGGACGGCGACGCAGAGGCTTTCATCGATACCGCGTCCACCGATGCGCTGTTCACCGGATGGCGTACGGTGCGACGCTGGCCGGATTCTGCGCAGACGGGAGTGCGCCTGGCGCAGCTCAACGTGGAAGGACGGCGCACATCCGGTGCATGGTTCGCGCAGCCCGCATGGCGGCGGCTATTGCTCTCGCTGCAACTGGCGTATCGCGGCAGGCTGGGCGAGGCGCTGAATCTTATCGGTACGAACATCGGCGCGCGCGAGTCGCGCTTGTTCGCAGAGCTTGCTTTTCTAGGTGGTGTTCCTACGGAAACCGCGCGCGCCGTCTTTGCGCGTCTGCTGCGCGATGAGGTCATCTTTCCAGGCGGCGCTTTGCCATGGTGGGCAGAACGTGGTGACACGGCCTCCATCAAGTTGCTCCTTCGCCGCTCCGATTCCCTCCTGGTCGCTGATTCCACGTCCGTCGGCCGGCGTGACGCGCGATACAGATCGGCGGCGTCAAGAGCCTACCTGGCGCTGGCCCGCTACGACACGGTTGACGCCATCGCGAGATTCGCTGCCCTTCCGGACACAGAGTGTCTCGTTTGCTATCTCGACCGTCTCGTAAAAGCGCGATTGTTTACCACCCGCGGCCGTAATGCGGAAGCGTACGTACTTCTTGCTGAGCGATTGCAGATACTGTTGAGTCCCAGCGAGATCCTTTTCGCCCTGGAGCGCGCCCGCGTCGCGGAGCGGCTGGGCGATTACGAGAACGCAGCACAAGCCTATGCTCGGGTCGTCGATGCATGGGCAGCTGCCGATTCTGGTTTGGCTCCGAGTGTTGCAGAGGCGGTCGCGGGACTCCGCCGCGTGACGAACGATCGCTCGGTTCGAGACAAAGCCGTCGCAACGCGCTCACAGCTGTAACAAGACTTCGCATTCAGGACGGATCTGCCCGTGGCCTCTTGCGGCAGTCTGCCGACGACTCCTACTTAGGGAATCGTAGTTCGCGCTCCGCCGCCCATTGCTGCCCACGAGAAAATTTTAAATGAGACGAGCGTACATCACCTGCACGGTGTTGCTGGCGCTGGCGACTGCATGCAGCGACGCCTTGCCCACCGCGACAACTGGTTACGCACCCAACTTTGGGATATCGGATCCCCCACCGCCTCCTGTCACAGGCATCGTCAAGGGCATCCTGAACCCTCCCGGCGGGTCAGCCTTGCTCGCAAGCAGCCAGACGGCTCAGAACGGCACTGTCTTCCGCTTGCGGGTCATCTACACCATGAACCTACTGCGACGGAAGCACAGATAAGGAACTGGGTTCCTATTACGTCGAACACCGTCCTTGTCGGTACGCCAGTCATAACCGAACACGACGGTAGCATATTCGGCCGCGGCGGGTTCACGGTCTCTACAGTCGACGGACAGATTCTGGTGGATCTCAGCACCGTGCAGGGTAAGATACTGGACCCGTTGCGAAATGGTGACGTTAGTGTAAAGGTGTTAGCCACTAACCTCAGAACCCGCCAGAGTTTTCCGGCAGAGCTTGACTTGAGCTATCCGGCTCCAAAGGAGGAGAAGCGTTAATCCCCCCAAACTTGGAATCGCCGCTATACAACCACGTTCAGTAGCCGTCCCGGCACGAAGACCACCCTACTTGGCTCGCTGGCGATGAACCTCGATAGAGAGGAATCGGCGCGGGCCGCAAGCAGGGCTTCGGCTTCCGACGTCTGCGTGGGCAGTGTGATGCGCCCGCGCACCCTTCCGTTCACCTGAACCACTAGCTCGAAAGTGTCATCGACGGCCAGAGTCGGATCGAAAGCAGGCCATCCAGAATCGAAGACACTTTCCGAGTGCCCAAGTTGCTCCCACAGCTCCTCCGCTATATGCGGCGTGAACGGGGCCACTAACTGGACCAACGGCTCCACCTCCGGGCGC
>JBHENQ010000001.1:0-7132 GCA_046261975.1 Gemmatimonadaceae bacterium | reverse complement strand
TTGGCCGCCGCTCGGCGGTCCTCGGGGTTCTTGATGAGCTTCGCCCATGTTGCCGGCGTGTAGCTGAACCGGGTCAGGTAGAACGGCATCGGTATTCCTCCTTGGCTTTTTTCCGCCGGCGGTCAAAGTGTGCCGGATCAGTGTCCCTAGCATGCCCTTCGCCCGCCTGCACCGCAAGATCGCTGGTGACCTGGCGCTGGAGCCCCTCGTCATTTCTCATGATAGTTGGGCGCTGCCGTCTGCCGTCTATGAGGCGCGCTCCGTTCCTTCCCCCGCACAAGGAGCCACAACAATGTCGGCATTTCGCGGTGTTGTATCTCTCTGCGTTCTTGGTGCTTCACTCGTCGGCACGAGCCTGTCAGCTCAGGCGATGAACCGGCAGCTGCACGAAGGGTTCTGGATTGGTGTTGGGCTCGGTGCCGGCTCGGCCGGTGCAAGCTGCGAGATCTGCGACAACGAGCGCTCGACTGGATTGTCTGGATACTTCCGCATGGGCGGTACGGTATCGCAGAAGTTGCTCGTCGGCGGCGAGATCAATGGCTGGAGCAAGAGCGAGAACGGCCTGGATGAGCGCATCGGCTTTCTCTCGGCTGTTGCGTACTACTACCCCATGTTGACGAACGGGCTCTTTCTCAAGGGCGGACTGGGATACGCCATGGCACAGGCTGATGATAGCGTCGACAAAATGGAATCCAACGGACTCGGCGCTCAGGCCGGCATTGGCTATGACTTCCGTCTGAAGAGAGGATTCTCCCTCACACCGTACGTCAACTATCTGCGTGCCTTCGGCGCGGAAGCTCAGTTCAACGGTCAGGGACTTGGCGAAGACCTCAACCCGAACATCGTCCAGTTCGGACTGGGTTTCTCCTGGCATTAAACGTCTTCTGAATCAACAAACGGGCAGCCTTCGGGCTGCCCGTTTGTTTTCTACCCGTCGGCGTTGTCGCGGAGCGTTACCAAGCACGGTCTCGCGGTGTCTTTCTTCCGGAGTCCAACGATCATCATCTATAGAAGAGCGATCACGTGACCAACGTCGCGCAGTACCTTCGCGTCCCGCGTCTCGACAGCATTCGCAGCAGAATTCTTGCCCTGGCGGTAATTGGAACTCTGCTTCCTGCCGGTGCCGCGCTTGGAATAGCGTATGTGCAGAACCGGCGCGCGCTCGAGGAGAAGATCACGCAGGAGCTCCTCTCGGAAAGCACCCAGACCGCGCGTGCGATGGGCGTCTGGCTCAAGGAACAACTTCTGGACCTGCGCGTGTTCGCGAGCTCCGATGAGGTGTCCAACGACCTGAATCGTTTCGCAGGCGCGACGCGGAGCTCGCTTGCCGGCGACCGGCTGCGCGACTACCTCCGTTCACTCCACGAGCGGTTCAGCGACTTCGAGCAGCTGATGGTGCTCGACCTCGAGGGTCGTGTGCTCGCTAAAACCGCCAAGGAGGCGATGCCGGTTCATCTTCCTGACGAATGGGAGAAGACCTTGCGAGCGGAGGGCCAGCTTGTCGGCACTGCGTACTGGGATAAAAAGGCGGGGAAGGGAAAGCTGATCGTCGCTGTGCCCGTCAAGCATACCGACGGCCGGATCCTCGGCGCGTTCGCCGCCGAGCTCAATCTCACCCCAGTGGTGACGCTGCTGCGCTCGTTCGTACCTGATACGGCAGGTGTGTTGTACCTGGCGGGCGAGAGCGGCGCGCTGGTCGCGAGCTCCCGCGGGATCACTCCGCAACTCATGAAGTCGAAGGTGCCGCCTGCGACTCTTGAGCGCCTGGTAAAGCAGGATGCGGCCGCGATCTCGTACGTGAGCTTCGGAGCTCGCGAAGTCGTCGCAACCCTCGAGCGTGTGCCGCAGGTGCGCTGGGTGGTCGTAGCCGAGATGTCGGCTGACTCTGCGTTCCAACAAGTGCGCCGCTTCCGCAACGTCGCCTTGCTGGCGGTGATCGCGCTGCTGCTGGTCGTGTCGGCTAGTGCCTATCGTCTAGGCCTCCTCATCGTCCGGCCGCTGGATCGGCTGGCGAAAGGAGCCGCGGAGGTAGCAACCGGAGATCTCGCCGTTGACCTCCCTGCGGCGGGCGAAGGCGAAGTGGGCGCTCTCACCAAGGTATTCAACGACATGGTGTCGCGTCTCCGTGAATCGCGCCAGGATCTGGACAACATCAACGAAATGCTGCGGAAGAATAACGAGGAGCTGGAGCGGCTCTCGGTCACTGACGGCCTCACCGGCCTCGCGAATCACCGGTCATTGATGCAGCGCCTGGACGACGAGGGGATCAGGTACTATCGGAACGCGCGCCCGTTTACCGTAGTCATGGCCGACGTCGATCACTTCAAGAAGTACAACGATGCGTTCGGCCACCCCGCGGGTGACCAAGTCTTGAAGACAGTGGCTGCTATCCTGCGGGATTCGACGCGCGCGGTGGATTGCGTCGCACGGTACGGCGGCGAGGAGTTCGTCGTGCTGCTGCCAGAGACGTCCATGGACGCGGCTTTACCGGTCGCCGAGCGGATCCGCGCGCTTGTGGAAGCGGAGGATTTCTCGGGTCAGAACATCACGCTCAGTATCGGTGTAGCTGAGTTTCCAAAGGACGCTGAGACCGCACTGTCGGTTATTGCCGTCGCTGACGAGGCGATGTACGAAGCCAAGCGCGGCGGCAGAAACCAGGTCGTTCAGGCCGGCGCTTCCCCTGGAAAAGCAAAGACAAAGACAGCGAAAAGCTGACTAGGGCCGCGCGACGAGGGTTCGGAAGATCCAGCCGTTCTTTCCGCTGTCATCGCTGATTCTTATCCATTCGTCGGTGTGTGAATGACCGGTCAACACGCTTCCGGCCTCCACCGTGAAGGCGACCCCGAAGGTGGTGCTAGGCCCTGCGCGAACATTTCCCCGGCTGGCGATTTTCAAGCGAACCGGTGCGGCGAACGGCGTCTCGCCGGGCAGCGACGCCCCGCGGTTGCGAGGGTCCACACGCGACCTGCCCGATCCGGCAACCGTCTTCGCCTGGGTCGCCAGGTAAAGCGCGCCCCCGAAGTTCTGCTTGTTGAACTCGGCTGAGCTCTGCTGTACCAGCCTGGTTGCCTCCGAGACTTCAGGAAGCTGTCGCTGCCCCGCGCTGGACCTTAGCGATTGGAGCGAAACTTCAGCCTCCGCCATTCCTGACGCTGCTTCCGCGCGGCTCGCGGCTCTCCTGAGCTTCGCCATGGTGCGAACAACCTCATCCCGGGTGTCGTTGAGCCGGGCCTGCAGCTCTTCCAGCTGTGCTTCCCGCTCGAGGATCCGGAACTCGAGTCGCGCGGCTCGGCGTTCCGCCACAGTATCCCGCACGGTAACGGTCTCGCGAACAGTGAGCACGGCCGCCGGCGAAAGCTGCGCCGCGACCGGCACGGACGTACGCTGCGGCGAGGAGCAAGCGGAGCTCAGCAGAACCGCAGCCAACACCAGATATCGTGAACGCAAGAGAAGATGCCTCGTCTAGTAAGGTTTGGGTGTGGAAGGGTAGTAGAGAAGAAGACAGTGGGGGCCAGGATTCGTAACGTCCGGCGGCATTCTGGTGGATTCGGCGGTTCATCATTTTCCACGACAGACGGCATCCTTCGCAAATGGCCGGGCAAGTCGCCAATCCGTCCCACAGTGGCTTGGTAGAGATGCACGCCACGGCCTCTTCATCGAGCAAATCATTACGATTGGCTATCCGCGCATATACGACTGCCGTAATATTGCTCTGAAGCCTTACATGACTATCCTCCACTGTCTTGCAGGTAAAAACATCTGGACTTCTAGGATGAGAACATGAAAAAGTCGGGCGCGAGCCAAGGCCAGTCGGCATCGGAGCTCATCTCGAAACACGACGGCATCATCTGCACTGGCGAATCCTACAAGAATGTCGTGAAGCTTACCTTCGCCAAGGGCGCGTCTCTGAAGGATCCGGCGCGTGTCTTCAACTCGAGTCTCGACGGAAACGCACGCCGCGCGATCGACATCCACGAAGGAGAAGAAGTTGACGAGTCCGCCTTCAAGGCGCTCGTTCGCCAAGCGGTCGCCCTCAACAGTTCTGGCAAGTCGAAACCCTCGAAGAAAGCGAAGTCCTAACGCCATCTCCGCCCCTCGGCGCGAATGAGGGCTGCTCTTCGACTCGTACAACCGCTGTGATCTTGCGAAGTTTGCCTACTTCTTTAGCGAGCGTGGAATTCTATCACGACCAGGGTGGTCTTACCGTCGGCGCGCAGAACCTCACTGACGCCGTGCGCAAGAACATCTGTGGTAAAGTACGGCGAGAGCTCGTGCCAGGAACGCTCGAGGTGTACATCATGCACGGCTACGGCGCTGTGGAGATCGGAGTGCATCGGTTTCATCACCCAGGTCGGGACGACGTCGAGCCTGTGGGCCAGGCGAAGTTCGTTCACCTCTGGCAGGAAAAGGATGGCAACTGGAGGGTCACGAGAGTACTCAGCTACGACCACCATACCGTAGCGAAATGACGCGTGCCCGCCTCCAGCGGTGCGCTCCGCCAGGACTGGATCCTGACTCTCGAACTAGGCGCTCTGATTGCGCTGACGATCGCCGACGCGTTCGGCCTCGTCCCGCTCAGCCGGACGCCCTTCCTGCTCCTGCTCTGTTGGGCTTCTCTGCGGTTCCGGCGGCTCGCGTGGCGGGATATCGGGTTCACCCGCGCACCCCGACTGGCGCGCGCCGTCACTGCTGGAATCGTGGCGGGCCTGGCAATGGAACTTCTGGCAGTCCACGTGACGACTCCATTGATTGCGTCGATTACCGGAGCGCCGCCCGACCTCTCGGATTTTCAGGATCTCGTCGGCAACGTAGGGTTGCTGCTCCTCCTTCTAGCCGTGAGCTGGGTGCTAGCGGCATTCGGTGAAGAGTTGGCGTTCAGGGGCTATCTGATGAACCGCTTTGCAGACGGCTTTCATCGCTCGCGGGGTGCGTGGATCGCCAGTCTTATAGCGGTGAGCGTCTACTTCGGAATTGGCCACGGGACCCAGGGCATCACGGGCATCGTGCAGGAGTCACTCTCCGGGTTCTGGCTCGGCGTGTTATTCCTTGTAACTGGCCGCAACCTGACTGTGCCTATCGTTGCCCATGGAGTTTCGAACACTTTGGCACTCGTCCTGATCTACTTCAATCGCTATCCAGGTTTGGCGTGACCTCGAGTTGTAGGTGGTAGGTCCTGCGATGACCCACATCACAGATCGCTGCCGAGCTCTCAGAGGGGGGCTTGCACCCGGCGAGGAACCGCTTCATGCTTGCAGCTTGCGGGGCTGAGCGTGCGCCGGGAAGTATACTCCAACGCAGCGCCGCCTCGTTGCTGGACTAACGACGTTCGCACAGAAGGAGGTTGGGGATGGCAGCACCATCATGGCAGGCCAGCGGGCAATACTACGAAACCTGCAATTGTGATTTCGTCTGTCCGTGCGTCCCGGGGCAGTTGGCGGTCAAGCCGACCAAGGAGCCGTGCATATTCGCCATGGCGTTCCAGATCGAACGCGGAAGTTACGGCAATGTTTCGCTCGACGGCCCGGGCTTCATTGTCCTAGGATCGACGCCGGAGGAGATGGGCAAGGGGAACTGGTCGGTCGGTGTCATCGCCGACGAGCGCGCCAGCGCCGAGCAGCACGACGCCATCACTGCAATGGCGAGCGGGTCCGCGGGCGGACCCATGGCGGCCTTGTCGCCCCTGGTTGGAAAGTTTCTGGGCTTGGAATCTGCGCCGATCAGCTTCGATCGCACGGGCGCCAAGTGGTCGGTCAAAGCAGGAAAGTTCCTGGATATGGCCGCCGAAGGGGTCATGGGGCTCAACCCCAACGCCACGGAGCCGATCCATCTGGACAACACGGGCCATCCGGCAGCGGACCGGTTTGCCCTCGCCCACGCATTGAAGAGCCACGTGGACGCGCTGGGTTTGAGTTGGAACGACACGAGCGGAAAGAACAATGGCCAGTACGCGCCATTTTCCTGGCGCAGTGCGTAGCCCCTCACCGGTCGCTGCCACGGCCCGCCGCGACCGCGTTCTTATCGTCAGCTGCATCGTTCTCATCACTGCCCTGGCCTGGGCGTACCTGATCCATCTCAATCGCCAGAACACGATGATGGCGAACATGGGAATGGTGATGAATGAGCCCTGGGGCGCGCGCGACGTTTTCTTCACGTTCGTGATGTGGGCGGTGATGATGGCCGGGATGATGACCGCATCCGCAACTCCGGTGTTGCTCCTCTTTGCCGGAGCGCACACACGGCGCGACGAGCGCGGCGTGATGCTGCCAGTACTGTTGTTCGCCCTTGGCTACATCGCCGTCTGGCTGGGATTCAGCGCCTTCGCTGCTCTGGCGCAATGGGCGTTGCACCAGGCTGCGTTGTTGTCATCAATGATGGCGACGTCGAGCATGCGTCTCGGTGGTGCAATTCTTATCGCGGCGGGCGTGTACCAGCTGACGCCGCTCAAAGGCCGATGCCTGACCCAATGCCAGAGTCCACTGGGGTTTCTGATGAGCAACTGGCGTGGTGGAGGGAGCGGCGCGCTCCGAATGGGATTACGGCACGGCGCCTTCTGCCTGGGCTGCTGCTGGGCGCTGATGGGTGTGCTCTTCGTGGTCGGCGTGATGAACCTCGCGTGGGTCGCCGTCCTGACCGTTTTTATCCTCGTCGAGAAAATCGGACCCACTGGCGCTCGCGTGGCACGCGGGGGCGCCGCAATCCTGATCGCTTTTGGCGTGATCCTGGTTTCCCGGTAGGAAAGGCGGGTTATCCTGCTTTGTCTCCCGGCGGCCGATACTTGATAGACGAGGCCTTTTGCAAGGCTGTGAGCGTCTCCTCAACGGTCAGCAAGACAGTCGTCTGTAGGGAGCTCAGCGCGCCGCCCGCGCTGATCGCGAGCGCCGTGGCCGCCATCGAAACGTTATCCGGAGCCTCCCACAAGTTGTATGCGTCGTGCTCGCCGAAGGCATACCAGAAGCCGTGCAGCTTGCCGCCGACTGATTCGATGTACTGCTTGGCCGCCGCTCGGCGGTCCTCGGGGTTCTTGATGAGCTTCGCCCATGTTGCCGGCGTGTAGCTGAACCGGGTCAGGTAGAACGGCATCGGTATTCCTCCTTGGCTTTTTTCCGCCGGCGGTCAAAGTGTGCCGGATCAG